>JANNTN010000736.1:0-3437 GCA_031394445.1 Anatilimnocola sp.
GTTCACACGCGGCTCCGCCTGCTAAGCCCATCCAATGACTCTCCCTCTCCCTCTGGGAGAGGGCCGGGGTGAGGGTTTACGGACAGGCTCTAAAATGAAAGTACCTCCCCATTATACGCCCCCACCCCCAAAACCACTGACCGCAATTCCAGCCCACCCCATTCCCTTCCCTCCGAACCCTCCTCCCCAAACCCTGGTCTCTTAACTTAGGACTTAGGACTTAGGACTTAGGACTTGAAACCTGGAACTTGAAACCCGAGCCCCGCCTTCCCCACAAATTTCCACACATTTATGCCCGTTTGCGCCCGCCCCTTCCCTTGGTAGAATCGGCCTTCCAGTTTTCCGGCTCACGGCACGAACGAGGCCATCCCTCCTCCCCTCCCTCGCTACAAAAACCGGTCAGGTAGCTCAGTTGGTAGAGCAATGGACTGAAAATCCATGTGTCGCCGGTTCAACTCCGGCCCTGACCACTAGTACATAAGTCCTACCCAAACAAGCATTTACGTTACCTGCCGGCGTTCGGCAGTGCGGCTGATTTCCCAAGGCACAAAACGGTACTTACCGTTTTGGCCTCTCTTACGGGAGCAACCGCACCATGCCGCTTCTGATCAATTCCACGCCCAAGTACCACCGTCATAAACGGTCTGGCCAAGCAATCGTCACGCTAAACGGCCGTGACTTCTACCTCGGCCCGGTGGGGCACGAAAGCTAGCCGCCGGGAATACGACCGCTTGACGGCCGAATGGCTGGCGAACCACCTTCACCTTCCGGTCACCGAAAACGAAGGGGAACAGCGTTAATTTGTCGCCAGTTTGAATATTCAGTGAGTTGCCGCGCCGCCCATACTCTCTTAGGGATTCTGTTTTTCCGAACATGCCATTCATCGTTCAATGCCCGCATTGCCGTAAATTCATGCTGATCGAGGATGATCAACGCGGCAAATCCGGTCAGTGCCTGCTTTGTAGCAAGGGCTTGCTCTTCGACGCTGCCTTGGCCAGCCAGGGCAGCAATCCCGCGCCCCCCACTCCCACTGCTCCGGCCACGCCAAAAACACCACCACCTTCACGCGATTTTTCGTGTTCATCGGCACCGCCCAGTGGCCAGGTCAGAGCCTGTCCCCAGTGCAACACCAAATTACTTTTGCCACCCGAAGCTCAAGGCAAGAAAATCGGTTGCCCCAAATGTGGCCGTGAATTCCGCTGATGTGTTACGTTTTTGGGAGCTTGGTCCTTTTACCTTTACTCACTGCGCGAAACAGGGCTTCCATTTCCTCCTGCGACCAAATTCAGTACCGCCAACCCACGCCCACATTCGAAAAGAAATTCGCCGCGTTCTCGTTCAATCCCCAACCGACACGAATGCCCACTTCCAGATCCCGCTGAATCAAATAGTGAATGCCCGGGCTGAAATAGTGCTGCGACCGGTCGCGCTCTTTCCCCTGCGAAAAAACTCCAAAATACTCAGCGTGCGCCGCCAGTCGCTCTCCGACGGGAATCTTCAGCACTGTCGAAGGAGCCCACAAATTGAAGTGATCCCCCTCCGTGCTGTCGTAGCTATACCGCATAGCCGTATCCCACTTCCACCGATTGGCCAGCTCCCAGCCAAGCACATACGTTGCCACCACCGCCGTTGCTGTGTCCTTGCCGTAGGTCGGCGTGGCCGCTTGCAAAATCACCGCACTCTGCGGCCGCCAAGTGTTTTGGCTCGTCAGGGCCGCCTTAAAGCCATAGACCATTTGGCTGTCCCGTTCGATCTCAGCCTCCGTCGGCAACTCCGCGCCGCCTCCACCGCTGGAGATCGCGTTCGCCGCCCCGCCAGCTTCCCAGTTCCATCCCAGCCGCAATTCCAGCCAGTCGTTGATGCCAAACCGCGCCACCATTTCCGGCAAGCTATTCGTATCCGGCACTCTCCGGTTATCGATGAACGAATACGCCGACTCCACGATCACCCGTCTATAGCCCGCCGTCGTTGTCGCCGGCGTGAACGAATCGCGATCGGTCTCAATCTCGTCTCGCTCCTCCTCCGCCACTTCTGAAACACTCTCCAGCTCTCGTCCCACGCCGCCATACCCCGGCTCCACGAATTGCCCCCGCGCCTGTCCTCCCAGCAGCACGCCGCCCATCGCAAACGCCAAAACTAGCCACCGGCTCAACATGAATCCGCATCCAATGCGACGAAAATGAACTCCTCCACCTTCATAAAAATCGTCCCCTCATACTCCCCCACGTTAACCCACCTCAATCGCTCACCGTATCCGCACAACTTGCCACACAAAGGAAGAAACAACCCTGGGAAACTCTTCCGACCTCGCAAACCTTGCCAATCACAAAAACTCTCCGGCCCCAAAACCACCATTTCCGGCTTGATAAATATTTCCGAAAATCTGGCCCGGTTTTTTGCGCAGAATGCAATGTACATAGAGGGGCTCGCCTGCCAGGTGGTGCCTCTCGCGGCTCTAAACCATTCCAAGCCTCCATCGCGCTAAAGCAACGCTCGACTTGAGCGCACTGGCTTTTCAACCAAAAACCACAACTCATTCCAGCACAATGATTTACATAAAACCGCTAACGCTCCCACGAGAAATTTTTGCAAACTTTAGCGTCCTCCCGTCCGCTTCGCACCGCTCGCAGTGGCCCGGTCGTCGCATAATTGCCCCCACACGCCAACCACCAATCGTTGACCACCCTCCCCACCCGTGATAGCTTGCGGAACCACATTTAATTGAGGCGGATATAGGAGTTTGCTGCGATGGCTCATGAAGTGACGTTGATTACTGGCGACGGTACCGGCCCCGAATTGGCGGATGCCGCCCGGCTGTGCGTCGTTGCGACCGGCGTGAAGATCAATTGGGACGTGCAAGAGGCCGGCGTCGATGTGATGGCCCGCACCGGCACCCCTCTGCCCGACGCCGTGCTCGCCAGCGTCCGCCGCACCAAGTGTGCCCTCAAAGCACCGATCACCACCCCCGTCGGCACCGGCTTCCGCTCGATCAACGTCCATCTGCGGCAAGAGCTCGGCCTCTTCGCCTGCATTCGCCCCTGTAAATACTATCCCGGCGTCCGCAGCTACTTCAGCGAGCTTGGCGTCGATATCGTCATCGTCCGCGAGAACACTGAAGACCTGTACGCCGGCGTCGAGTTCGAGGTGGGCAAACCGGAAACCGCCAAGCTGATCGAGTTCATCAATTCGATCTCGCCCGACCGCAAGATCAAGTCCGCCGCCGATCAGACCGGCGTGTCGATCAAGCCGATCAGCGTTTCCGGCACGGAGCGGATCGTCCGCTGCGCCTTCGACTACGCCCGTCAGCACGGCCGCAAGAAGGTGACCTGCGTCCACAAGGCCAACATCATGAAGCACACGGACGGGCTGTGGCTGGAGACCGCCCGCCGCGTGGCCGGGGAGTACGCGGACATCGAGTTCGAGGACCGCATCGTCGA
>JANNTN010000747.1:0-2888 GCA_031394445.1 Anatilimnocola sp.
ATCGCGTGATCCAGCGTTCATTCCTTCATAACCCACTCAGGCCGGTCGTCCTGTTCAGGCTGAACCAAAACAAGACAGGCATAACCATTGCGCGCGTACCACGCCCCATGATGCTGATACCCGGCCTTCGCCCCCATCGCCACGCCGTCCACCTTCACGACGCTATGCCCGCACACATACAAAATCGTCGGCAACGGTTTTTCAAGATTGATCTTCTTCGGCAGATACAGATTGCCGGTCACATACAGCCCCGGCCGCGACTGAAAATGCAGCTTCTCGACGACAAAATCCTCCTGCTCCAGCCGCCCGGTAATCACCGGCTTCAAATCCGTCTGCTCCGGCAGCGGATCGAGCCCCAGCATCTCAAGCAACTGCCGCCGATATTCGCCCCGCTTCGATTTCCAATCGTCCAGCGTCGCGATATCAGCCAGACACGCCTCCTGCAGCTTCTTCGTCTCCGCCGCAAAATACTCCGCCAGCATTTTGTCGCCGCGACTGGTATCGAGCTTGGCCACTGGCTGCTGACCAGCCACAGAGAACGAGATGGCGATTATAAGAATCGAACCGAAACGGCAGATAGCGCGGTTCATGGAATCGGACCTATTACTTGGTTCGCGTCAAGTGAATCGAAAGTCCACCTTTGCCGACAAAACGCAGAGACGCTGAGGCGCGGAGAGATTCAATTGGCCTCGGATTCCCTCTGCGTCTCCGCGCCTTTGCGTCTCTGCGTTAAGACCAAAGATCATCACAATGGCGGGCGCTATTTTCGATCCCCGCCACGCGGATTACCAGAGCCTAATCCCCCGGCTCTTCCAAATACGTGTAGCCATCAAGGGCGTCTTCATAGAACTTGAGAAACCGCCCGGCTTCTTGGTGGCCGAGGCGGTTTTCGCGGACGGCGACTTCGACGGCGGTTTGCAGGCGGGTGATGAGATCGCTGGGCTCAAACTCGACATAGTCGAGCACTTCGCGAACGGTATCACCCTTAACGATCGCCTCGATCACGACTTCGCCGGCGGGAGTCAGATCGACATGGACGGTGTTCGTGTCGCCAAACAAATTGTGCAAGTCGCCCAAAATCTCCTGATACGCACCAATCAAAAACGCCGCCAGGTAATACGGCTGACCATCAAACTCATGCAGCTTGAGCGTCCGCTTCACATCGCGGCGGTCGATGAATTGGTCAATCTTGCCGTCGCTGTCGCAGGTAATGTCGCTGAGCACCGCATGGTGCGTCGGCCGCTCGTTCAGCCGGTGAATCGGCATCACGGGAAAAAGCTGCTTGATCGCCCAACTATCGGGCATCGACTGAAACAGCGAAAAGTTGCAGAAGTACGTGTCGGAGAGCAGCGTATCGAGCCCTTCCAGTTCCTCCGGCACAAAATCAAGCGACTCCGCCAGCCGTTTGATCTTCTTGCAAATCGCCCAGAACAAATTCTCCGCCGTCGCCCGCTGCGCCAGCGACAAATAGCCGCTGGAAAACAGCGTCATTGCAACATCCATCGCCTGCTGCGCGTCGTGCAGGCTTTCCAGCACGTTGCGAGCGGTGACTCCCTTGAATGTATCGACCAGGTCGAACAGCGGCTGCTCCGAATCGGGCGGGATGTCCAGCAGGTTTTCCTCGCCATTCCCTTGGCCGGCCACGCCCAGTGTGCCGAACACCAGGCAAGCGTGATAGGCAGCGATTGCCCGGCCGCTCTCGCTGATGATCGTCGGATGCGCTACCGACGCCTCATCGCACACGGCCTGCACGTGATGCACCACGTCGGCCGCATACTCATTCAGCGTGTAATTCACGCTCGATTCGAAATTCGTCTGCGACCCGTCGTAATCGACCCCCAAACCGCCGCCGATATCGAGATACTCCAGCCCCGCCCCGCGCTTCACCAGATCGGCATACGCCCGCGCCGATTCCGTCACGGCTGTCTTCACATGGCGGATGTTCGTGATCTGGCTGCCGAGGTGAAAATGCAGCAGCTTGAAGCAGTCGAGCATGTCGCGACTCTTCAGCTCCTCCACCGCGTGCAAAATCTCGCTCACCGTCAAGCCGAACTTGCTCCGCCACCCGCCGGACGATTGCCACCGGCCGCTCCCCCGCGCCGCCAGCTTGATCCGCATCCCAATCTGCGGCCGCACGCCGATCTTCTCGGCATACTTCAGCACGAGCGCCAGCTCCGTGTACTTCTCAACGACCGGAATCACCTTGCGGCCCATCTTCTGGGCCAGCATCGCCATCTCGATGAACTCGGCATCCTTAAACCCGTTGCAAATGATCGGCGTCTCCGCGTCCGTCATCGCCACCACCGCGAGCAACTCCGGCTTACTGCCTGCTTCCAGCCCAAAGCCATAGACCTTGCCGTAGTTGATCACCTGCTCAACCACATGCCGCTGCTGGTTCACCTTGATCGGATACACGCAGATGTAGCGGTTCTTATAGTCGTGATCTTTGATCGCCTGGGCGAATGCATCGTGAATCTCGCGCAGCCGATCCTTCAAAACGCCGTTGAACCGCAGCAGAATGGGCAAATCGAGCCCCCGCAGTTGCAGCCGCTCGATCAGTTCCTGCATGTCGATGGCTAATGCCGGGTCTTTCCCCGGGTGGACCTGCATGTGCCCCTTCTCGTTGACCGAGAAATACCCCTTGCCCCAACGCGGCACTTCATACAACTCGCTAGCATCCGTGATAGTCCAGCGATCAACGGCATCTTTCAGCATTCTTCGGAGTCCTAATCGTTATCGAAAGCAAAAATGAAGATTCAAACGCAGCGGGAAAGTTTCAACTGGATTACGAGTTTCCGAACCCGAAGGGTTCACAGCCATTAGCCGGGGGTTGAGCGCAGCGACACCCCCGGACACCTTTCCCAGAGCACGGCTCCCCTCGCCCCGGT
>JANNTN010000780.1:0-28405 GCA_031394445.1 Anatilimnocola sp.
CGTCGATGACCAGCCTTCGTTGATCAAGCCGGAAGAAGAAAAGAAGCTCAACAGCGACCCAATTCGCCTCTATCTGGCCCAGATGTCCACGATTCCGTTGCTCACCCGCGCGGAAGAAATCTCGCTGGCCAAAAAAATCGAAGTCACCCGCAAGCGCTTCCGCCGTTCGCTCCTCTCGTGCGATTTCGCACTGCGAGCCACGGTCGAAACGCTCAAGCAGGTCTATCGCGGCGAGCTCCCCTTCGATCGGACGATCAAAGTCTCGCTCACCGAGCAGCTCACCAAGGAGCAAATCCTCGCCCGGATGCCGCACAATCTGGCGACGATCGACCACTTGCTCGAAGCCAACCGCCAAGATTTCGCGAAGCTCATTCGCAAATCGACGCCCCAGGCCGAGCGCCTCGCCGCTCGCAAAATGTTCCTCCGTCGCCGCCGCAAATGCTTGCAGCTCGTCGAAGAACTCAGTCTTCGTACGCGCCGCGTGCAGCCGCTGCTCAAGCAAATGGAAGAGTTTTCCGAGCGGCTCGACGAAGTTCAATCGCGACTGGCAGAAATTCGGCACGATCCGGCTCGCCGCGATGAACGTGCCGACCTCCGCCGCGAGTTGGCCGATCTGCTGAAAATGACGCTGGAAAGCCCCAAGAGCCTCCGCCAGCGCTGTGCTGCCGTTCGCAAGCACCACATCGAGTACGAATTGGCCAAGCGCGAGCTCTCCAGCGGCAATTTGCGTCTCGTCGTCTCCATCGCGAAGAAGTACCGCAATCGCGGCCTGACCTTCCTAGACCTCATTCAGGAAGGCAACACCGGCCTGATGCGTGCCGTCGATAAGTTCGAATATCGCCGCGGCTTCAAGTTCAGCACGTACGCCACCTGGTGGATTCGCCAGGCCATAACGCGGGCCATCGCCGATCAGGCCCGCACGATCCGCATCCCGGTCCACATGATCGACGTGCTCAGCAAGCTCCGCAACATCCAAAAGCGGCTGCTGCAAGAATTCGGCCGCGAAGGCACCACCGAGGAAATCGCCGATCTCTCCGGCTTGCCGCTCGAAGAAGTCCGCCGCGTGCTCGACATCGGCCGCCATCCGGTCAGCCTCGACCGGCCCGTCGGCGACAGCGAGGACTCCAGCTTCGGCGAATTCCTGGAAGATCACTCCAGCGAAAGCCCGGTGCAGCTCGCCAACCAGAGCGTCCTGCGGCAGAAGATCGAAGGTCTGCTCAAGACACTCACCTGGCGCGAGCGCGAAATCATTCGCCTCCGTTACGGCCTGCAAGACGGCTACACCTACACGCTCGAAGAGGTCGGCCGCATCTTCAAGGTCACACGCGAGCGCGTCCGCCAGATTGAGGCCAAAGCCGTCCGCAAGCTGCAACACCCCATCCGCAGCATGCACCTCGAAGGCTTCCTCAAGCAAATGGCGGGTTAGAAACCGCGAATGACCTTCGGTTTCCCGCCATTTTGAATAATTGATTCAAGTTTGCCATTGATCCCGGGGCCGCAATTTGCCAAATTGCGGCCCCGCGTTGGTAACAAATCAATTTCGCCGGCTGACGACACCCGCAGGTCGCCCACCGGCATCCCCGAATGGATTCAGGGAGCTTCTCCACGCATGGACCTCGTCTATTTGGTTTCAGCCAACCCAGGGCTGATCTTTTGGCTGCTCGCCCCGCTGCACATCCTCGGCCTGGCCAGCATCATTTTGACGCGTCTGCCACACTCGCATCGCGTCCACGCCCTCTGCCACCATGGCTTCGTCGTCTGCTTGTTCTTCGTCGCCTGTGCCACGCTCTTCACCATTCTCACCCGCAACAACTGGTGGGTCTGGAGCGGCACCACCTTCTCCATCATGGCCGTCGGTGCCACCGCCGAATGGGGCCGCGCCGTCCAAGCCACGGGGTTCTGATGTAGGGTGCATGAGCGCTGCGAAATGCACCTGTCGGGAAATCTGGCGACTCCGCCGACACTCATGTTGGCGAAATCCACTGCGATCAAAGCTGCTCACTCTAGCTAGTGGTTGCTCTCCGAGATACGAACCGATATCCGCCGGTTCTCAGGACGAGGTGCACTGCGAGAATCCAAACGGATTGAACAAGGTTCGTCCAAACCCAATAGAAGAGTTCATGTTGCTCTGCTGGTGATCCTCTAACCAGGGCGAGCAACTGCACTTCGACCACCGGAGCAATCAAAGCGAACGCGACCGCAGCCACAGATGCCAGCACGACTCGGTTGCGCGATACGCCGGCCGCGATGAGCGGAAGCGCGATCAGGACGTTTAAGCTAGCAATAACTATTCCTTGCTTTATTTCCCGATGGATTCGGAACAACTGATCCAATGTGAATCCCTTCAACGTAAGTCGTCCGACACCCAGCACGGTTGCCACTACGATCATTAAGATTAAAATCTCTCGAATTCCAAAATGGCGGTCGCGATCGTCTTTCATCCCGTCGTCGCGGTAAGAAATGCGTAGGTCGAACAATAGCGCAATAGGCCAAATTGCCATCTGGACAAATACCCATTGCAATAGAAACTGAGTGGCAAATATCAGGAGCAAATCTCCGCGCCAATCCAAGTCGCTGGCAAGCGAGATGCCATTTGCCAAAATCACCCCGGCCAACCAGCCAGCCGCCAGTGGCAAGCGTCGTGCAAGGCTAAATGGCCCGAGAGCACACCATGTGGCGGCAATTGAAACTTGGCCCCATTCTGTGCCATTCATTAGGCCGGGAAGAAATTCGCCGCGGAAAACAAAGGCAGGGTCGAGACACGCGAGCGTAATCAGAATCAAACTCATCACGACTGTAATCGCGATAGCAATTAAGACTCGGTTGCCTGATGGCCGAATTGTAGGATGTGTATGCACCGCGAAATGCACCTTTCGGCAGAGCCTGCTGCAAAAAAAACGGTGCAATGCGATACGCTTTTGCACCCTACGACTTGGCTATCCCTCGCGGATGAAGTCGTACAGCATCTCTTCCGCCGCTCGCAACTGCTCCAAATCGATCCACTCGTCGGCCGTGTGCGCCTGATCGATGCTTCCCGGCCCAAACACAACCGTCGGGCACCCCGTCGCGGCAAAATGCGGTGCATCGGTCCCAAACGGCACGCCAATCCGTTTCCCCGGCCCGCCATGCTTCCGAATTGCCGCGCCTAACCGATCCGCCAATTCGCCGTTCTTGTCATCCGCCAGTCCGCGCGTTAGCAAAAACGGCGAAGCGTGTTCCACCTTCACTTCCGGTCCCAATTTGCTGCGCAGATAATCCAAGCAATGATCGAGAGCCACCTGGGGATTTTCAGTCGGCAGCACGCGGCGATCGATTTCAATCGTGCAGCGACCGGGAACCGTGTTCACACTGATGCCCCCCGTGATCATGCCCACGCTCAACGTCGGCTGCCCGCACAGCGGATGACTCGCCAGCTTCGGCGCTATCTCCCGCGCATATTCATTGAGCGCATCGAGCACTCGCGCCATCCGATAAATCGCATTATCCCCCAGCAGCGGCTGCGAACTGTGCGTCGCCACCCCCAGCGTGCTACATTTCCACCGCGCCGCCCCTTTGTGCGCCACGACAACGTTAAGCTGCGTCGGCTCCGCCACGATCACCGCGTCCGGCACGCGCGTTAGTAATGCCGACCGCCCCGCCGGCGGTGCAACCTCCGGCCCGTGGCCGCTATCGGGAACCTTTCCCGAATACGCCGTCGCCCAGTGGGTCGCCCCGGTGAAGCCATGCTCTTCGTTGATGGTGCAAGCCAGCACCACCGTCGGCCGCCCCGCCGGCTTCTCTTTCGCCAGCCGTGCGAGCGCACAAATCATCGCCGACATGCCCCCTTTAATGTCGCACGATCCCCGTCCATACATCCGCCCGCCATCCAGCTTCGGCGTGAACGGCTCAATCGTCATTCCCTCGACCGGCACCGTATCCTGATGCGCCTCCAGCATCACGATCTTCCCGCCCTTCTCCGGCGGAACATCTCCCTCCACCTGCGTGATGATATTCTCCCGCAGCGGCGCGACCGTATGCCGCTCCACCGGCAGCCCCAACTCTCGAAACAGCGCCTCCAGCCGGGCCGTCATCCGATGTTCGTAATAGATATCTCCGCTAACCGCCTTACCCATCGGATTCACGCTCGGAATCCGCACCAGATCACTCAACAGCTCGACAACATCAAGATTCATGGTTTCAACAACATGCTCGAACGAATTTGGACCACTGAAATGGCGCGGGCCCTTATCTTGATTCTAGCCGAGACAACACTTGTTCCGTCGTGAGCCAAGCCCTATTGGATTGCCGCCGACGCTTGATTTCCTCATATTCTTCCGGCGTCAATTCTTTGCTGATTGAACATGCCGGAGCAAAACTGCCAAGCAAAACGCCCTGTTCATCGACCAGATGCGTTACAACAGCCGCATTGCGCAGCAAGTCGGCAACGGCGGTTGGGATCGTGATTGTCGGCATATATCACTCTGTCCATTCGGGCATCGTTACTACGACTATCCCACATTCGTCCACGCCCCGCTCTTCGCGCTCTCCAGCACCGCGTCGCACACCTTCTGCGTCTCCAGCGCATCGCGAAACGTCGGGCTCACCGGCGTGCCTTTCGCATAACCTTCCAGAAAATCAGCCACTTGATGCACAAAGCTGTGCTCATAGCCAATCGCCAAACCCGGAACCCACCATTTGCCCATGTAAGGGTGTTCGCCGTCGGTGACGTGAATGCTGGTCCAGCCGCGGAGCGAGCTTTCCGTGCGATAATCGAACCATTGCAGCCGATGCAAGTCGTGCAAATCCCATTTGATCGAGCCTTTCTCGCCGTTGATCTCAAACGTGTACAGCGCCTTGTGCCCGCGGGCATAGCGTGTGCTCTCAAAGAGGCCCAGCGACCCGTTGCTGAAGTGGCACAAAAATGCACACGCGTCATCGATCCCCACCTTCTCCACCTTGCCCGTCAGCGTGTGCGTCCGCTCCTTGATGAACGTCTCGGTCATCGCCGTCACGTTACTGATCCCGCCATTCAGCCAGATTGCCGTATCGATGCAGTGGGCCAGCAGATCGCCCGTCACGCCGCTCCCCGCCGCGGCCGCATCCAGCCGCCACAGACCGGCTCCTCCCTGCGGCAATTCGGCGCTGATCGTCCAATCCTGCAAAAAATTGGCCCGATAATGAAAAATCTTCCCCAGCTTGCCACTCTCGATAATCTGCTTGGCAAACGTCACCGCCGGCACGCGGCGATAGTTGTACCACACAATATTCGGCACCTTCGCCTGCTCCACCGCCCGGCACATCTCCTCCCCTTCTTCCGTGTTCATCGACAGCGGCTTCTCGCACAAAATCGCCTTCCCCGCCTCCGCCGCCGCAATCGCAATCTCCTTGTGCAAATTGTTCGGCGTGCAAATATCGACCGCATCAATATCCTTGCGAGCCAGCAGCTTCTTCCAATCCGTCTCCACCGACTCATAGCCCCACCGGCTGGCAAACGCCTCCGCCTTCTCCTTGTCCCGCGCACACACCGCCTTCAGCACCGGCCGATATTCCAAATCAAAAAAATCGTTCACCCTGTGATACGCATTGCTGTGTGCCCGGCCCATAAAGCCGTAACCGATCATGCCAATGTTGAGAGGCTTTGTCATTGTTCAATCGTCCGTTTACTAGTGTGCAGCAGAGTCTATTTACGCCTTCCCAGCCGGGACCAAACTTGGTTCCGGAATCCGCCGATTGCCCTCTGGCCATAACCGTGGAAGCCGTAGGTTATGCTTTAGCATATCCACCGTCGAGCCGCCACTTTCTGTCATCCACCATTAGAAATGTCCCCATGCTGCCCTTCCAAAGGAGGGCGAGGAATGGAGACATTGGCGATGGGCAAGCGAGAGCGGAGGCGTTGGGAAGTGTTGTCGCAGGTGGTTTCGCAGCAGTTGACACTTCAGAAGAGTAGTGAGTTACTGGGCATTGGCTACCGTCAGATGAAGCGGTTGTGGAGCCGGTATCAGGCGGAGGGTGATGCGGGCCTGGTGCATCGGCTGCGTGGCCGCAAGTCGAACCGCCGGGGTGACACTAAGCTGTGGAAGCGAGTGCTGGCGCGCTATCTGAAGCAGTATGGGGACTACGGTCCGACGCTGGCTGCGGAGTGCCTGGCCGAGGAGGGGTTGGTAGTGCCGGTGCAGACGCGGCGGCGGTGGTTGTTGGCTGTGCAGGAGGAACGCGTGGTGCAGAACGATTGGACGGTGCGTTGGAACCATGCGTTCTTGCAACTTCCGCGTGGCAGCGGCATGCAACCTGGCCAGCGCGTGACGGTCTGCGATCAACTCGACGGCCGCGTGCGTTTGTTCTCGGGAGATCGCGAGCTGGCCTATGGCACGACGCGGACAGACCCCCGTCCGCAGCGTCAGCGAGTCCAGCCGCGTAGCGGGCCCACCAAGTCGATTCAAGGACTGAAACCGGCGCAGACCCATCCGTGGCGTGGCCGTGGCCAACCCACCCCCACCCCGTTATGTCAAGAAGAACCTCAAGGGGACATTTCTAATGGTGGATGACAACACGAGCCAATCACGCCGTTGACCACCAGCCGGGTTAGGCCATAGCATGGCAGGTTTGGCTCAGCAGGAAGCGGCTCTTTTTGGCAACGCGAAAAGCGACTGGGCCGGTCGTTACTGCCAACTCTTTTAATGCTAGTGAAGATCGAGGGGATTTCGTGCCGGGAACATGCGTGATTGGTTTGCAGTGGGGCGATGAAGCGAAGGGGAAGCTCGTCGATTTGTTGACCTCGCGGTTTGAGATCGTGGTTCGCTATCAAGGCGGTGCCAACGCCGGCCATACGGTCGTCGTGGGCGATAAAACGTACAAGCTGCACCACGTCCCCAGCGGAATTTTGACACCGAGCGTGATGAACGTCGTGACGCCCGGCGTCGTCATCAATCCGCCGACGATCATCAAAGAGATCGATTCGCTCTTGGCCCAAGGGATTAAGGTTGCCGACAATCTCCGCCTGAGCGACCGGGCGCATGTCGTGTTTCCCTGGCACATCGCCGAAGACAAAGTGCTCGATCAGGCCACCGGCGGCGAGAGCATCGGCACCACGCTCCGCGGCATCGGTCCCTGCTACCGCGACAAGGTCGGCCGCTCGCACGCGGTGCGCCTTGGCGACATGTACCGGCCCGATTTCCATGCCCGCGTGCAGCACATCGTCGCCGCCAAGAACAAGCTGCTCGTCGGCCTCGGCAGCCAGCAAGAGGCGCTCGACGCGAATGCGATTTTTGCAGAGTACTCAGGCTACGCCGAACGGCTAAAGCCCTACGTCGGCGATACGACGCACTATTTGCACGACGCGGTCGAGGCGGGCAAGAAACTGCTGTTTGAAGGGGCGCAAGGTTCGCTGCTCGACATCGATCACGGCACGTTTCCCTATGTGACAAGCAGCAATGCTTCCGGCGTGGGCGTCTCCGCCGGCTCCGGAGTGCCCGGCCGCTGGATCACCAAGACGATCGGCGTCGCCAAAGCCTACAGCACGCGCGTCGGCGGCGGACCATTTCCCACGGAACTCGACAACGAAGTCGGCCAGCGCATTCGCGAGCTGGGCCGCGAATATGGCACCACCACCGGCCGCCCCCGTCGCTGCGGCTGGTTCGACGCCGTCGCCGTGCGCTACACCGCCCGGCTCTCCGGCATCGACTGCATCTCGCTGATGATGATGGACGTCCTCAGCCAGTTGCCCGAAATCAAAATCTGTACCGCCTACGATCTCGACGGCCAGCGCATCGACCGTTTCCCCGGCCACGCCGACGATCTGCGCCGCTGCAAGCCCATTTACGAAACCATTCCCGGCTGGCAAACCGACGTGACCAAGGTCCGCCGCATCGAAGACCTGCCCGACGGCGCGCGAAAGTACCTCGACCGCGTCACCCAACTCGTCGGAAAACCCGTCGAAATCGTCTCCGTCGGCCCCGACCGGGCCCAGACGATGTTTACGGGCGCGATGGCTGCCTCGTAGAGTATGCGTTTCACGGTTGCTAATAAGGCGACAATTGTCGAGGGTGCAATGGATTGCAGGATGGAGCGTACCGCAACTATTTACGCGGTGCCGGCCCGTAAAAACTCTCCATCTGCTTGATGTATTCGGCGAGCGGTTCGAGTCCGCGCTCGGCGCGGCGCTGATCGACGTTATCGGGATCTTCCAGAGGCTGCGGGGTCCATTTGCCTTCGGCGGAATTCATCTGCGTTCCGTAGACTTGCTTTTTACCCTCGGCGAGTAGCACGCGGTCGGTCAGATAAGCCAGATCGCGCTGCGAGACCTCGTCCTTCGGCAACTGGGTCATGAGGTCCAGGCATTGGCGTTGAAACGGCCGATTGCGATCGGCGTGTTGCACGAGCAGCCAAGCCGCGTTGGCCCCCTCCTTGCCAACCAGCGCGATTCTTGGCCAGCCATACCGCTCGACGATCTCCGCCAGCCGCTTCGTGTTTTCCTCATCGGCCTGCTGCACGGCCTGGCTCAGCTTTTCAAACTCCGCTTTCCGCTCGTCGGCAAGAGACGCGATATCGACGGCCCCAACTTTGGCATGGAGTTTCATCCACTCGATCATTGCCAACCTGGCCGCTTGATCGACTTTCACCCGCCGCAGCAGTTCCTGCCGCAACTGCGGGGCCTGAAGAGGCTCAATTTTCGATTCATCCGCGGTTGCCGCAACGAACGCCCAGGCGATGATTGCGACAAGCGACAAATAGTGGGTCATGGCATCTCCTCCACGAGACAGAATATAGCCCTGCCGAAGACCGAGACTAGAGCATAAAATGGCGGCATGGATTTGCTCGACCAAAAACGCGATTCCCTCCTCGCCGCCCTGCGGCAACTCGAAAGCTGCGCCGTGGCGTTTTCCGGCGGTGTGGATAGCGCTGTCGTCGCCAAGGCGGCGTTTCTCGCACTGGGCGAGCGGGCAATCGCGGTGACGGGGAGCAGCGCGAGCTTGGCGGAAGGGGAGCTGGAGGCGGCTGCGGAACTAGCCGATTTGATCGGCATTCGCCATGTGATGCTGACCACCGATGAGCTAGCGAAACCTGATTATCTAAAGAATGCCCCGGACCGCTGCTATCACTGCAAGACAGAGCTTTACACGCAGCTCGGTCGGCTGCTGCCAGAGCTGGGCGTCAATGCAATCGTGAACGGTGCCAACGCCGACGATCTGGGAGATTACCGGCCAGGGATGATCGCCGCGTCGGAGCATCGAATTCACAGCCCGCTGGCCGAGTGCGACATTACGAAGGCCGAAGTCCGCGAGCTAGCCGCCGCCTGGGGCTTGCCGGTCTGGGATAAGCCGGCGACGCCGTGTCTTTCCAGCCGCATTGCGTATGGTGAAGCGGTGACGGTCGAGCGTTTGAGCATGATCGACCGGGCCGAGCAATTTTTACGTGCTCGTGGAATGCAAAACCTGCGAGTGCGGTATCATCGCGGCGATTTGGCCCGGATCGAAGTGCCGCTGGCCGACCTGCCGCGCCTTTACGAAGACGATTTCCGCCGTGAGTTGGCGGCAGAGCTGCGGCGACTGGGCTTCAAGTTCATCACGCTCGACCTGGAAGGCTTCAAGAGCGGCAGTTTGAATCAACTTGTTCAAATCGGATAAGTAGCCCGCACGTTACTTCTTCGCACGTCCGCCGCGGCCCATTTTCGGCGGATCGCGAACCCACACAGCCGCCAGCTTTTCTGGATCGCCCCCCATCGTGTCGGCAAACGCCTTTTTGAAGTCTGCGCCTTTACGCAGCGCGTCCATCAAGTTCGGGAACTGACGACTGTTGGACATCAAAAACTTCGCAAAGCTCGCACTGCACACATCGGCGTTTTCCGGTGGCATTTTGCCATTGATGAAATCGTCGGGCTTGGCCAGCGAGCCGACAATGCCGCTCAGCTCAATGTCCCACTGAGCCACGCGGCGGTCGCTGCCCGGTGCCATCCGCGATGCGGCGACGCGGCCACACCCCTCCGCAAACCAATGCGGCACATTCTTGCCCAGCGACGCCACATAGACAGCCGCGAGTTGCTGGGCAATCAGCGTATCAAAGTCGTATTCCGGCGTTTTCGGAGTCAGCACCACGCCATACGCATCCACAATGGTGTACTTGTGATGGCCGCGCGCTGCAGCCGGCAAGTCGTGCTTCTCCACCATTTTGCCAAACTCGCCGTAGTCGTACCGCTCACCAAACACGAACAGCGTGACACGCCCTTTCACCAAGGGCTGACCGGGCGACGCTTTGAAGATTTCGCCAACCTTGGGGGCCAGCGCTTCGGCCCGCTTGGCAATATCCTCAAGTGTATTCTCGCCGACGCTACCCATGACTAAGAAATTGTCCCGTTCAAACTTGCTGGCCGTCGTGCCGGGCATTCCCAGCCGCCAATTCTCCTCGGCCAACTTAGCCCGGTCTTTCGTAAGCTGCTCGTGCGTGGAAGCTTGGGCCTTGGCGATGGACGCAACCACGGTGAGCTGCATGGCGGGGTCGGGGGCATCGTAACGAGCCCCTTCCGCAATCCACGTCTCGACTTTCTTGATGTCCTCCTCCGAAAACGCCGCGCCCCGCTGCGGCATCCGCTGGCCGTCCGCTGTACCGCGCAGTTTTTTGATGAGCAGACTATCCGCCGGCTTGCCGGGCAACACCGGCTCGCCTCGTTCGCCACCACGCAGCAAGGTCGTCATCGTGCTCAAGTTGAAGTCGTTTCGCGGCTGATCCCGCCCGTGGCAACCGACGCAACTCTTGACGAACATCGGAGCGATATCGCGGGCAAAGCTGATGGTTTCCTTGCCGGTGGCCTGGCGAACGGTGGTCAGTGAGTTTGTCGCTGCCGCATTGCTGGGTGTGACATACGTCGTGAGCTGGGCGGCCCGGTCCTTGCCATCGAACTTCGCGCCTTCTTCGACCCACTTTTTCAGTTTCGCGAGTTCGGCGTCGGGAATGCCCGCTCCGTTAGGCGGCATCTCTTTCTCTTGCACCTTTTCAATCAGCACGCTGCTCTTTACATCGCCAGGAAAGATCACCTTGCCGCTCTTCGGCGGTCCCTTGATGAGCAGATCAAAAGTATTCATCGAGAATTCGCCACGGGCATTGCGAACGTGACACCCGCCGCAGCGGCTATTCAAAATCGGTGCAACATCGTTCACAAAGCTGACGCTGCCAGCCGCACCGGCCTTCCCCGGCGGTGTTTTGGAGTCGGTCTTGGCTGTGGACTTTTCTGGAGTGGTCTTTGCTGTGGTTTTCTCAGCCGGCTTCTTGCCCGGGGCGGGCTTGGCCGTGGTGGGCTTCGCGGCAGTCTTCGCCGCCGTTTTCGTGGCGGGCAGGGGCTCCAGCGGCGGCAGGTCCACGTTTTTGCTCTTCAAGATGGCGTGCGCCTGCTCCATCCGCTTATGAATCGGAGCAAGCTGAGCCAGCGTGGCCTGGTCCGCGTCGTCGGCCGCCTTAATCACATGTTCCTGAGCTTCTTTGACCGCCTCCCCCGCCTCGGGAAACTTGTTTTGGTTAAACAGGGCCCCGGCTTTCACCATCAGCTCCGTTGCGGCCTGAATCTCCTCCCGCTGCTCAGCGGTGGGGGCCGCCAGAAGCTGCAACGCCGCTGTACTAAGCAACAAGCAAACAACGGAAACCAAAACCAAACATCGAAACATGGCACTACTCCCAGGCGCGCAACACCAGCGCGGACGAATGGACCCAATTTACACGGTCCAAAGTCACAAAGGTACTCAACGAAAGGGGTTAAGACCGTCCGCCGTGAATTCATGGCGAGCGGGAGGCGTCAGCCTCCCGGTGTTCCTTGGCGTGCCAGTAAAAAACTCGTCGGACACGGTTAAGACCGCCCGCCAGCCGTGGGAGCGTATTTGCTCACCGCCGCGGCGGCCAATTCCTTCCGCCGGCTCGGCTTGTAGCCCACTTCGAGGGCAAACCACTCCGCGTACCGCTCGCGGTCGCGATGGCTGGTATTACGGCTGTCTAAAATGTGCCCCAGCTCATGAATGAGCACGTTGTTCAGATAGAAATCGCGGATCGATTCCTCGGTCCAAATCAAATGCCATTTGCCGCCAGTGGGGGACCAGCGGGCACCATACATCGATGCTTCGATCCGCTGAGCCGGCTTGGGCGGGCTGCTAAAGGTCTCGACGAGCGACTCTTCGATCGGATACAGATAGACCGCGCTGCCCCACTGCATCCCATAGCAGGGCGCACATCGCTTTTTACGGGTCATTTGGCTGAGCTGCACGACCTGCAAGGGTTTAGTCATCCACTCCGGCAGTTGAGCCAAGCGGCTCCGCACATCGTCTTCGGTGATGACATGCCGGTAACCCGTGCCCGCCGGTTGCACGACAACGTCAAACGAGGCCGAAGATTGTTCCCGCGGCTCATGCCACTGCTCAGGCGGCAAATATGGCCCGCGAAGTGTAGCACTGCTGATGCGGGCGCGCTTGCCCAGCGTGACAAACTTACGACTACTCCGCGCGGCGTTGTTCCGCGCGGGAGAGGGCGTTTTCAGCGAAAGTGAGATGCGACGGGACATGGCCAGGTGTGAACCGTTCCCAAAGGAGCCTCAATCGGACCCCTTTATCGTACGACCCCCACACTAGCAAATTCAAGCTGTACATTTAAGTGGCTTTTGCATAAGGACTTACGACACATCAGCCTACTGGACGTTAGGGGCCGGGGGGGCGATTTGGGAGGGGTGGGGGCCAATCTCGGACGGAGCTACATGGCCGCCAAAATGACAATTACCAAGGCCAGCAAGACAATCGTCAACGCTACACCGCCTGCGATGAGCCAAACATTCACCGCAGAACGTGGCTTGATAGGAACCACGGCCGATGGATTAGCGGGGGGCGAAGCGGCTCGATTTGTTACCGAAGCGCTGATCACGGGACGCGGCGCACTAGTGCGGCTGCTCGCATCTTGCTTGACCACCGGCGCTGGCCCACTGGTCATTTTGGCAGTCGCCCGCACGATCGGCTGAGTGCCCGATCTTGAAACCGACGAGCCAGTAACGGCTGGCATCCCGCCCGATAGCGCCTTCTTCTCGCCGACTGTGCTGTCGAGCGATTTGGCCACCGGCAAGGCGCGAGAACCCGTCTTTTTCGTCCCTTCACTCGACCGGTCGGAGCCCCCGCCCTTCTTCGTATCGACGTTGGTTTTGTCATAAACCGTGTCGTCGTTGCGTAGCGGCGGCTTCGTGCGAAGCGGGCCGGTTCCGCTGGGATTGATCCGTTGGCTCGAACCCGAGAACAGACCGCGCGAGCCCCCGAGGGAGCCGCAGCCGCCCGTTCGGCGTGTCGCCGGGCCACCAGCCGTGAGCACCGCGGCCTTGGCGGCTGCTTCGCCGCTGCCGGGCTCGAAGCTGTATCCGTGGTTTACCAGCCATCCCTCCAGGGCAATGGCCACTTCGCGCATGTTGGCATAGCGCTTCTCGGGCCGCTTCTGCATCATCTTGGTGCAAATATCGGCCAAGTCACGAGGACAATCGGGCCGCAGCTTGCGGATGTCCTCGGGCATTTGCGTTTGATGCTTGGCAATTCGCTGGGCGAGTGTCCCCTCGGGGAACGGCGGGCGACCGGTGAGCACAAAATAGAGCGAGCAGCCCAGGCCATAGATGTCGGCCTTGTGGTCGATCCGGTGACTGTTGACGGCTTGCTCAGGGGCCAAATAGTCGGCGGTCCCCAGCACGTTTTCGTTGTGTTCGACCGTCAACGACGCCTGCTCGTTGTCGCAAAACAACGCCAAACCCAGGTCGAGAATCTTGACGATGCCCTTGGTATCGACAAGCAAATTCGCCGGCTTCACATCGCGGTGAATCAGGCTTTTTTCGTGGGCATGGGCCAACCCTTCGGCCGATTGGGCGATGTAATTGCAGGCCAATTCGAGCGGCAGATGGCCTTCTTGCTTGACGATGGTATTGAGGTCTTTCCCCTCAATATATTCCATCACGATATAGTGCGTGTCCCCTTCATTATCGACGTCGTAGCACCGCACGATGTTTGGATGGTCGAGCTGCGAGGTAGCCTGAGCCTCCAGATGAAAGCGGGCCAGATAGCTGGAGTCCTTCACTCGCTTTCGCGGCAGCACCTTAATCGCCCGCTGCCGGTGCATCAGCTTGTGTTCGGCCAAATAGACCGTGCTCATGCCGCCGCTGCCGATGAGCCGCAAGATGCGGTACTTACCGAGAAAGAACGCTCGATACTTCTTCTCCATCAGCCGCTCGACCTGCCACAAAGTGAGCAGCTTCTTTTCGATCAGCAAATTGGCGAGCAGATCGGCATCCGCGGGCAGCTCGCCGCCCTGCGCGGCCTTGATGCTTTCGAGTGCCGTTTGCAGCGTCGGCGCATCGACGAGCCCACTACGCTCGACGTAATCGACGAATCCTTCGGTAGAGAGTGTCGCCATAGTGCGATGAGGACGACCAAAGTGTTGACTTCACATGCTACCGGCGATCATTGCCGGAACACACGCGGCCGAACCCTATTCGGCGTGCCCCCACACTCCTATCTTCATTCCATGCTTATGCAAAACATTGTCGCGCAATTTGTGTCGCCGCAAAGCGAAGAACCTGGTGCCCTCCTAGCTACCAAGTTGACCGTCCATTCTTGCCGACCGTCTTCCTCGCCAAGCCAGCGCTGTTAGCTACTGTATTCTTCTTCAACCCCAAACGCGAAAAAGCCTACACCCCGGCCCGTGGCCGGTAAAGCAGCTATCCACTATTTTCAACAATACTCGCTACAAATCAAGCAAAAATTAGGCCACGCGCGGTTGAATTCGGACATCTAGCGCCAAATCTTCATCTTGCAGTCCAATCCTAATAGCCCGGAAATGCCCAACGTCGTCCTCTATACTCGTGCCGGCTGCCACCTGTGCGATGAGGCGCTCGTCGTTTTAGAACGCTTCGGCCTCTCGTCCCGCCTGGTCGATATCGACGCCGATCCTCAACTTCGCGAGCGATACAACGAATGCGTTCCTGTGGTCGAAATTGACGGCAAAGAGCGGTTTCGCGGGCGAGTGAACGAAGTCCTCCTCGCGCGACTTCTGGCGAGCAAGTAAAGCCCATCATGCACGACGTTCTAATCATCGGTGGCGGCGTCATCGGCCTGTCGCTGGCCTGGGATCTCGCCCGCCACGGCTGTTCGGTCCAAGTCGTCGATCGCCAAGAGATGGGCCGCGAGGCCAGTTGGGCCGGAGCCGGAATTCTCCCGGCTGCCGTCTATTCTCCTGATTCGCATCCCATCGATCAGCTTCGCGGCCTCGCGTGCGAATTGCATCCACAATGGTCGGCCGAACTCAAAGCCGCTACCGGCATCGACAACGGCTACTGGCGCTGCGGCGGCCTGAACCTCGCTCGCACCCCCGGCGAAGCAGCCTCCCTCGCCGCCTGGGCCACCCTGTCTCGCGAAGAAGGCATCCCAGTCGAGCATCTTTCGCCCGCCCGCCTCGCCGAAATCGAACCCGGCCTCATTCAGTTTGCCGAGCACTCCGCACCTTGTACGTCGTACTTCATTCCCGGCGAATCGCAACTGCGCAACCCCTGGCATCTAAAAGCCCTGAAAGCCGCTTGCGAGTTGGCCGGTGTCGAACTCACGCCTCACACCGCAATCGATGACATCGAATGCGCCAACGGTGAAATCAAGTCGCTGCACACTACGACTGGCTCGTTGCGAGCCCGCCAATACTGCTTCACCAGCGGTGCGTGGACCGGACAACTCCTGCAACGCCTCGGCATCCACCTCGGCATCATTCCCATCCGCGGCCAAATGGTCTTATTCCGCTGCGAGCAGCCGCCAATCACCCGCGTCATCAACGAAGGCTCGCGCTACTTAGTTCCTCGGCAAGACGGCCACGTCCTCGCCGGTTCGACCGAGGAAGAAGTCGGCTTCGACAAACGCACCACCGCAGACACAATCGCCGAACTCACCGAATTCGCGCGCGACCTCGTTCCCGCACTCGCCACCGCCACCATCGAACAAACCTGGGCCGGCCTCCGCCCCGGCTCCTTCGACGGCCTCCCCTATCTCGGCCCCCTCCCCAATCTCTGCAACGCCCACCTCGCCGCCGGCCACTTCCGCACCGGCCTCTACCTCTCCCCCGCCACCGCCCAAATAATGTCTCAACTCATCCGCGGCCAAAAACCACAAATCGACCTCTCGCCATTTCGCATCCTCCGTTAACTCAAAATCCCCCGCGTCACCAACTCCAAAAACTCGCGGGCGCGCCGCGCCAACGCGTCGATCTCCTCCGGCTTGCTGGCACGAAGCTTCGGCGCAGAGATGTTTTCGCACGCCAGCGGCATCTCCCGCCCGGTGAAGGCGACATTAGCCAGCAACCGATAGTGATCGATCTCTCCCAGGCCAGGACCGCAATCTTGATTGACGGGAAACATCCGATGGTCCTTGATGCAAAAACTGTGGATCAACTCCGCACACGTTTTAATATCGTCGAGCGGGTTCACTTGCCCCTTTGTGTAATCCATCACATTCCCCGCGTCATAGTTCACGCGAATGCCAGCATCGTTGACCTCGCGCACGATCTCACCCGTCACCTGCCCCGTCTCGCCATGCTGCTTCACCACCAACACCACGCCCAAATCGCGCGCGATCGGCCCCAACTGCTTGAACCGCTCGACCCACAACTTGCGGTTGTTGCCATCGGTGTGCCCAAACGTCAGCACGTGCAGAATCCCCGCCGCGGCTGCTTGCTTGAAGCGATGAGTCAGCACCTCCAAACCCTTGGCATCCTCAGGGTAGATCGTCGAAAACATCATCACCGGTGTCAGACCCAAATCCCGACAGCGCCCGGACAAGTCTTTTGCTTTGCCAGGCGGTGCATCCGGCGGCATCACCGGCACCGGCTTGCTCTCTCCCGCCTCGCGATGCGATGTGCCCCACGCCACGTATTGAAACCCAGCCGAGCGAATACCCTCCAGCGCCCGAGCCAGCGGATGCTGGCTATAAGGCAACGTCATGCACGCAATTTGAAATCTCGTCGGTGCTGGCGCTTGCTCTGCGGCAATCAAGCGGCCGCGCGGCGAAGCGTAGAACATCGCGGCTGCCACTGCCGCGGAACTCGCCATCATGAAGCGTCGTCGCTCACTGGTCTGGTTGGCATTCATCCGGCAATTCCCTGAAAATGGAGAGGTATCGCGATCAAGCATAGCGCGACAGACAGCCCCAACGCTAGCACCGCTCGCTTTTCTCCCTTGCTGCCAGTTGCCGGTTTTCCTAGACTCGCCGCCAAGCGAATGACCTCAGCCTGCCGTTTCTTGGCGGCAAAAGCTGAGAAGACCCAGTTTCGATCATGGATGAAGGAAACGTAACCATGGATGGTTCCGGCGCCCCGCAGCGCACAAATCAACGTGGCCAACTGTGGCTGTTCGGTGGCGTGATTGCCGTCGTGGCCATCGGCGTGGCAATTCGTCAGGTTAGCAATCCCCAGGCTGCCGCCCAGGCACCGATAGTGAAAGCCGGCAGCCCCACGGCCCCGCAACGGCCGGTGAATCCGCAGCCGCTACCGCCGCCGGGTCAGCGGACCGCTATGCCCGGCCCCACCGCGCAGCCCGCGCCGCAAGCAAATCAAGCCGCCACCCGGCCCCAGTCGCCAACCGGCGCGCAACCAGCCGCCGCGGCCGCCCCAGGCAAGTCGCAAGGCTTGCCGGCGTCTAGCACGCTGCAAGTGATGGCGGTCGTGAATGGCGAGCAGGTCTCGCGGCAAGAGCTCGGCCGCGAGTGCATTCGCCGCTATGGCGAAGAAGTGCTCGAAAGCATGGTCAATCGGCAACTGATTTCCGATGCCTGTGCCCAAAAGGGACTTCAAGTCACCGACGCCGACGTCTCGGCTGAAATCGACAAGGTCGCCGGCCGCTTTGGTTTGGCCCGCGATCGTTGGTTGGCGCTGCTCCGCGAAGAACGCGGCTTCAGCGAAGAGCAATATCGCCGCGAAGTGCTCTGGCCGATGTTAGCCCTCCGGCAATTGGTCGCCTCCGAGATCGACGTGACCGAAACGGACATGCGCAAGGCCCTCGAATCGGAATTCGGTGCCAAGGTTCGCTGCCGCCTCATCGCCGTCGATAACCCGCAAAAAGCCGAGCAAGCCCGCACCCAAGTGCTGGCCGACCCCAATTCATTCGGCGAAGTCTCCAAGAAATTCACCGTCGAGCCCGGCGTAGCCGCGGCTTACGGCGTCATCCCGCCGATTCGGCGGCACTTGGGCGATCCGGCCCTCGAGCAAGTTGCGTTCAACCTGAAGCCGGGGCAAATCTCCGAAGTGGTGCATGTGGCCAACATGTTCTACATCCTCAAGTGCGAAGAGATCATGCCGCAGCAGTTCCTCTCGAACCAGCAACTGGCCGAGCAGCAAGCCCGGATGAAGGAAAAGATCAAGGAAAACAAGCTCCGCCTCAGCGCCGCCGATTTCTTTGAGAAGAAAAAGCAGGAAGCCAAAATCGATCTGATCATGGGCAGCTCCCCCGAGCAGTTGCAAAAGCAACAACAGATGCCCGGCGTGGCGGCAATCGTCAACGGTCGCCAAATCATGCTGGCCCAATTGGGCGATGAGTGCATCACGCGGCACGGCAGCGACGTGCTGGATGGCGAAATCAATCGCAAAATCCTGCAACAAGAGCTGAACCGCAAGCGCGTGGCTATCGAGAATCACGACATCGACTCGGAAGTCGATCGCGCGGCCGATGCTTATGGCTTTGTCACCAAAGAGGGCAAGCCCGACCGCGAGCGGTGGCTGAAATCGGTCACCGAGCAGCCGGGCGCGACAGTCGATCTCTACGTTCGCGATGCCGTCTGGCCCTCGGTCGCTTTGAAGAAGCTCGTCGGCACGCGCGTCGATGTCAGCGACGAAGATTTGCGGAAGGGTTATGAATCAAACTACGGCGAACGCGTCGAAGTGCAGGCGATCGTGTTCAGTGACATGCGTCAGGCCCAAAAAGTTTGGGACTTGGCCCGCAACAACAACACCGAGCCCTTCTTCACGGAACTCGCCCAGCAGTATTCGATCGAGCCCTCGTCCCGCTCCAACGGTGGCAAGGTTCCTCCGATTCGTCGTTTTGGCGGTTCGCCGCTGATCGAAGACGAAGCCTTCAAGCTCAAGCAGAACGAAATCTCCGGCATCGTTGCGGTCGAAGGACAGTTCATCATCCTGCGTTGCCTCGGCCGCACCCGCCCCGTGCAAACGAGCTTCAATGAGGTTCGCGCAGAGCTGACCAAGGACATTCAGGAAAAGAAGCTCCGCATGCAGATGACCAAGGAATTCGATCGGCTGCGAGAAACTTCGCAAGTCGATAACTTCCTCGCCGGCACCTCGCAAAGCGGTGCCCGCTCCGCCGGCCCCGTCGCCCTCGTGCCCAACGGTCAGCAACCGCGCAACACCGGCATCCTCCCCCAACCCGGCCCCGGCAGCATGGTCTCCCCCGTCGGCGGACAGCGCCCCATCGGCCCCAACGCCACCATCCCCCGCCCCATGGGACCACAAACTCGCTAGCGCTCGCAGGCTCGCATGCAGTAGGCCAAAGGAATCATCGTAGTTATGCAGCACGGTGAGCAGCCATTCAAAGCAAGTCAATCGTTGATGCAGCCGTTCGGACTCCTTAAAAGCCTGATATGCAGGGGTGATGACGTCGATGGCGACGGCAGCCGCAAGTAGAGACAAGATGAGCGTTCGCCAACGCATGGGGATAAGCAGAGCAAAGAATTTCGCTGTTGATGCTCAGGTTATACTGGTGGAACCGGAATGAACTTCCTGGCTCCCTTCATAGACCGCTAACTCCTCGTGCAAGCGGGCGATCATTTTGCGGATACCGGCTTTGCTTAGCCCGTGGCTGGGGGCGGGATGTTCGCGCTGGAGGCGGGAGAGCCAATCTTCGAGATGGCTTAGCTCGTTCTTGGCGGATTCGTATTCCTGAGCCGTTGAAATCACTGCGACACCTTGGTAAGCAAGTCCACGTCACCCCTTCCCTTTTTTCTTCTTACCTCCACCGGCTTTGTTGGCGTTACCGGCTTTGGGTTCGGTGTTGGTGAGGGGGTCGAGGGCGGGGAGGGGGAGGTAGTCGAAGTCAGTGATCATTTTTTCGGTGAGGGCGACGCGGAGTTCGTGCTCGGTGGCGGCGAACTCGGGTTTGCCGGTGAGGTTGTTGAGCTCGGAGGGGTCGGCGGTGAGGTCGTAGAGCTCATAGACGGGCCGCGGGGTGGTGAAGTAGGTGCGGCTTTGGCCGGGGGAGAGTTTGCCGGCGGCGTGGGCTTCTTTGATTTGCGTCCAGGCTTCGCCGCCGGCCGAATCGACGGGGGAATACGGAATCCAAGGCGTGCAGTTGTAGATGAATTTGTATTTGTCGCTGCGGACGGCGCGGGCGAGGTCGTAGCCGCTGCTCATCATGTTGACGGAGACGGGCGCGCCGCCGTGGGGGCCGCGCTCGACGAAGATGTGTTTGCGTGGCGTGTGTGATTTGCCTTCGAGAAGCGAGAGAAAGCTGACGCCGGTCATTTGGGGGTCGGATGCGAGGCCGGCGGCGGCGAGGAGGGTGGGGCCGAGATCTTCACCGCTGAGGAGAGCGCGGGATTCGCCGCCGGGGTTTACCGTGCCGGGCCAGCGGATGATGAATGGGACGTTGGAGCCGGGATCGTAAAGGGAGCCTTTGCCGTGCGGGAGGGCCTGGCCGTTGTCGCCGGAGAAAACGATGAGGGTTTTGTCGTACAGACCCTTTGATTTCAAGACGTCGAGGACGCCGGCGATGGTTTGATCGATGTGGTTCACCTCGGCACAATAGTCGGCCAGTTGCTCGCGCATGCCGGGAACGTCTGGGAAGTGGGGGGGCAGCTTGAGCGAGGCGGGGTCGGGGCGAAGGCTTTGTCCGGTGGTCCAGGGATGATGCGGGTCGCTGAAATTGGCCCACATGAAGAAGGGTTTGCCTTCGGGCTTTTTGTCGAGGAAGGCGGTGACTTGCGTGGCGACCTGGTCGTCGGGGCAGGAGTTGAGGAAATCGACGCGGTCGGAAAATGTTTGAAGATCCTTTTCTTCGTAGAGCTTTTGGATTGCCGGGTCACCGCCAGGGCGGCCGTCGAGATGGTAGGAACGGCCGCAGATGCCGGTGTAGTAGCCGCCTTGAGCGCGGAGGATTTCGGGGAAGGAAATTATGTCTCGCGGCAGCGGCGAGGTGAACCGAGTCATGCGGGCGGCGACGGGGGAGCGGCCGGTGAGGTAGCAAGCTCGTGAAGGCACGCACTGCGGACAGCCGGTGAAGAAGCGGTGGAATTTCATCCCTTCGGCGGCGAGCTTATCGAGAGTCGGCGTTTTGACGTTCGTATCGCCGAAGGCACTGACGAAGGGGTAGCTATGGTCGTCGCTGAGGAGGAAGAGGATGTTGGGCTTTTCGGCGGCGGTTGCGAGGGCTGCGAAGTTGACGAGGAGGGCCAGGTAGGCGAGGAGAGGTTTGATTGGCACGGGCGGAGGCTTTCGGGGTAGGTTGTCGGCGGATGGGTCTTACGTGGGATGATACGGATTGTGAATGTTGGCTTGCGCGGCTGGCAACCATGTTCGATCTTAACGCAAAGGCGCAAAGGGGAGCAAAGGCCGCAAAGGGGGGAGTTATTTTGGGAGACTGGTTTTGCCGCTCTGAAGTTCCGTAAGTGTTTTGCGGAGATGGGCGGGGTGGTCGCTGGAGAGGGAGTCGGGGGAGTGGACGAGAAGTGGAATGACTTCGTCAGCGAGGCCGGTTTCGCCATTGAGATGGAGCTTTGCGCCGGTTTTCTTGATGCGAGGGACGAGGGTGGCGTCGGTGAGCCAGCGGGGCCAGAGGCGGATCATTTCGACGCCGGCGGCGGCGTAGGCTTCGATTTCTTCGGGCTTGGCGATGAGCCCGAGTTGGCGAGACTGCGGCAGTAGCTGGCGGAATTCACGGGCTTGCTCGACGCTGCGGACGCCGACGATCGTGTGGGCGGGATCGCCGACCTGTTTGACGAGGTTGATGACGCGGTGGTTGTATTCCTGGCCGGATTCTTTCAGGTCGAGCAGGACGTCGATTTTGCCGCGGCACTCTTTCAATACTTCTTCCAGCGTGGCAACGGGTTCGCCTTTGTACTGGGGCGAGAAATGGCTGCCGGCGTCGAGCTTTCGCAGATCAGCGAGCGTGATTTGACTGACGGGGCCGGTGCCGCTCGTGGTATGGTCGAGCGTGGCGTCGTGGAGGAGGACCAGATAGCCGTCTTTGGTGGTGCGGGCATCGACTTCGACGGCTGTCGCGCCGGCTTCGATAGCGCGGCGGGTGCTGGCGAGGGTGTTTTCGGGACGTTCGGCTCGTGCGCCGCGGTGCGCGATGATTTGTTTGACGTTGGCGGCGGCGGTGGAGGGGTCGGCGGAAAAAGCACTTCGTTCTTGCATCGCAAGGGCGAACACAACCAGCGAAGCGACGATGAAAGGAATTTCGCGTTTCATGGGATGGTTTCGCTCGTTGAATTCACGCTGCTTGGAAATGGCGCGTTGACGGTGGAGTTTTGAATTGCGTTATGCTGAAGCATAGCCTACGACTGTTCTCTCGCGTGCTAGAAGCTTCAACATGAATCGGAGTACTCCCCAATCGGAAACGACGTTGCATGATTTGCTCAAGGAGCTGCGTCAGCACGAAGATAAGTTGCGGCTCGGCGGTGGGGCGGCGGCGATTGAGCGGCAGCATGGGAAGGGGAGGCTGACGGCGAGGGAGAGGGTAGCGAAGTTGGTGGATGCGGAATCGCGGCTGTTGGAGTTGGGGCTGTGGGCAGCGGATGGGATGTATGTGGATTGGGGTGGTGCGCCGGGGGCGGGGGTGGTGACGGCGATTGGCATGATTGGCGGCCGGCGGCACATGATTGTGGCGAACGATGCGACGGTGAAGGCGGGGGCGTTCTTTCCGATGACGGCTAAGAAGGTGCTGCGGGCGCAGCGAATTGCGTTCGCGAATCGGTTGCCGCTGGTGTATCTGGTCGATTCGGCGGGGATCTTTTTGCCGCTGCAGGAGGATGTGTTTCCTGACGAGGATGATTTTGGCCGCATCTTTCGGAACAACGCGGTGATGTCGGCGGCGGGGATTTCGCAGTATGCGGCGATCATGGGGAATTGCGTCGCGGGGGGCGGCTATTTGCCGGTGCTGTGCGACAAGCTGCTGATGACGGAGGGGTCGGGGTTGTATCTGGCGGGGCCGGCGCTGGTGAAGAGCGCGATTGGGCAGGAGGTTTCGCACGAAGAGCTGGGCGGAGCGACGATGCACGCGCAGATCAGCGGGACGATCGACTATCACGAGAAAGATGATGCGGCTTGTCTCGATCGATTGCGGCGGCTGATTGAACTCGCGCGGCCTGATGATCCGCAGCCGGGAGTTCCGTTCACGCGGAAGGAAGCGGTGGAGCCGGCGCGGCCGGGAAGCGATCTTTATGAATTGATCGATCCCGAGGGGCGGGCGCAATACGACGTGCGGCATGTTTTGGAGTGCCTAGTCGATGGCAACAGCTTCGATGAATTCAAGGCCGAGTATGGGCAATCGCTGGTGTGTGGCACGGCGCGGCTGGGGGGCTTTCCGATCGGCATCGTGGCGAATCAGCGGCAGCGGGTGAAATCGGGAAAAGGGGAATATCAGTTCGGCAGCGTCATTTATGTCGATTCGGCGGAGAAGGCGGCCCGGTTTGTGATGAACTGCAATCAGGACTGGCTGCCGATTTTGTTTTTGCAGGATGTGAACGGCTTTATGGTGGGGCGGGACAGCGAACGGGCGGGAATTATCAAGGCGGGGGCGAAGCTGGTGAACGCCGTGAGCAACAGCCGGGTGCCGAAGATTACGCTGATTACCGGCGGTTCGTATGGGGCGGGGAATTATGCGTTGTGCGGGAAGGCCTTCGATCCGCGGTTTATTTATGCCTGGCCGACGGCACGAAACGCGGTGATGGGGGCGGCGCAGGCGACGAATACGCTGCTCGATGTGATGATCGCCAGCTTAAAGAAGCAAGGCCGAGAACCGGACGCGGAGGAGCTGGAGCAGTTACGCCAGCAGGTGGCTGCAGATTATGAGCGGCAGACGGATATTCGTTATGCGGCGGCCCGGCTGTGGGTCGATGCGATTCTCGATCCGGCCCAGACGCGCGAAGTGCTCGTTCAATCGCTGGAAGTTGCCACACGAACGGCCAGCGAAGAGCCATTTCGGGTGGGGGTGTATCAAGTGTAGAATGGCGGCGTGTTGGGGGAGCGGCAGCCACTTTCGTGCCGCCTAACACCCGTTGCAGTAGGCAGTTAGAGCAACGGGGCTAAAAATCCGCATTTGTCAACGGTCGTTGGCAGTGGTACATTTTTCACGCAGATGCGCAAAGGAATTCCCGTATCGCCAGGCGTTGCCGTTGGCACCGCTTTTTGCATTCACGAGATCTTCGTGAATCCCGATACGAGCCGTCTGGAAGCGAGCGAGATCTCCGGCGAGCTGTCGAATTTCGAAGAGGCCCGGGAGAAAGCGGCGGGCGAGCTGCGGGCGCTGCAGGTCAAAGTCGAGCAGCAGGTGGGTCACGACGAAGCCGCCATTTTTGGCGTGCATGAGTCGATTCTTCGCGATGCGGTGTTCTCGAGCAAGGTGCGGGACTGGATCGTAAAAGATCGGCTGACGGCGCAGGCCGGTTTGGCCCGACTGCTCGATGAATACACGGCGGTATTTGCCCGCACGAATGATGCGTATCTGAAAGATCGCTTGAACGACATTCGCGATGTGATCGTCCGGGTGTTGTCGCATTTGTCGGCGCAGCAGTTGCCCGATGAGAAGCTGTTGCAGGGGCCAGTGATTGTCGTGGCGGATGAACTGTTGCCGTCGCATGCGGTGGCGCTCGGCAATTTGGATGTGCGCGGAATTGTGACGCAAGCCGGCAGCCAGACGAGCCACGCGGCGATCATCGCCCGCAGTCGCGGCATCCCGGCCATTTCGGGCCTGCGGGGAATTTTGCGACATGTGAAAACGGGAGACAGCCTGATCGTCGATGGACGTGGTGGGCATGTGCTGATTAATCCCGACGCGGAGCAGCGGAGCGCGTATCTGAAGCTGGAACGCGAGTTTGTGCTGCTGAAGGATCAACTGGCGACCAATCGCGATCTACCCGCGCGGACCGCGGATGGCCATTCGCTGGAGCTATTGGCAAACGTCAACAGCCCGGCCGACGCGCGGGCAGCGGTAGGGATGGGGGCGAGCGGAGTAGGGCTGTTTCGGACGGAATACATCTACCTTACGCATCCCGACGTGCCCGACGAAGAGGAGCAGTTTGCCGCTTATCGAGACGTGATTGAAGCCAGCCCCGACCGGAACGTGACGATCCGCACGCTGGACATCGGAGGAGACAAAACGGTTCCGTACTTGGGGCACACGCATCAGGAAGCCAATCCGTTCATGGGTTGGCGGAGCATTCGGCTGTCGTTCGAGCATCCCGAGTTTTTCGCAACGCAGCTCCGGGCCATTTTGCGGGCGGCTGCCGATGCCCACACTAAGGGTGGCCGGGTGCGCGTGATGTTTCCGATGATCACGACGCTGGAGGAGATTCGGAAGGTGCGGGCGATGGTGCGGCGGGCCCACCAGCAACTACGCGATGAGAATAAGCCGTGCGTCGAGATTCCCGTGGGGATGATGCTGGAGGTGCCGGCGGCGGCTATTTCGATCAACGATATGCTGCCACACGTCGATTTCGTGTCGATCGGCTCGAACGATTTGGTGCAGTATCTGATGGCGGCGGATCGGGACAATCCCAAAGTGAGCCACTTGTGCCAGCCGCTGGCCCCGCCGGTCTTAAAGGTCTTGGCGATGGTGATCAAGGCGTGCCGCAAAGCGAACAAGCCGATTACATTGTGCGGTGAAATGGCCGGTCAGCCGCGAGCGTTTGTGCTGCTGTTTGCGATGGGGCTGCGGAGCTTCAGCATGAGCCCGGCGTTCATTCCTTCGATGAAGGAACTGGCGAGCCACCTGACCGAAGATATTTCGCGGCGGGTGCTGCGCAAGGCGCTGACGCTGCGGACGACGACGGCGGTGAAGCGCTATATGGCCGAGGAGTTGACGGCGATTGCACCGAATTTGCAGATGCTGGATACGGCGTAAGCCGCGAGGCGATGCGGCTGCCCGAAGCACTATGCGGCTGTCGGTAACGCGGTGCAAGCGATGACGCGAGTGTGCTCGCCGGCATCGATGAGTTGCGCGGCGCAGCGCTCGGCCGAGGTGAAATCGCGAAAGCTGCCAACGAGCTTCCACAGTTCGGGCGATTCGGTGCTGGCGACCTGAACGCGAAATTGGCGAGCCATTCCGCCGGGGCAGCTAACAGAAATGGGGTAGGTCATCGGCTGATTGGGCTCGGCCATTGTGCTAGCTCCGGCGACATGCATCGAGACGTGCGGTTTATCGGTTCCATCGGCCGCCGACGGCAGCAGGGTGGAGGAAACGATGGCAGAATGCGTGTTTTTTTGCTGGAGATAGAGTTTCTGCTAGCAGCAAGATAGATTCTTGGTTGTTGAATTGATCTCATTTTCACGCGCGACCATGCATCGAGAGCAACAATCATGTCTCGTCCGTTTTTTCTCGCGGTGTCGCTATTAATCGTCTTCGCACCGATGGCTGATCCCGCCCCTGTCATGTCGCAGTCGGAAGTCGATGGCTCGCCCGCGGCGAAACCGGGCGGATATGGGCGGGCGCGGCATCCGAATCAGATGCGGTCGGCCACGATCGCGCAGCATGGAATTGTGGCGACAAGCCATCCGTTGGCTTCGCAGGCGGGGCTCGACATTTTGAAAGCCGGAGGGAACGCGGCTGACGCGGCGATCGCGGCCAACGCCGTGCTGGGAGTGGTAGAGCCGATGAGCAACGGGATCGGCGGCGACTTGTTCGTGATTTATTGGGATGCGAAGACGCAGAAGCTGTATGGGCTGAATGCGAGTGGCAGAAGTCCCTACAAACTCAATCGCGATGTGTTCAAGGCTAAGGGCATGACTCAGATTCCGACGGAAGGGCCGCTGAGTTGGTCGGTGCCGGGGTGTGTCAGCGGGTGGGAAACCTTGCGGGCGAGGTTTGGGTCGCGGCCACTGGGCGACTTGCTGCAAGCGGCAATTCGCGCGGCAGACGAGGGAGCGCCGGTTCCCGAGGTGATCGCCGGCTATTGGCGAGGCGCACAAAGCGCGCTGCGAGCGACGCCGGAAGCCTCAAAAGCTTTTCTGGTGAATGGCGAGAGAGCGCCGGCAGTGGGCGAGGTGATGAAGTTGCCGCAGTTGGCGGCGACGTTGCGGCTGATCGCTGCGGAAGGACGCGATGCGTTCTATAAGGGCGAGATTGCCAAAAAAATGGTCGCGTATAGCGAGTCGCACGGGGGTTACTTTTCGCTGCCCGACTTTGTGGACCACGCGGACGAATGGACTGAGCCGGTATCGACGAATTATCGCGGCTATGACGTGTGGGAACTGCCGCCGAACGGACAGGGAATCGCGGCGCTGGAAATGCTGAACGTGCTGGAGCGATTTGATTTGAGAGCGATGAAGCACAATTCGGCTGAGCATCTGCATTTGTTCGTGGAGGCGAAGAAGCTGGCGTTTGCGGATCGGGCCAAGTTCTATGCCGATATGGCGTTTGCCAAACTGCCGGTCAGCGAGCTAATTTCCAAGGAGTATGGTGAGCGGCAGGCCAAGCGGATCGATCGCAATCGCGCGGCGGCGGATGTTCCGCCGGGTGATCCAAAACTCGCGCGGGCCGACACGATCTATATGTGTGCCGTCGATAAGGATCGCAATTGCTGCTCGCTCATTCAGAGCAACTACATGGGGTTTGGGTCGAAGCATGTTCCCGGCGATGTGGGCTTTGCGCTGCAAAATCGTGGGGCGTTATTTGCCCTGGAAGAAGATCATCTGAACCGCTTGGAGCCGCATAAGCGGCCGTTTCATACGATCATTCCGGCGATGGTAACGAAGGACGGTAAGCCGTGGTTTTGTTTTGGCGTGATGGGTGGCGACATGCAGGCCCAAGGGCACGTGCAGGTGCTGGTGAACATGATCGATTTCGGAATGAACGTGCAGGCGGCGGGCGATTCGCCGCGGGCGATGCACACCGGCAGCGCGACACCGACGGGATTGCCGGCCGAGGGAGTGGGCTCCGTGACGGTCGAGCAGGGAGTGGCAGACGGTGTGGTAGAAAAGCTGCGGAGTATGGGGCACGCCATCACACGGGTGCCGCGGTCGAGCTCCTTTGGCGGCTATCAGGGGATTTTGATCGATTGGGAGCAGGGCGTGCTGCACGGGGCGACGGAGTCGCGTAAGGACGGAGTGGCGGCGGGGTATTGAGGGAGAGGGAGAGTAGGGAGTAGCGAATAGGGAGTAGGTGAGCGAGGGCAGATCGCGATGAAGTATTGCCCGTTGGTGTTATTACTGAGTGCGGGCGCGAGTGGAATTTTCG
>JANNTN010000784.1:0-12922 GCA_031394445.1 Anatilimnocola sp.
CGCGTCATGTCGAAGGCGTCGATGGCGTCCATCAATCCGAAGACGCCGGCCGAAATCAGATCGTCCAATTCCACGCCATCGGGCAAGCGGGCCCAGATGCGCTCACCGTTGTATTTCACCAGCGGCAGATACTGCTCGACCAGCAGGTTGCGCAGCTCCTGATTGTCGAGATCGACTTTAAAGCGTTTCCAGACCTCGTCAATTTCGAGCTGTCTCTCGACCGTCATCGTCGCCATGCGATCCTCCGTGATGTTTCGCCACTCGTGTGGAATGGTAGTTCCGCACGTGACGCTGGCCGCGCATCATGCGCATTCAGCGTTATTTCTTGAGCTGGGCCTTGACCTGCTCCTGCTGTTTTGTTTCCCAAGCAGCCATGGCGGCTTGAAATTGCGTTCGTACTGATTGACCTACGAGAAACTCGGCCAGTTGCCCAGCCAAGTATCCCAGTGCCCCGAAAACGAATAACGATGCGCTGGCCGACAGAAGCGTTGGTTCGAGGGCCCAACCACTGATCGCACCGCGCACGGTGACCAGGGCGAATGCCAACGAACCAAGAATTCCGGCGTACGATCGTCCCATCGATTCGGCTTCAGGCTGCCAGTAAAGTTTGCGTAATCGCTACAGTTTGCCAGTAAATTCCAGGCAGTCGCGGTGCAACGCGGCCGCGCCACGCTGTTATCGGTTTTCAGGGCACTGACGTTTAAGCCAAACATTCGGGGCAGTTTCAAAATATCGGTTTTTGTTGATTGTTGTACTTTGGACACGATGCCAGGGACGCGATACTGGAGCAGTGCCAGCGGCGCGCGTGCAGTCTGATTAAGCCGCTGCTCGCAGTCCGTGTGCTAGCTCGGGGCCTGTGGCAATTTCGTCGATCAGACGAGCAACCGCCGCGGCAAATTGCAGATAGTCATCCGCCGTCTCACCAGAAGTGGGCGACTTGGCATTTGGAGATGTGATAGGCAATCCGCCGGCAAATTCGATCGCCCGATTCAAAAATCGTTGGCACGAGCGATCGATGCGCCGGTGAACGTCGGCGGAAGTCTCGTCGTCGGGCGATTGATTGACGACCACCGAGACGCGTTGCTGGTCCGCGTATCGCGAAATCAGCGTTTTGATGAGGGCGTAGGTATCCATTACGGCAACCGCCTCCGGCGAGGTGACCAGGAGCACGCAATGCGCGATCGACCAGAGCCGTGCGGCCAACTCGGTGGGTTGATTTCCCGCATCGACGATCAGCCAGTCGGCGTGTGGTCCCAATGTCAGTAATTGCCGCACGAATCGCTGGATCGCGCGGTCGGAAGTTTTGTCCCGCATTTCCGCCGAGGCTAGTCCGGTCAACACTTGGATTCCGTGTGGGCCGAGCTGGAGCGCTTCGTGAATCGTTTTACGGCCTAGCAACACGTCGCCAATGCCTTGCGTGGCCGCTAGTGCGCATTGACTGGCCAGATCGGCCCGGTACAAATCGGCATCGACCAAGAGCACGCGAAGCGCATCAGTCGCCAATGTTTCTGCCAGCTTGACGGCGAGCGTGGTGGCACCAACTCCTGGCCTGCCGCCAGAGATGACTAACAACCGCGCTCCGAGCCGCGCGGCGTTTAGCGCTCCGCGCGAGAAGGGAATAGTTGATCGGAAGACGTTATCGTGTGCCATGAATCTCAAACTGCCGACTGCTGGAATGATACTGCGGGGATGAATCGAATAGGTTGTTTTGTTACCGGGGTGCGGTCGTGGCGAGGCGCTCCACGAGCGATGTTTCCGTAGCCCCGGCTGCCAACAGGTTACGACGAACCTGACGGCGATAATCATTCAGGTCCGCTGCTGGAACCTGCTGTTGCGAGGGCATTTGATCCGGCAAGCGACTGGGCACATCCACCTCGTCCGATGCCGTCACCTCCAGCGTGCGACCGCCAAAGAGCGCCAAAATGGGGGAACTGATGTCGCGGGTGTGCAGCACGCTGGCATCCGGCCCCAATTCAGCGCGCACCAACTCCATAGCGGCGGCAAGTGAACGAGCTCGATAGGTGTAAAGTTGCATAAAATTCTAAGCTTCAGGTCTCAAGCCTCATGCCTCACTGACAACACCAACAATCTCGACCTTCGTATCGCGTGTGATCTCGCTGTAGCTCATCACGATCAGCCGCGGCAAATTGGCCGCCGTCATTTGCTTCATTCCGGCCCGAATCTGCGGGCTGACCAGCACAATGGGCCGCTTGCCGGTCCGGATGAGTGTTTGTGTCTGAGCGCCGATCTTTTCACACAGTTTTTCGATGGTCTGCGGCGCGGTGCGAATGAACAGGCCGCGCTCGGAGTGCTCGATTCCCGCAGCGATTTTGTCTTCGAGTCCCGCATCGAGCGTCAGCACGAACAGCCGGCTCTCGTTGTCGCGGTAGCGTGTGCAAATCGTGCGCGCCAGGCGATGCCGCACATACTCGGCTAGGAAAACCAAGTCTTTCGTCTTGCCCGCGTAATCGCCCAGCGTCTCCAAAACCTGGCTGAGCTGTCGAATCGGCACTTCTTCCCGCAGCAGCATTTGCAGCACCTGCTGCACTTCCGCCAGCTTCAGCGGATTGGGAATCAACTCATCGACAACAGCCGGGCTCGTCTTCTTCAGTTCGTCGAGCAAATGTTTCGTCGCGTCGCGCGTCAGTAGCTCGTCTGCATGGCGGCGCACAATCTCTTGTAAATGTGTCGCCAGCACGGCAGTCGGCTCGACGGGCGTATAACCCATCATTTGTGCCCGCTCGGCCAATCCGCCATCGATCCAAATCGCCGGCTGTCCGAACGCTGGATCTTTGGTTTCGATACCGGCGATCTTGCCCGTCGTCGCGCCCGAATCGAGTGCCAGCAGTTTGCCGGGATAGGCTTCGCCGTGCGCCACGGGGTTGTTGGCGATCTTGATGCGATATTCGTACTCACCCAAGCGGATGTTGTCGCGTATCCGCACCTTGGGCAGGATGATGCCAATATCGGCCGCCACTCCTTGCCGCACCGCCGTAATGCGAGGCAGCAAATCACCGCCATATTTGGGGCTGGCCAGCTTCACGAGCGCGGCACCAATCTCGATCTCCATCGGATCGACGGCCAAAAAGTCCTCGATCCGCTCTTCGGCTGGCTTGCTCGATTCGACTTTGGCCTGGTCGAATATCTTCTTTTCCTTCGCCTTGTCCTGCCGCGTCAGAATCAATGCCAGCGTGCCGCAGCCGGTGCCCAAAACCAGGAGCGGAATCTTGGGCAAATTCGTGAACACCAGAATGCCGAGAAAGCCCGCCGCGACCGCCAGTGCCCGCGGATTGCTAAACAATTGATCCATGAATTCCGCTGGCAGGTCGCTCTTCTGCGTGCTGCGCGTAACCAGCAAGCCAGCCGCCAGCGAAATCAAGAATGCCGGGACCTGGCTCACCAGGCCGTCACCCATCGTCAGCTTCGTAAAGACCTCGGCCGCCTCGGAGAATTCCATTCCTTGCTGCGCCACGCCGATCACGAAGCCGCCCAAGATATTGATCACGGTGATGACGATGCCGGCGATAGCGTCGCCACGGACGAACTTACTCGCACCGTCCATCGCCCCATAAAAATCGGCTTGCTGCGTGATTTCTTCGCGCCTGCGCTGGGCTTCTTTCTCGTCGATCGTGCCGGCGTTCAGATCGGCATCGATCGCCATCTGCCGGCCGGGCATGCCGTCCAAAGCAAACCGTGCCGCCACTTCGCTGATGCGCGTCGCACCCTTGGTGATGACGACGAATTGAATGAGCACGATGATGACAAAGATGATTACACCCACCACGAGCTGATCGCCGGCGACGAACTCTCCAAACGCACTGATGACGCCGCCCGCGGCATTCATTTTGTCGCTGCCGCCATGCGTCAAGATCAGCCGCGTGCTAGCCACGTTGAGCACCAGCCGGCCCAGCGTCGTGGCCAGCAGCATCGCCGGAAATACGTTGAATTCCAGAGGTGTCCGTACATACACCGTGGTGAGCAGCACGATCACCGACAGCGTGATATTCCCCGCCAGCAGCACATCCAGTATCGCCGCCGGCAACGGCACGATGATCACCAACACACTCGCGATCAGCGAGAGCGGTAGCACCAAATCTTGCCAGCGGGAAAATCGCGACATCACACTCGATCAGCCGCGGGTTGCGGCAAGCAGGAAACGCCGAGCCAACAAAGTGGCCAGCTAAAAATTGGCCAGACAAAATGCAACGATAAGAGGGGCGGAGAGTACCGTAGCGTGGTGTCACGGTCCAGGGCGGTTTCTACTCAGGCCGCCTTGCGCAGCACGAGTGTCGTGTTGCTGCCGCCGAATCCAAAAGAGTTGGAAATGGCAATCGAAACGGGCCGTTCGATCGCGCGGTGCGGCACATGACAGAGATCGCATTCGGGATCGGGCGTGTCGAGATTGATGGTCGGCGGAATCTGCTGGCGCTGAATTGCCGTCAAGCACGCGAGCGCTTCGATAGCGGCCGCCGCGCTGAGCAAGTGCCCGGTCATGCTTTTGGTCGAACTGACGGGCAGCTTCCGCACATGCTCACCAAAAACCATTTTTAACGCCCGGGCTTCCCCTTTATCTCCCACCGGCGTGCTGGTGGCATGGGCGTTCACATAATCCACTTCGTGCGGCGCGATGCCAGCATCGTCGAGCGCCGCTTGAATTGCCGCGGCGGCCGGTGCCGGATCGCTGCTGGGAATGATCATGTGAAACGCGTCGCTCGAAGCGCCGAACCCGGCAACCTCGGCATAGACATGTTTTCCGCGGCGGCGAGCCTGCTCGGACGATTCCAAAACGACTAGCGCCGCGCCTTCACCCATCACGAAACCATCACGATCGGCGTCAAACGGGCGCGAGGCTTTCTGTGGTTCATCGGCGCGGCGTGAGAGGGCCCGCAAATTGTTGAATGCCGAGCGACAGATCGGAGTGACGGTTTCCACCCCGCCAGCCAGGCAAACATCGACCAAACCAAGATTGATCCATTGTCGCGCCTGGGCGATGGCATAGTTCGCGCTGGCACAAGCGGCGGCGATTGTCAGCGCCGGGCCCTTGAGTTGCAGTTGCCGCAGCGCCGTTTCCGCCAACGTCGGCGAATCGGTCGCGCCGGAGTGGACTTCGCGCCCGCCCGCATCCCAGTTGCCTTCCCAGCGGCGCAGCAGTTCTCCACCGCTTCCCAGCACCAAGCCAATCCGCAGCCCCTCGCGATTCTCAAAATACCCTGCGTCTTGCAGCGCGCTGGTGGCGCACCACAACACAAATTGCTCGGAGCGCGGCAAGGCACGAAACGCCGCTTCGGTCCAATTGCTGGGAACCGGCGGATCGTCCGCCAGGCAAACAGGCAAACGAACCTCCACGCCAGAGCGCACATCCGTCACGGCCGCAGCCGCCGATTTGCCGGCCAGCAGATTTGCCGAGAACGTGGCATAGTCGCTCCCCAGCGGCGTCGCCGCGCCAACTCCCGTGATTGCCACCGCACCGTTACGCATGAATCATCCTTGCAAAGTGCATTAGGCCACGGCCGCAAGCCGCGCAGTCTGTCCACAAGCTTCCAACATCAACATTCCACCCCAACCCAGCCGCCAGCCAAATATTTCCGGCGCGTCGCCAGCAACGAGAGTATTCAGTCGTTGACACAGGTCAGCCGCGCTTTCGCATGTCTGCAACGGGCCAAGCGTCTCCAGCGGATCATCGCCAACCGTGAGTCGTAACCGGCCAGCGAACTCTCCTTGAGCTTCCGTTTGCAGCGCCAGCGCCACAGCGTGGCATACCGGCGTGTTGAGGCAATTCGCCTGATCGTCGAGCTGTGGTTCCGGATCCCAAGCGGTAGTCACCACGATCGCGCCCGCGGCCGTGGCCAAGGGAAACGTGAGCGCTGCGAACAACCCTTCGGCCAGCGAATCGCCCGTGCCACCGACGCCAAAATTTGGCTGACGGCTGGAGAGCAAAATGCTGAGTGCTCCGGAAATGCTGTGCAGTGAATGTTGGGGAATGACGTGGGGCGAAATGGCCGGTCCGCCACCACGACCGAAGCGTTCGAGCGTTTCCACGCCGGCAATCCGGCCAATGAATCGCGGCGCGGCGATGATCGACCAATTCTGAAGCTGCTGGGGGTCGAGTCCCGCGGAATCAATCGCTTGATCGACCGCGGCTACAGCCAGCACGGTTTGTTGATCGGAATATTTGAGGAAATGACCCGGTGTATCGGGCGGGGCCCACGCCGGCAGCTTCTTGCGCATCGCCGCGATCGCCGACAAATCGGCCCGCGCGGTTCCCCAGCCCACCAGAGCAGCCGAAAGATCATGCTGTTTGTGCAACGAAGCAGTCATGTCAGCTTTCGCGTCGCGAGAATGAATGGCTAAGCCACCTTCTTGACCGGTGTACCCGGCAATTTGCTCTGAATCACGTCGAGCAAATGCCCCACGGTCACGACTTTTTCGAAGTCCTTGCTGTTCAGGCTAATGTGCAGTTGAGTTTCAACTCGCAGCATGACGCTGAGCAAATCGACCGAGTCGAGCTTCAGCCCCTCGCGGATTTTTACGTCGTCCGAAAGATTCTCGGGCCGTTCCCAAGTTTCCTGCTCGAGAACGTCCAGCAGCGTCTCGCGAAGTTGTTGACGGTCCATGCCTACACCATAAAAAGGGTCGGGGTAACGCTTTAGGTCACGGGCACCAGCCGCCTCGGGCCGGGACACGGGGTGCTGAGAGTATCAAATTTGCCAGCATTCCCCAAAGACCAGTTCTTCCGCCCCGGTTTCGCGGTCGCCCGTTTCGTGGACTGTTAGTGTTTCGCAGCTATAATCGACTTTCCTCGCTGTGTTTGCTTGAAGGCAGTATTCGCTTTGGGACGGTGCCGCATGAGGGCGGTGCCCGCTGTTGAGACTTTTCATGTTCCGGCTGTCCGCCACCATTGGCCTAATTCTCGCGCTGGCGGCCTGCGCCAGCGGTGGGCAAGAGCCGCAATTGCGAGTTGGCTTCTCTGCGGTCGATATCACGCCCGAAGTTGGCCCGCAGCAGCGTGTCTATATCGCCGGCTATGGCTTGAACCGCAAAGCAACCGGCGTTCATGATCCGCTGTATGCTCGCACGGTGGTGCTAGCGGATGGTGCGGAGCGAATCGCCATTTGCTGCGTCGATCTGGTCGGCTTGCAACATCCCCAGGTGAAGGCCATTCGCGAAAAGCTGACCGGCTTTCGCTATGTGCTGGTGTCGAGCACGCACAATCACGAAGGGCCGGATGTCATTGGCATTTGGGGCCGCGGTCCGTTCCAGCGGGGCGTGGATGAGGAATACCTGGATCTGGTCGTGGAGCGCGTCGTCCAAAGCGTACACGAGGCGAACGAGAAGCTCTCCCCCGTGACGGCCAGCTTTGGCGTCGCCGAGGACGAAACGCTCTTGGGCGACAATCGCTTGCCGATCGTGAGGGACGGAGTGCTCCGCGCTATGAAGTTTCAGCGGGCCGGCGGCAATCAACCGGTGGGCCTGATCGTGCAGTGGAATTGCCATCCCGAGTCGCTCGGGCCAAAAAACAAACTGCTCACCGCTGATTTTCCGTGGGCCACGATCGCCTCGCTGGAGCGGAAGTATCAGTGCCCGATTGTGTATCTGTCAGGTGCCATTGGCGGGCTGATGACGCATCCCAAGGAAAGAGTTTTTGACGACGCGGGCCAGGAAATGCCCGATGGCTCCTTTGAATATGCCCAGCGATATGGCGAGGCAGTTGCCGATTTGGCCAGCCATGCGCTCGAAAACTCCCAGCCGCTGACGCTGACCCCCTTCTCCGTGTCCTCCGAGCCCATCTTCGTGCCAGTGCATAATTCGCTCTACAAGCTGGCTCGCGCGGTCGGTGTGATGCAGCGCAAAGGCTTTGTGTGGACCGGCGATGCGCAGACGCGAGGCGAACCGATGACGGCCGAGCGCGCCGACGAGGAGAGCGCCATCGAAAGTGAAGTGGCCTGCCTCCGCCTGGGCGATCTGCATCTGGCATGCGTTCCCGGCGAGCTATATCCCGAGCTGGTCTATGGGCGGTTTGCGGAGCCGGCCGAGGCCGACGTCGATTTTCCTGATGCGTCCCTGGAGCCGACGGTCGCGTCGATTTTTGGCCAGCACAAGTGGATGCTGGTGGGCCTGGCAAACGACGAACTCGGTTACATCATTCCTAAACGGCAGTGGGACAAATCCCCGCCCTATGCCTACGGCCGCGACGGCGGTCAATACGGCGAAGTGAATAGCTGCGGCCCGGAAGTCGCGCCCATCGTCATGCACGCACTCCAGCAGCACGCCGCCGCGGTGAAAGTGACGTTGCCAATTGCTAACGCTGATCCGGCAAAGCACTCTTCCAACCACTCGCCAGCAGTTTATCGCATTCGTCGCGTTGGGCGGCGTGCTTCGCGTCGCTAGCCAGATTCGACCAGTCGTGCGGTAACAACAGCTATTTCTCGGGATCTGGCTCCAAGAACGGTTTAGCCACAACAATTGCTTCACGCTGAACCCAGCGACCGGAAATGAAGCACGACGCCAGGCAGGCAGAAATTCCTGCACAGATCGCCAGGTGAAACGGGAGCATCGATTGAAAATCTTCCTCCTTGACATCGGGATTGGGCAACTCCGTTAGCGCACGGATAAGCTCCTCGCCGCCCACTTGGCGAGGGCGCGGTGCCGGTGGAGCAGGCGGAAGTAGCCAAACCGCCAAATAGCCATAAACAATCGTCAGCGCGGCCGCCGTAGCAAACCCAACAATCCTTCGCGACGAAAGCGACCAATTCAACGGCTTCATTAATCCGATAGACGTAAGCCCACCGAGCAAGGTTGCCGGCGCTGTCCAGGGCAGCAATAAGATTGCCGTCTTCAGGAATAGGATCATCATGGCATAGAGAGTCATGAGAACCAGCGCAATCGCGAACATCAGACACATGGTTTTACTCCACGCGAAATTCCCTAAGTGACTAAGGCACGCACCAACAACGAATGGGGCGCTGGACGAGAGCCGAGCTCTCAATATCGTCCTGCAGCCCACAAAATGCGAATTTGCCAACGTGCCACAGGCAATGTTAGGTTGCTACCAGTGCATCACCCAGCCGCCGTCGATGTTGATGGTTTGGCCGGTGATCGTGGCGGCGCGGTCGGAGGAGAGAAAGACGATGAGGGAGGCGATTTGCTCGGGGGTTTGCCAGCAGCCCAGGGGGCACATCTGGCGGACCTTGGCGAGGCCCCATTCGTCGTAAGTGAGTTGCTTGTCGGTGGGCTGCTTGTCGTTCCACGATTGCCAAACGCCGCGGTTGAGGGGCGTTTGCACCATGCCGGGGCCGATGGTGTTCACGCGAACGCCGTGAGGGGCGAGGTCTTTGGCGGCGCACATCGCAAAGTTGATCAGCCCGGCTTTGGCCGCGCTATAAGGCGGGTCGGTCTGCGAGCCGATCTGTCCGGCCACCGACGAAATGAACAGCATCGTTCCCCGTTTGTGCTCGACGAACGTGGGGGCAAACGCATGGCCGGCGTGAACCGCGCCGAGCAGATTCACTCGATAGACGCGGTCCCAATCGCCGGGATCGAGATTCCAAAAAGGGAAGCCGAACTTGCCAGAGCCCATGCCGGCGGCGTAAATCACATGGTTGGCCGGGCCGAGTTCCGTGGTGACGCGCCACGCAGCCGTCTGCACCGCGGCGTGGTCGGTGACGTCGGTTTGAATACCAATGGCGGGGACTTTGAAGTCCTGAGCGACGCCTCTGGCCAGAGCCTCGGTCTGGTCGCTCTTGTCGATGATCGCCACCTGGCAGCCTTCGCGGGCAAACTCCTGGGCAATCGCCAGCCCGATTCCGCTGGCCCCGCCAATCACCACCGTGATTTGGTTTTCAAGGTTGAGTTGCATGGCTCAGTGCCGCTGCGGAGTCGGAAATCGCTCTCAAAACCAATGACAAATGACCAATGACAACTAATCCATAATCGCGAGGATGTCGTCTTCGTTCATGATCAGCAGTTCGTCTTTCGCAACTTTTATTTCCGTGCCGGCCCAGGCAGTAAAGAGGACGCGGTCCCCCTCCTGCACCTGGCATTTCACGCGCTTGCCATCGGCACAGACGCGACCGTCCCCGACGGAGAGCACGCGGCCTTGCCGGGGCTTTTCCCGGGCCGAATCAGGCAAGACGATGCCGCCTGCCGTACGCGTTTCGGCATCGAGCCGCTTGATGACGACCTTGTCGCCGATGGGGACGACTTTCATGGAATGAACGGGGATCGTGGGTGGGGAGGGACGAATGGTGGGACGCGCGAGATTCTCCCATGCTAGCCACCCGGCTGCAAGCGAGTGCCAAAAGCAGCGTTCCGGCGACTTTTTGCCCCGGCTTGTCAAACTTTAGAAACGAGAGTGCCGATGTTGAGATGGATAAACTTTGCCGATTGCGGTGAGTTTGCCGCTAGCGTGGCTGGGTCGTAGGCTGCTCGTTAAGGACGGACGCATGAACGCAACTCAAGGCGGGGTTGAGACTTCGGTCGATATTGGCGCGGCCGATGTCGGCAACGTAAAGCCACGCCGCACGCGGATCGATTCGCTCCATGAACAGCCGCGAGAGACGGATGGGTCGCCGCTGCTGGCCGAGGCAGAAACTCAGCGGTCATCCGCGCCGCTCGGATTGGCCGAGCAGGAAAAAGTGCTGCTGGAGGTCGAAGAACCGACGGCGGAAATGATCGCGGCGGTGGCGGGCGAACACCCGGAGATTCGTCGCGAGCAATTGCAGCTTCAGGTCGCTCAACTCGCCGGGCATTTACGCGAGCGGCTGCGGGAAGTCGATCGGCGGGAGGCGACGCTCAACGCCCGCGTGGCCCAGCTCGAAAATGACCTCCGCGTCAGCCGATTGTGGCTGAGCGAGCGGGAGTTGACGTTTCAAGAGCGTGAAAACGAGCTGAAGCAGCAGGTGGACGAGCTGCACGAGCGGTTGGAGGCCCGTCGTGACGAGCGCAACGAGCGAGAACTGGCCATCGTCGATGCTGAGGCCGCGGCTGCTGAGTTGAGCGAACGGGAACTACAAATTCGCACCCGCGAGGACGAAGTGCGCGAGCGGCGTTTTGAAGTCGATCGCCAAGCCGCTGCCCTGCGGCACTCCCAGCAGCTTTGGGAACAAGAGCGCGAGCGGCAAGCCAACCAGTTGCATGCGGAGCGCCGCCAACTCGAAACCGAATCGGCCCAGTGGCGCGAGCAGCTTGAGCGGGAAACCACCGAAGCACGCGAGCAGCGCGAGCAAGAGCAAGCCGAATACATGCGCCTGCGGGAAGAGCAGTTGCAGGCCGCCGAATCGCTCATCAGCGAGCAAGCCACCTCGCTCGACCACGACCGCGAAGCGATGATTGCCGAACGCATCGCCTGGGACGAGCAAAAACGCCGGCAGAAGCAAGCCATCGACGAGCTGCGTCAAACGGCCGAGGACGAATTAGCCGACCGCCGCAATCGCCTGGAAGCCCGCCAGCAATGGATCGAGCGGCAAAAGGCCGGCCTCGAGCAAGTGCGCGACGAAGCCCTCCGCCTCCACCGCCAATCGCTCGAAATGCGGCTGCTGGCCGAGCAACTCTGGGCCCAAATCACCGCCTCGCTTGCTCCCGCCGAGGTCACGCAAGCCATCGCCGAGCTAAGGCTAAAACTATCCGAACAATACAAAATCGAAGAGCAACTCCTCGTCGGCCGGCGCGACGAGCTGTTAAAGCTCAGCGAGAAAATCGCCCAGCAACACCGGGAAGTGGAGCTACTCCGCGACGGCGTGCGGCAATGGGGCTTCTCACGCCAAGCCGAAATCGAACGTCAAGCCTCCGCCCTCGTCCAACGCGAGCTCACCCTCGACCAACAGCAAGACGCCTTCAAAGACCGCGAACTCGCCTGGCACGGCCAACGCCGCCACTACGAACAACAAATCCGCGAGCTAACTAGCCGAATGCGGTCGCTACCGGTGGCGGCGTAACGTCCACCAGCGCACTTTCACGTAGGTTAGGATTTGGCATCCACCTACGGGTGAACAGCCGATGCAACGACAATCCCAAGTGAAATAATCACTGCGGCGAGAACGACTGCCATCGCCATATTTCCTTTTTTGATTTCCTCCCACTCATCAACTCGCGACGTGGTGAAGTCGAAAATCTTCAGCGCGATTGCGATACCGGTTCCCATGCCGACCGAACCGACAATAGCCCAACCGAGAGTGATGGCATATGCCTCAAAAATTCCCATTGCAGTTGCTTCCTCAATGATGTCGCCGACGATCTTCGATCCACTCTTGATCCGCTTTCGAAAGGATGTCAAACGCGACCTTCAGTGGCGACCCGTCCGGTTTTTGAAGTGAAACGGTTTGATTGGCCATTCCTTTGAATTCGGCAACGACTGTGAACTTGCCCGTCTTGTCTGACCAAGTTCTGTATGAAGATGTTGCAACAGACACAGTCTCCGCCTCAGCGGAGCGATGATCGTCTGATGCTTCACCATTCCAAGCCGTCACTCTGGCGGATGTCCTGGCAGTCGTGCGAACTGCTCTTTTCGGCTCCTCAGGAATCGACGGGAAGTCAACCGAAGGCGCAGAAGCGCCGCCTCGAGTATGCGGCCTAACATAGGTTCCATCCTTGCGGTAATAGCCATCTACGTGAGTCGTAGCTGGGGATGGCGGATCGTACCGGGGAACAGATGGCGTGTAAGAGCGACCGCATCCACCTTTCACGCCGGAGCACTTGCCGCCAGCGTCAGCGATTGCCGGGGCGATGATCAAGACCACCGCCAGGATGATCCTTACTTTTCTCATGGCTCACTGCGACAAATAAAGGCGTCTTGCGAAGATTGCGTCAATGGCGAACGCGTGTCCGTTCAATTCAAACGACTGAAATGGCACGCACTCCCGCTATCGAGCCATTAATGTACCACCACATCGAGTCTGCTTGCCACCGGTACGACGGGCGATAGGCC
>JANNTN010000791.1:0-3988 GCA_031394445.1 Anatilimnocola sp.
GTGTATGGCAACAACAATACGCGTGTGTCGGGGCCGATGAACGTCACCTTCACTTCGCCACCCGATCTGTTGCCCACGAGCATCAGCATTGCGGCCGATACGGCCACCTCCGGAGACACAATCACGGTCAGTTGGAGCGTAACGAATGTTGGCAGCGGACCCACGACGGGCAACTGGTGGGACCAGATTTTGCTGCGGCCAATCAGTGGCGGAAACCCGATCGGTATTATCGCGCAGATCGAGCAAGGGCTGGAAGCCGGGAAGTCGTACAATCGTACGGCGACGATCACGCTTCCCGACATCGGGCAAGGGGTCTATCGAGCCGAAGTCGTCGCGCATGCGCAGCTCTTCTTTGCTCCGGTGATCTTCGAGCCGAATCAAACGAACAACCAATTGATCTCGGCTGACTCCATTGTTGTGAGCCAGCGGCCCTTCCCCGATTTGCAGATTTCCGCGGCGACTGCTCCGGCGGTGATGAGCGCGGGAACGACGGGCGCGGTCAGCTTCACAGTCGTCAATCAAGGAACGGTGAAGACGCAAACGCCGCATTGGCAGGATCGCGTTTATCTATCGCTGAACAACGCGTTGAGCGTTGACGATCGACTGCTGCTAAGCGTCGAAAACGGCTCGGCGCTCGCCGCGGCAGGACTCGCGGGGGATAGCTACCGGACAGAGGATGCCAGCTTTGTCATTCAGAAGGATTATCGCGGGCCGGCATTTTTGATTTTCGTGGCGGATGCCTCCAACAACGTGCAGGAATTTCCCAACGACAACAACAATCTCTACACGGTGCAGATTAATATCACGCCGCTGCCGCCGCCGGACCTGGTGCTGAGCAACGTCATTGCCAACAGCCAGTCCGTGGATGGAACGCAACTGACGGTGAGCTATACGGTGACCAACCGCGGGGCCGGGCCGACCGACGGTAGCGTGTGGTACGACACGATTTGGCTGGGCAAGAGCCGGCAACGACCGGAGCCGGGCCGCGGCGACTATTTGCTGACCACCGTGCGGCACGATGGGGCTTTGGAAGTCGGGGAGAGTTACGACCGGACCGTGACGGTGACGTTGCCGAAGCACATTTCCGGCGAGTTCTTCATCACGCCGTTTGCGAATGCGTATGAAACGATCCGCGAAGATACGTTCGATAATAATGTGAACCCTGACGACCCGAATCAACTTAACGGGAACAATTTCAAAGCACGGCCCCTCACCGTGCTGCTCAATCCGCCGCCCGACCTGGTGATTACGGACCTGGACGTGCCCGCGCTCGGCACGGCTGGCGAACCTTACACCGTGAGCTGGACGGTGACCAATCAGGGGAGCAATCCGACCGAGGATTCCTTCTGGTACGACCAGGTGTATCTCGCGAGCGGCCCCGATCCGCTCGCGGAGGGGTATCGCCGGGAGTATTTGGCCACCGTGGCACACAGCGGTGTCTTGGTGAGGAATGCCAGTTACACCGCCAGCGCGACCTGGATTCTCTCGCCCGCGCTGGTTGGCAAGTTCATCATCATTGAGACGAATGCCCGCTTCACGCAGCAAGCCGAGAGTCCCGGGGAAGCGGCTCGCTTTGGTGTTTACACGTGGGAAGGAATTTACACCACAAACAATGTCGCCAGTGAGGAGACCGATATTGGGCGGGTGACGCCCGACTTGCAAGTAACTTCAGTCGTGCCGCAGCCGCCCGCTTTTTCGGGCGAGAAAGTCACCGTTTCGTGGACGGTGAAGAATGTCGGCGACGCGCCGGTCTGGCACGGGACTGATTTTTGGTACGACTCGGTGTTTTTATCGCGCGATCCGGTGTTCAGTCAAAACCGAGCAACCTATCTGGGGTCGTTTATTCACAACCACTCCGACGTGCTGGAGGTCAACGAAAGCTATACGAATACGCAACAAGTGACGCTGCCTCCGGGGATCGAAGGGGACTACTATGTCTATGTCTTCGCGGATGTTTTTCAAACGCCGAATACACTGATCACGCCCGCGGGCCGGCAGGGAGGCCCCTACGACGACGGCCATCCGCTGTTTTTCTACAACGCACATGCCTGGGAAGGTGGCACGCTGGAACTGGAGAACAACAACCAGGGGCGCGGCAGCTTACCGGTTGCTTATCGTGAGCCGGATCTGGTGGTGAGCGACCTGACCGTGCCGACGGGGACGGTTTTTTCGGGGCAGACGATTCCGCTGGAATGGACGGTGACGAACGCTGGTACACGGAAGACGCGCGTCGATCGCTGGAACGATACGGTTTACCTTTCGCGGGATGCGTCGGTCGATTCCACCGATGTCGTGCTGGGGCGGTTCCAACGGACGCCGCCCAAGGCGCTCGACCCAGGCGAGAGCTATCACTTGGGCCTGAGTGCGGGCGGAGGGCCGCTCACGGTCACGTTGCCCGAAGGCATTTTTGGCGATTTCTACGTACTGGTGTATTCGGACGAAGCGGGCTCTTCGCTGGGCAGCGTGTTGGAATTTCAAGACGAGGGGAACAACATCACGGCGAAGCCGATGCCCGTCACGCTGTCGAACCCGCCCGATCTGCAAGTGACGAACATCTCGCTGCCCACGCATGTAACGGCGGGGCAGGTTCTCGATCTGAACTGGACCGTCAGCAATTTGGGCACCGGACCGACGCCTCCGAGTCAACTTAAGTGGGACGACTATGTCTATCTGTCGGAAGATCCGCACCTCGACCGGGTTCGCGACCGGTACCTGGGCTCGGTCCAGCACAATGGCAGCGTCGCCGCGGAGGGTTTTTACACGGTCAATGAAGACTATCGAATGCCCGGCAACTTGAACGGCCTGTTTTATGTGCTGGTCAGCACCGATCCACCATGGGCCACGTCAGATCGCGTACGCGGCAATGTCTTCGAGTTAGACAAGGAAGGCAACAACACGTTCAGCAGCGCGCCGCTCATCATCGATCGTCCGCCGCCGGCCGATTTGCAAGTCGATGGCATCGGCATTCCGGCCAGCGCGCAGACGGGCTCGCCGATCCAAGTGAACTGGACCGTATCGAACCACGGGCAGTTTCCCGCGAATGGATCGTGGACCGATTCGATTTATCTTTCGACAGACGACACCTGGAGCATCGACGATACGTTGCTCGACCGCGTTGTCCACGCGGGCACGCTCACGAACGGGCAGTTCTATTCGGCATCGCACACCACAACGTTGCCAGCCGTGAAGGATGGCAATTATCGCGTTCTCGTGCGCAGCGACCTGTTCGACGAGGTTTATGAAGGAACGGTCGAAGAGCAAAACAACACCCGCGCCGCGCCGGAGGCGCTGGCCGTGACCGTGCCGCGCCTGCGGACCAACATCGTCGAAAATACGTCGCTGAGCACAAATCAAGGCCGGCTGTATCGGCTGGATGTGGAAGCGGGGCAGACGATTCGCCTGAGCTTGACGACTTCAGCCGCGAGTGCCGCGAACGAGATGTATGTGCGGTTTGGCGATGCGCCCAGCGCGCTCGTGTACGATTTTTCGCACGATGGCCCGCTCGCGGCGAATCAGGAATTGCTGATTCCCACGACGCAGACGGGGTCGTATTACGTGCTGATTCGCGGGCAATCGGAGCCGGCGCCGAATACGCCCGTGCGGCTGCTTGCCGAGGTTCTGCCGTTTCAAATCACGAACATCGTGCAGGACCAGGGTGGCGACAGCCGGTATGTCACGGCGGAGATTTTGGGGGCTCAGTTTGCGCCGACGGCGATCGTCAAGTTGGTGCGGCCGGGCTTTGCCGAGATCGCGCCGGTACGGTATCAGGTTGTCGATGGCACGCGAATTGTCGCAGTGTTCGATTTTCGGAATGCGCCGCACGGCCTGTACGACGTCACGGTGATCAATCCCAGCGGCGCGCAGGCGCATTTGCCGTATCGCTTTTTGATCGAGCAGGCGATCGAGCCCGATGTGGTGATCGGCCTGGGTGGCACAACCCATGATTTGGAACTCCAGTACGGTGACCATTTGGGCGCCTTCGCCCGGG
>JANNTN010000799.1:0-2702 GCA_031394445.1 Anatilimnocola sp.
ATCACGGCGGCGATCGTCGATCAGCCGTCAGTGGGTGGATTTATCGCCGGCCTGCGGGAAGGCGTGATCAACCAGGCGATCAACTTTACCGGGACCAGCCCAGATCAATCGCAACAACTCTCGCCGCGGTTGGGTGAATACGCAACGGCTACTAACGGCGGCAGCCCGGATGCTGGTTTGCCATTCCCGCGAAACTCGACGTTTGTCTATTCCGGCGAGTTTTTCGACGCGGACGGCATCGTTTCGTTCGCGGCCAATGTTCGGCAGGGCTTCCAATTGCGGATCGACGGTGTGGTTCCGACATCCACGATGGCGAACAACAACCGCAGCGCGCCGAGTATGGTGGCCAACAGCGACAACGCGAACAACAATTTGCGCACCAGCCATGTGTTGTACGTTGGTCCGGGCAATGGTGGCTGGCACACGTTTGAGTTTCGTGCTTCGACGGCCGGTGCCGGTGCGGCGGGAGTGTCGAACAGCTTCCCGTTCTCATTTGCACCGGGCGGCACGGCGGCGACGCCGGACAGTGAGGGTGGGGCGGGAATCTCGAATCAGAGCTTCATGCCGATGGTCGATAACGGCAGCATGAATTTGTTCCGCATTCCGGCGGCCGCGGTGCGGTACGAGCTGAATAAAGCTGGTCCGGGCACGCTGAATTTGCAGGGCGTGAACACCTACTCGGGCGGCACGCAAATCAATACGGGCGACTTGACGTATAGCGGCGAGGGCTCGTCGAACGTGCTGACTGCGGAAAACGAAGTGCAGCAACTCAAGATTTTTGGCTCACATCGTCCCGGCAACCCCAACAGCATCTCGGCCGGCACGTTTACGCTGGATTTGAGGCTGCCTAGCGGTAATACGCTGACCACCGGCAACATTGCGTTCAACGCGGCACCCGCGACGGTTGCAACCAACATTTCGACGGCGATCTTCGCGACTTTGAACGCCTTTAACCTGGCTGGCAATGCACCCAATCAGTTGGTGGCGGCGGTGACCACGCCGAGTGTGGCGACGGCGAATCCGCTGGTGTTCAATATCGCGTTCAGCGGCGTAGCGCTGGCGAACGTCGATATGCCCAAGATTCAGGCGAGAGTGACCAACACGCTGGCCGGTGCAGTGGGCGCGGATGTGGTGACGAGCATTCAGGGTACGGGCCGCGAAGTGCAGACGATCACGCTGGGCGGGGCGAACAACGGCTTGGTGTCGTTCCAGCTCAACAACCAAACGCGGGCTTACTGGGATGAGACGCAAAACATCACCGTTCCCACGCAAACGGTGAACGGCGTGCAGCAGCCGGCGAATAACAGCCTGGTCCAGATCAATGTGTTTGGCGTGCCGCTGCGGATGAATGGCTCGACGGAACTGGGTGTATTGTTCAACGCGACGCAGGCCACGTTTGTGGCGAATCTGCAAGCGGCTTTGGACGAGACGTTCGGCCCGAATGTGTTCTTGGCGACTATTCCGCCCGCGAACAGCGGCGGCGGAACCGTGGCGATCACCGTGAACGCGAATAATGCCAATATTCCGGCCGGTGGCACGGCGGGTGCCGGCGGCCCGATCACCGTGGGGCGGCCGCTCTTGAATGCGAACTTGCCGCTGGCCAACGTGCAAATTCCGCTCGGCCAGTTCCAGACGATGACCTATCCGGGTGGGTTCATCGCGACCACGACATACACGTTGTCGTTCATGGGTTATACGAGCCCGGTATTTACGTTCGTGCCGACTAGCCAAGATACGCAGTTTGCCAATATTGCATCGTTCTTCGATTCGATTCCGGGCGTAGCCGGAAATTGGACGAGCAACTACGCACCGGCCCCGGCCAATAATGGCCGGACGTTCCTGATTTACTATCAGGCGGGTGACTCAACTGGAGGATTGGCCAACATCGCGATCCAGGGTTCGGTGCCGGGCGCGGGTTTGGTGTCCGGTTTTTCGGGCAGCGGCGGAATCACCGTGGTCAATACGCCTTTGCCGGCGAATGTCGTGGCGAGGGAAATGCAGGTGATCACGGCACCGACGAATGTCGCCAATTACCGCGTGGGAATCACGGTGGGCGGAGTACTGTCGCAGACTCCGGGCAACTCCACGATCGCGGTCGGCGCGTCGGTGGAGGAAATGCAGGCGTATTTGAACACGATTCCGTACCTGGCGAACAATGTGAAGGTTATCGGGCGGCCGGGCGGGCCTTACGGCGTGATTTTCATTAACGATTTGGAAGGGGTCAATGTTAACCCGTTGCAATTCATTGGCGCTGCGGGCAACGGCACGATCGGCACGATGGCCAACGGCACGGGCAACGCGGTGCAGGAAATTGCTGGCGTCGGTACGAATGTGGACTTCTCGTACAACGGGGTTTCGACGGGCGCGCCGATTTCGATCGGTCCCACCACGACCGAACTGCAGATTCTGACGAACCTGAACTTGATTTCCGAACTGAACGGAAACATCGACGTGAATGGAGCTGTCGGCGGTCCGTTCACGGTCACCTTTACGGAAGCATTGAAAGGGCAAATTGTTTCGCCGATCATCGTCGCGGACGTGGACATTACCGTGCCGGCCTCGACGGTCGTGGTGCAGATCCTGCAGGCGGGCACGCCGCCGCTGGTGACGCGGGCGTTCAACCGCCCCGCGGTAGGTGCTGAAGTGCAAGTGCTGAGTCCGCGACCGGGTGCCTTCACCTATGGATTTGCGGGACGTACCAC
>JANNTN010000739.1:0-2671 GCA_031394445.1 Anatilimnocola sp.
GTTCGAGTTGCTGCCCCAACCGCCTGAGCAGGAGAACAAGCCCCTGGTATGGCCCTATTGGCCGATCAAGCTGCGCACCAGTTCGAGCCACGACGAGGGACTCAACTCTTTGTCACTAAGGCCTTTGCACTTCCCTCTTCCTTTCGCAGAACCGAGAGCGTGCTTGTTTACCGGCGGATTGGGCTAGCGCCCTTTGAGGAGGGAGTGTAGTCTGAGGCCATCATGGCGAGCAAGCGAATCCCGAGTGCCCTGGCTGTCGGGCGTTGCAGAAGCAGGTGGCAACGCTGGAGGCGAAGGTCGCGGAGTTGACGCGGATCATCGAGGAACTGCGGCGTGCGGGCAAGCGGCAGGCGGGTCCGTTTTCCAAAGGAACGCCGCAGCCCAAGCCGAAACGTCCGGGCCGCAAGCCGGGCGATGACTATGGCACGCAGTTCAGCCGGGCGGAGCCCGAGCAGATCGACGAAACCCATCACGCCGAGTTGCCTGCGACCTGTCCGCACTGCGGCGGCCAGCATCTCACCGCGACGCACACGGCCGAGCAGTTTCAAACCGAGGTGGTCTGCCAAGTGGTGCAGAGGAAGTTCGTCGTGCAGGTGGGACGCTGTTCGGGCTGCCGCCAGCGGGTGCAGGGTCGCCATCCGTTGCAAACTTCCGACGCGCTGGGCGCAGCCCGCGTGCAACTCGGCGCAAAGACCCATGCCTTGCTCGCCTGGCTCAACAAACGCCTGGGATTGTCGCACGGCAAGGTCCAAGAGTTCTTCAGTCGCGTGTTCGGACTGACGCTCGGCCGGGCGACGAGTTGTCGTTCGATGCTCCGCACGGCGCAGCTGGCCGAGCCGGCCGTGGCGGAGATTCGCCAGCAGATTCGCGGCTCGCCCTACGTCGTGCCCGACGAGACGGGCTGGCGGATCGGCGGTCATTCGGCCTGGTTGCATGTGGCGGTGGGCGCGACGGAAACGGTGGTCCAAGTCGAGCGCGGTCGCGGCCACGAACCCTTGGCCGCTCTGCTCGGCCTGGACTACGTCGGCCGACTGATCCACGACGGCTGGGTCGCCTACGACAAATTCCGCCGGGCCGAGCATCAACAATGCCTCACGCACTTGTCCAAGCGGTGTAGCGAACTCATCGAGTCCGCGACCGGCGGTGCCGTGCGCTTTCCCCGCGCCGTACAGTCGCTGCTCCGCCGCGGCCTGGCGGTTCGCGACCGGTTTGTCGGGGAACAACTTTCCGTGCAGGGACTGGCCTGGTGGCGGACGCGGCTCACACGACAACTGGAAGACCTCGTCACACCGATCAAGAGCCATCCTGCCAACGAGACCTTTGCCAAGTTCCTGGAGCGGCACGTGGGCGAGGTGTTCACCTTTCTCGCGCCGTTGCCGCGGGGGACCACCGCCGGAGTGGTTCACACGCTGCTGCCCGCGGCGAACTACCTCGGCGAGCAAGCGATTCGACCGGCCGTCGTGAACCGCAAAGTCTGGGGCGGCAATCGCACCGATCGCGGCGCTGCCGCCCAAAGCACGCTCTCCACGATCGTACTCACCGCCCTCCAACGCACCCTCGACCCCCTGGCTTGGTTCCAATCCTTGCGGACCTCACCCCATGCCTTGCACCTGCCTCGTGCCGGACCGTAAACAAGTACAACGTGTCTTCAATTGCCTGAAAGGATAAAAAACGCTACGCCTCCACCTTCTTGGTTCTCAAGTCAAGGAAGACGGAGCCGTAGCGATGAGCGAACAATATCCCAGCGATTTGACGGACGGACAATGGCAAGTTTTGCGGGGCCTGTTGCCCAAGCAGGCCAAGCGCGGCAGGCGGCCCATTTGTCGGCGGCTGATTCTCAATGCGATCTTGTACATCAATCGAACAGGTTGTCAGTGGCGAGCACTGCCGCATGACTTTCCCAAGTGGAAGACGGTTTACACCATCTTCTGGCGCTGGCGTCGAGACGGCGTCTGGCAAAGAGTCCATGAGGCTCTCTGCCGACGAGTCCGACAGCAATGCGGCAAGAAGCCGACGCCCAGCGTGGCGATCGTGGACAGTCAGTCGATTCGCACGGCGGAAGGGGGCGAAGAACGAGGCTACGATGCGGGCAAGAAGATCACCGGTCGTAAGCGGCATCTGGCGGTTGACACCCTGGGACTGGTGTGGGCGGTCGTCGTGCATGGGGCGTATTGGCAAGATCACGATGGTGCCTGCTTCGTGCTTCAGAAGCTCCGAGTCTTGGGCCGCTTACGAGTCCTCTTTGCCGATAGTGCCTACGGTCGCAATGGTCTGCCCCAGTGGGTCAAGGAGACTTTCGGTTGGATCCTTCAGACCGTCCTGCGACCCGTGGGAACAAAAGGCTTCATAGTCCTGCCGAAGCGATGGATCGTGGAACGCACGTTTGCCTGGCTGGCCCGATACCGTCGGCACAGCAAGGATTATGAGCGTACAACCGAATCCAGCGAAACCATGATCTACCTCTCCATGATCTCACTCATGTCACGCCGCTTGGCTCCCGTAAACTGAATTTGAAGACACGTTCTAAGAACCCGTCTTCAAATTGCCTGATCGGATAAAAAACGCTACGTCTCCGCCTTCTTGGTTCTCAAGTCAAGGAAGACGGAGCCGTAGCGATGAGCGAGCAATATCCCAGCGATTTGAATGACGGACAATGGCAAGTTTTGCGAGG
>JANNTN010000842.1:0-1568 GCA_031394445.1 Anatilimnocola sp.
TAAGGATTTTGCACCGCCGGCGGTGCAAGATCAGACTTGGCCGCGCGAGGCGCTCGATCGGTTCATTCTGAACAAGCTGGAAGATAAGAATATTCAGCCAACAGCCGAGGCCGATGCGCGGACGTTGATTCGGCGGTTGTATTTCGATCTGGTTGGGCTGCCGCCGAGTCTCGATGATGTTGAACGGTTCGTCGCGGGCGCTGATTCCTATGAGGCCGTCATCGACCGGTTGCTGGCGTCGCCACGATTTGGCGAACGCTGGGCGCGGCATTGGCTCGATCTGGTGCGGTATGCAGAATCTCGCGGGCATGAGTTTGATTACACGATTCCGAATGCGTTTGAGTATCGGGATTATGTCATTCGGGCGCTAAATGCGGATGTGCCGTACGATCAGTTTGTGGCCGAGCATGTCGCGGGCGATCTGTTGCCGCAGCCGCGATTGAATGCGGCAGAGGGATTCAACGAGTCGATCATCGGGACGGGTTTTTGGTTCTTGGGTGAGTGGTGTCACTCACCTGTCGATATCCGCAAGGACGAGTGTGACCGGATCGACAATATGCTCGACGTCTTTAGCAAGACGTTTTTGGGCGTCACGGTCGCGTGTGCCCGTTGTCACGATCACAAATTCGATGCGATTAGCCAGCGGGACTATTACTCGCTGGCGGGGTATTTGCAGAGTTCGTCGTATCGACTCGCACGGTTCGAAACGTGGAATCAAGATCGTGAGGCCGCAGGCTCATTGGTGGCACTTCGTGCGAAATATCGTCCACGGATCGCGGCGGCGATGGCCCAGGCCCTCCAGCCGCGAGTTGACCAGTTTGCCCAGGAACTGCTGGAGCAATCCGATCAAATCCGCAATGAGTTGGCCGTCGCAGAAATGAATCTTCGTGGAGCCAGCGTGATTGTCGATTACACAAACTGTCCGCCGGCCGCATGGATGGCTGATGGGCTCCTGTTTGGAGATAAGCCGACTCAGTCGGGTCAAATTATTCTCACCGGCGATGTGGAATCGCCGTTGACAGTTGAGACCGAGGGCTGCGCTCGACGTGACCGTGCTTGGGACGACCTGGGCATGGCCAAAATCAGTGAAAATGATCCGGCGCGGCTGGGTGGCTGGGTACGTGCGGGAAGGTCGTTGAAGACGCCGACGTTCACGCTCACGAATGGCTACGTGCATTACTTGATTGAAGGCGTTGGGCATGTGTATGCGGTTGTCGATTCGCATGTGATGATCAATGGCCCGCTGCACGCGGAACTGCTTAAAGAAACCGGGGGCGATAGCGATTTGCCGACGCGCTGGATCACGCACGACCTTTCGCGATATAGCGGTCACCGCGTGCATTTGGAGTTCAGTCCCAAGGAGTTCGAGAATTTTCGCGTACTGAAGGTCGTGGAAGTAGTCGAGCGACCCGAGGCACCGAGTAGCCGTCCCAATGCATTGGTCAGCGCAGTTGCAGAAGACGGGCTGACTTTGGCTGAGTGCCGCGAACTGGTCACTGCAACGCTCGCGAAGTTGGCAGCCGATCGAATCGGCATGGAGGCGCACCCCCGCGACCGCGCGAAGCTGG
>JANNTN010000858.1:0-2233 GCA_031394445.1 Anatilimnocola sp.
GCCGGCGTCTATTATTGGAGTCGAATCGGAGCAGGTTTTGTCGGACGAAGTCGTCGAACTGCTCGCGCTGGATGGAGCGCAAACTAAGGCTCGGCGAACCACTGGGCGATTATGGAATCAATTTGCAAAGGTCGATAGTTAGCGCGCCCCATTGGGGCTTGAGAGTTTGTTGTGGTTCGTTTTCCCAGGGCGTTGCCCTGGGCTGGCGAATTGCGGCCCGTTGGGCCTGGGGAGTGAAGGTTTTTTTTGTGGCCTGGTTTTCTGGGGTGAGGAATCAGGCATTATTCCAAGCCTTCCAGGGACTGAAGTCCCTGGCAACAGATGTGCGCCCTCCGGGCGAGGAGGGGAGGAAGATGGCTATCCGTTGGTGACGAGCCGGGAGATTACTTCAATTGGCCGACGATGATGGAGGCGTTGTGGCCGCCGAAGCCAAAACTGTTGCTCATGGCGTATTGGAAGCGGCGTTCGCGGGCGTGGTTGGGCGTGTAGTCGAGATCGCAGGCGGGATCGGGATTGGTGAGGTTGATCGTGGGGGTGATGGTGCCGTGAACGAGCGCTTTGATGGTAACGACGGCTTCGATGCCGCCGCTGGCACCGAGCGAATGGCCGAGTTGGCTCTTGGTGCTGCTGATGCTGACCTGCTTCGCGTGATCGCCGAAGACGCGTTTGATGGCTTGTGTCTCGGCTTTGTCGCCCAGAGGCGTGCTGGTGCCGTGGGCGTTGATATAACCGATGTCGCTGGCGTTGAGCTCGGCGGATTTCAGGGCATCACTCATGGCGCGGGCGGCGCCGGTGCCTTGGTCGTCTGGCTGCGTGATGTGCCCGGCGTCGGCACTCGCGCCAAAGCCGAGCAGCTCGCAATAAATGCGGGCGTTGCGCCGCTTGGCGTGTTCCAATTCTTCAAGAATCAGCAAGCCGGCCCCTTCACTGAGCACGAACCCGTCGCGATCGATATCGAAGGGGCGGCTAGCGCGGGCGGGGTCTTCGTTACGCGTGGAGAGGGCTTTCATGTTTTGAAAGCCGGCGAGCCCCATTTGCGTAATGGCTGATTCGGTTCCGCCCGTCACCAGCACGTCGGCCCCGCCATGCTGAATGGATTGCAGGGCATCGCCGATGGCATTGTTCGCGCTGGCGCAGGCCGTCGCGACGGAATAGTTAATGCCCTTCAAACCGTAGCGAATCGAGAGATTGCCGCCAGCCGCGTTCAACATCATTTTGGGAACGACGAACGGGCTAACGCGATCGGGCCCTTTTTCGATCAGCTTTTGGCAGCCTTCTTCGATTTCGTGCAGGCCGCCAATGCCACTGCCCAGAATCACGCCACAGCGATAGGGATCTTCGCTGGCAAAATTGATCCCCGAATCCATCACGGCTTCATAGCCGGCGACCATCGCAAACTGCGAGAAGCGGTCGAGCCGCTTGATCTCTTTCTTTTCCGTGAACGAATCGGGCTTTTCGATAAACGCGAACGGCCAGCGCTCCGGCTCCCAGTCATAGACATCGCCGCCGAACTTCACTCTGAAGCGTTCGGTATTGATAATGCGCAAGGGATGCACGCCGCTCTCGCCGGCGAGGAGTCGCTTGAACAGCTCCTCTACTCCGCAAGCGAGCGACGTAACGGTGCCAAGCCCCGTGACAACGACGCGCCGTTTCATCTGCTGTGTTTGCGCCGCTACGAGTTTTGCGCTTCCTCGATGAACTTTATCGCCTGACCGACTGTCTGAATCTTCTCGGCGGCGTCATCGGGGATGTTAATGTCAAACTCTTCTTCGAGTTCCATGACCAACTCGACTGTATCCAGCGAGTCGGCCCCCAAATCGTTCACGAACGAGGTTTCGGGGGTTATTTTTTCTTTATCGACACCGAGTTGCTCGGCGACGATCTCAATCACACGTTCTGAGACGGATGCCACGATCACCGTCCTCCTTAGGAGGTAAATGGCGGCTAGCGGGAGCCCAATGACTCGCGAGCCGCGACTGGTTCAAAATTGGATAAGTTCGAAGTTGGTTAATTGCAAGCAGGAATTGAATTGAACAGGATAGAGGAAATCCACAATTTGGGTCAAGACGTGGGACAAATGACCAATGAGCAAATTTCAGGGGCCAATGACGCCTCTTTTTGCCGGATTTGTCAGCGGTTCTTGGACATCGGATTTTACCCCGTCATACCGCCGTCCACGGTTAGGACTTGACCGGTCACATAACAGGCGGCAGGACTGGCTAGGAACAGGACG
>JANNTN010000862.1:0-2381 GCA_031394445.1 Anatilimnocola sp.
GAAGGACTGAAAACCGGCTGTGTCGTACAACATAAAGACAATCTCCGTGTTAGGGGCCAAGAACTGCGAACTACCAGGGGGAAGCGTACCAATTCCCCCAGGCCCCTACACGGTTTTACCCTTGTCGAGCTCCTCGTCGTCATTGCCATCATCGGTGTCCTCGTCTCGCTCCTCTTGCCTGCCGTCCAAGCCGCCCGCGAATCGGCCCGCCGCATGCAGTGCCAAAACAACCTCAAGCAGTTCAGCCTGGCCCTGCTCAGCTTTCACGACACCGCCAAAAATTTCCCCCCGGCCTTTGCCCGCAACGACCCCACGAAGGCGGGAGCCAGCACCTTCGGAACCCCCGGCTGGGGTTGGGGAACCTTCATCCTGCCTTTTATCGAGCAGAAACCTCTCTTCGAAATGTTCAACATTGAAGTCAACCGGCTCGACGGCGCTGCGGCCACTAAGGTTCCCGCGCAAACGGTGCTAAAAATCTTCCGCTGCGGCAGCGATTCCGGTCCCAAGCTCAACGCTAATCGTTTCGACTATGCCGCCTCCAATTACGTCGCCGTCTTCGGCTCGCTATACGATCAAAAAAACATCGGCGCTACTGTCCTCGCAGGCAGCGTACCCAATGCCAATACCGGAGTCTTTGGCCCCAACAGCACGGTTCGCATCGCTGAAATCACCGACGGCACTTCGAACACCGTTCTCATTGCCGAAATGTCCTACGGTCCTAACGGCATGAAAGACGTCAACGGTAGCAGCCGCAAATACAACGGCGCGATCTGGGTCGGCGTACCCGACGAAAACGGCAGCGGCTCGAATGTTTGTAACATGCTGTCCCTCTGCGGCTTTGTCGCTGGCTCCGATGTCCGGTTTCGCAAGCCCAATACCGGCGACTCCGGCAACGCCATCTCCAGCACCCACGTCAACGGAACGCAATTCGCCGTCGCCGACGGCTCCGTAAAATTTGTCAACCAAAACGCCGACGGCAAAATGCTCGACGGCATCGCCGACCGAGCCGACGGCTCCACCATCGTCTGGGAATAGTGTAGCAGGCACACTCCGTGTGCCGTGCCTTTCTCCTAATTACCGCGCACCTCCTCGCCAACCACTCACCACTCACCGAATGCGTTTCCTCCTTCTAACAATCCTCGCCCTCCTCATCCTCGGCTGCGGCCGCGGCGGCCCCAAAACCGCCCGCGTCTCCGGCACGATCACCATGAGCGGCAAACCCCTCTCCAATGTCGGCGTCACCTTCCTTCCCACCAAGAAAGGCCCCGCCGGTGTCGGTAACACCAACGAAAATGGCGAGTTCACCCTCACCACCGTCCGTCGTGGCGACGGTGCCGTCATCGGCAAGCACAAGGTAACCGTTGGTGCCGCCGAAGAAGGCCAAAAAGGCCTCTCCATTCCCGATAGCTACGGCAGCCCTCACACCACCAAGCTCGCCGCCGACGTCGAATCCGGTAAAATAAACACCTTTACGTTCAACCTCGAACCAGAAGCCTCTTCCCCACTCGGCAAAAAGAAAAAATAGTTCGTTGTAGGGTGGGACAAGAGAGCGCAGCTCGCGCCGGCCCACCATTGTTTATCCCGAGGTTGAACTTCTCTTTACCACACGAGCCATCCCTTGCGCGTCGCCGTCTTCAGCGCCAAATCCTACGACCGCCAATCCCTCGCCCCCGCCGCTGCCGAAGCCTCGCACGAACTCACCTTCCTCGACACTCGCCTCACCCCCGAAACCGTTTCCCTCGCCGCCGGCTATCCCGCCATCTGCTCGTTCGTCAACGACTACCTCACCGCTGATCTGCTCCAGCAGCTCGCCGCCGGCGGCACGCGCTTCATCGCCCTCCGCTGTGCCGGCTTCAACCAGGTCGATCTCGAAGCCTGCCACCGCCTCGGCTTCCGCATCGCCCGCGTCCCGGCTTACTCCCCGTACGCCGTCGCCGAGCACGCCGTCGGGCTAATGCTCGCCCTCAATCGCAAATACCACAAAGCCTTCAACCGTGTCCGCGAAGGCAATTTCGCCATCGACGGCCTCCTTGGCTTCGACATGCACGGCCGCACAGTCGGCGTCGTCGGCACCGGCAAAATCGGCCTCTGCACCGCCCGCATCCTCGCCGGCTTCGGCTGCCATCTCCTCTTCTACGACGTGTTCCAAAATCCCGACTGCCTCCCCCTCGGCCGCTATGTTCCGCTCGATGATCTTCTCGCCCAGTCCGACATCATCACCCTCCATTGCCCCCTCACTCCGCAAACGCACCACCTCATCGGCCCCGCCGCCATCGAACGCATGAAGGCCGGCGTCATGCTCATCAACACCAGCCGCGGCGCACTCGTTGATACTCCCGCCGTCACCGAAGCCCTCAAAAGCGGCCATATCGGCTATCTCG
>JANNTN010000871.1:0-2702 GCA_031394445.1 Anatilimnocola sp.
AATCGTCAACGCTTTTCGATACGCCATGTCGCACTGTTTAACACAGAGACGCGGAGGCACGGAGTCACAGAGAGGAGCAGAAAGAAGTGGAATTACGGAACCCATTTCTGCATTTCTCTGCGACTCCGTGTCTCTGTGTTAAATCGAAGGAATGATGCGCGGACGGATGGTTAGCTTTTGACGAGTTCTTGGAAGCGGGAGTAGGCTTCGTCCCAAGCGGCGGGTTGGCGGGGGCGGTATTCTTGGACTTCGAAGCTGGCGCGGATGATTTCTCTCGCTTGGGCGATGCTGCCGATGGCGCCTTGGGCGATGGCTTGCGTCACGAGGTTGCCGATGGCGGTAGCTTCGACGGGGCCGGCGATGATGCGGCGGCCCGTGGCGTCCGCGGCCATTTGGCAGAGGAGGGCGTTCTTCGCGCCGCCGCCGACGATGTGAATGGTTTCGATGCGGCCGCCGATCAACTCTTCCAAATAGCCCAGGACCATGCGATAGCGGAGGGCGAGGCTTTCGAGCGCCGTTCGCACGACGGCCCCCTCGCTTTCGGGCGGGTCTTGGCTGGTGTAGGCGCAATAATCGCGAATCGCGGCTGGCATGTCCTTGGGGGCGACAAAGCCAGGGTGGTCGGGGTTGATGAGGGCGGCGTGCAGGGGCGATTTGGCCGCTTTGTCCATCAGGTCTTCGAAGCCGTATTCGAGGCCGGCTTCTTTCCAGACACGGCGGCACTCTTGGACGAGCCAGAGGCCGGCGATGTTTTTCAGCAGCCGGGTGGTGCCACCGACACCGCCTTCGTTCGTAAAATTGAGGTCGTAGCAGCGTTGGTTGATGATCGGCTGCGGCGTTTCGACCCCCATCAGCGACCAGGTGCCGCTGCTGATGTAGCACCAGTCGGGTTTTGCCCCCGCTTTGCTCGCGGCCGGAACCGCCGCCACGGCGCTGGCCGTGTCGTGCGTGCCGGGCACGATTACCTGGACGCCCGCCAGGCCGGTATCTTCGGCGACGGAGGCTTGAATTTTGCCCAGCCGCGTGCCGGGCTGGATGATGTTGCCGAGAATTTGAGTGGGCAGATTGAAACGGCCAAGCAGGTCGGTGGCCCAGGTTTTTGTTTTGGGGTTGAAGAACTGCGTCGTCGAGGCGTTGGTCGCTTCGTTGGACTTCACGCCGGTCAGCAGCCAGTGAAACAGGTCTGGCATCATCAAGAAGGAGTGGGCGATCTCCAGCGTGGGGGATTTCGCCAGCTTCATCGCCAGCAGTTGATAGAGCGTGTTGAACTCCATGAACTGAAGGCCGGTGGCCTGAAAAATATCGTCGCGCGGGACGACCGCGAAGGCCTTGTCGAGGATGCCCACGGTGCGGCGGTCGCGGTAGTGGTGCGGGATGCCGAGCAGCTCGTCGTTTTTATCCAAGAGGCCGAAATCGACCCCCCAGGTATCAACGCCGACACTGGCGATCTGACCCGGATAGAGCTTGCTGGCAGCCCGTAAGCCGCGGGTGACATGCTGCCACAGGCTAATCAACGGCCAGTGCATGTGCTGAGCCGCATGGACGCCGCCATTGTCGAAGCGATAAACCTCTTCGAGCGATAACTGCTTTCCATCGAACAGGCCAGCTACGACGCGGCCGCCGGAAGCACCGAGGTCGATGGCGAGAAAAACTTGACTATTGTCGGGCATGTGCTGTTCCGTCGAACCAAGGCAATTTGAACAGAAGGAAACGAAGGCAACAAAGAATGTTTGCTTCCTTCGTTTCCTTTGTTAGCTTCTGTTCATTCTTGTCGCTATTCCGCCGTCCGTTGTTGCTCGAAATAATACACTCCGTGCTTGTTGGCGACGATGACGTCGAGGAGGCCGTCGGCGTTCATGTCGTGGACTTCGAAGGCGGTGCCGACGCCGCTGTCGCCATCGAAAACGTGTTTGGCCCAGGCGGGCTTGCCGCCATCCCGCTTTAGCTCATACCAGGCGATTTCGGGGGCTTCGTCTTCGCCGGGGTCGCGGCCGTTGTGGGCGTAGTAGCGTTTGCCGGTGACGAAATCGGGAAGGCCGTCGCCGTTGATGTCGGCCAGCACCAGCGCGTGTGTCTGGGCGATGCTGCTGTCGATCTCGTGCTTCTCCCACTTCCCTTCCGGCTGTTGTTCGTACCACCAGATGCCCCGACGATGAGCCGATGAGCCGAGCACGTCGGCGTCGCCGTCGCCGTCGAAGTCATAGATTTGCATCTGAGCCTGGGCTTCGCCCAGCGGAGCGGCATGGAAGGGCCAGGTATCGCTGGTTTGCTTGGCGGGTGCTTCCCACCAGCCGTGCGGGACGACAAGGTCATTTTTTCCGTCGCCGTTGATGTCGCCGATGCCGAGGCTGTGATAGAACTTTTGCATATCGACTTCACCAGGAGCGGCTACGCGGGTGGCGGACCATTCGACGAGCGGAGTCGCGCCGGGGCGAGCCATTGCCAGCCGGTTCGTGCCGTCGCCATAGATCAGCTCGCGTTTGCCGTCCTTATCCACATCGAAGTACTGCGGGCTCTCGTTGTTCGTCGCGGGTACGATTCGGTTACGAGCCCACGCGCCACCCTTGCTGCCGGGGTTCTGGAACCACCAGGTCGGCGCGCCGGGGAAGTCCACGACGATCAGGTCTTGCCGGCCGTCACCATCCAGGTCTTCGGCCCAGTTCATGAACGTGTCGCTGTAGGTCTTGATGTCGAATTCCTTG
>JANNTN010000886.1:0-8560 GCA_031394445.1 Anatilimnocola sp.
CCCCAAGCACGCCAGTTGGCTGAACATGGCCGAAACCGAGTTGAGCGTGCTCACCAAGCAGTGCTTGAACCGCCGCTTGGCCGACCAACCCCTGCTGACCAGCGAGGTGGACGCCTGGGAAACCGCACGCAACCCCGCCCACTGCCGCGTCGATTGGAGATTTACCACCGCAGACGCACGCATCAAACTCAAACGCCTCTACCGATCAATTGAGGACGGGTGAGGCACTAGGCAAGAATTTCGGAAAACTCGCCGGCATTCTCGGCGAACGAGCCAGGGTTGATGCCGTAGCGCTTGAGCATGGTGACATAAAGATCGCCGAGTGGCCGTTCCGTCTCGTGTTTGAAGAATTGGCCGTGACGCAGGCCCAGGTTGGTGCCCCCGGCAAGAATCGTCGGATAGTTGCGCGCGTTGTGAGTGGTGCTCGTGGCGCTGCCGAACAGCGCCATGGTGTTGTCGAGCAGCCGAGACTCCCCTTCGCGGAGCGAGGCCAGCCGCTCCAGAAAATAGGCGAATTGTTCGGCCAGATAACGGTCGTATTGCGACCATTCTCTCTTGCCATCCGTGTGGGTGAGCTGATGATGTCCGCGGTTGCCGATACCCAGGATCGTCGGGAATTTGTCACAGATGCCCACGCCGTCTTCGGCGCAGATCTGGTAGGCAGCCACGCGAGTCGTGTCAGTCTCCAGCGCGAGGACGATCAAGTTGAACATCGTGCGTATATAGTCCGTCGGTCCGTCCGGAGAGACGTCGAGATTGATCGCCTCGCGATCGACCTGCGGCAAGGCCTGGCCTAGCCAGTCCTGGGCCCGCGCCAGCCGGGTTTCAATCTCATTGAGCGACTCCAAGAATTCGTCCAACCGCCGTTGATCAGGCCGGCCCAGATTATTGCGCAGCGAGCGCGAATCTTCCACAAGGAAATCCACCCGCCGACGACGTGAGGCCAGCGCTTGTTCCCGTGCCGCCCGGTCGCCGCTGGCGGGGGGCTCGAAGAGTCGTTCGAAAAGGCGACGCGGATTCGACTCAGCGGGAACGGCCCGACCCTGAGCATCGAAAGAGATCGTGGTCGATCGGCTCTTGGTGCCGATGCCGCCGTTACTGGAAAGCACCAGTGAGGGAATCCGCGTGTGGGCGCCGGTGTGCCGGGCAATTAACTGGTCCAGCGAGATCGAGTTTTCCAGACTTACACGAATGTCGGCTCCTGACAGCCACACATCGACGGTGTTATGACCGACCAGCAGCCGACTGGCAGGGTGCGACATGCCGCCGAAGATCGACATGTCGCTCTTGAACGCGGCAAGTGGTTCAAGTGGTTTGCTCAGCTCATAGTCCGAGCCCCCAGTGCGCGGAAACCAGGACCAGCCCTCGTCAGTGCCAGACGACTTGTGGTCGGATTTGCTGTCTGAGGATTTGTCGTCTTCGAATTGGTATTCAGACGATTTGTCGTTGGGAATTGCGACGCCGTTGCCAAAGAAAAAGGCACAAAACCGCTTTGGCCGCTCAGCCGGTGCCTCGGCTTTCGCCATCGCTTCCAGCCAGGGCAAAGCCAGCGACAGCCCGGTGCCACGAAGAAACGTACGTCGATCGAGATGCCAGGAAGGGCGGGCCATGGTGGGGCACCTTGAACGTAGGTCGGATGATAAAGGTTCAGCCGATTCCAGTGGATTATCAGACTACGATGATATCCACAATTACCTCCGAACAACAGCTCGAACGCTTTCGACTGAAGTGGCGAGGGGAGGAACGAGTACGACGAACTTCCTGAGCGCAGTTCAAATCGCTTACTTCGACTGAAAGGGCTCGCTGGCGACGATCATTTCGACGAGAGCGGAGAGCCGGTCGTCACGAGCACGGAGAGCCGGCACCAAAGCCTCCGCAATCGCGGCGTCGCTGGGGTTCAGCCGCCGCCCCAGGGCGTACGCCATGAGCTTGCGAATTAACGCTCGCCGGAAGTCGTCTGATTTCGAGCGGATTAACTCGTCCCGCAGCGCCGCTAGGCCGCTGATCTTGGCACCGCCAGGCAACTCCGTTTCCGATTCGATCGGCTGCTGCGTCCGCTTCTCGCGCAGCGTTGCCCCCCGGCCAGCGCGCTGCCAGTTGCCCACGGCGTCATATTCCTCGAATGCGATACCCCAGGGATCGATTTTGCGATGGCAGCCCACGCACGCCGTGCTGTTGCGATGGACGGCGAGCGCCTGCGGAATGGTCAGATTCTTCAGCGCCGGTTCTTCGCGGTTGAGTTCCGGCACGTTGGGCGGCGGGGGCGGGGGAGGATCGTCGAGCAGATTCCGCAGCAGCCACACGCCGCGCTTGATCGGATGGCCGTCTCTGCCGTCCGAAAGGCCGGTCAGGATTCCAGCGTGAGTTAAGATGCCGCCGCGGTGAAGACTCGCGTCGAGCTTCACCTTGCGGAACGTGGGATCCGTGACGCCCGGGATGCCGTAATGCGCCGCCAGGACGTCGTTGACGCACGTGAAGTCGGAGTCCAGGAACTGAAAGATGCTCATGTCCCCGCGCAGCACCTCGCCGAAAAAATGGATCGTCTCCAGCCGCATGGCCGCCGCGAGCTGATCGTCGAAGCCAGGGTAGCTATCCGCATTTACGACGACGCGTTGCAAGCGATCGAGCTCCAGCCATTGCTCGGTGAACTGCTCGATGAACGACCAGCCGCGACGGTCCTGAATCATCCGGCGAACCTGTGCGGATAGCTCGGCCGGTTCGTGCAACTTCCCCTCGGCCGCCAGTTGCAAAAGCTTTTCATCAGGCAGCGTGCTCCAGAGAAAGTACGAGAGCCGGGACGCCAGCTCATGATCGGTCAGCTTCTCGTTCGCGCCGCGCGAGCGGCTGGCCGGAAGACCGAGAAAGCGGGGCGAGCTCAAAACGACGCTGAGCGTTTCCCGCAGGCTGGCTTCCAAGGAATCGGTGTTTTCGCGTGACCGCGTCCAATAATTCACGATTTTGTCCAGCTCAGCTTCGGCCAGCGGAGAACGAAAGGCACGCGTGGCGAAACGCCGCAGGACTTCACGGGCATACGCCTTTTCGTCCAGCCCTTCATTGGCAAACAGAATGTCGGTGTGTGTCTTCGGCGGCCAGGTTTCGAAATAGGGACTCTCGAACTCAATCGACTCGATTTTCAGTAGCGGCAGCAGCGACTCGCCGTCAATCGTCTGGGCCGAATTCCACGCGGCCAGGATGGTGGCGTTTTTGTTTTTTAGTGGTCCCGGATTCGGAACCGAGACATTTTCCATACGACAGCGCAATTCGTAAGTGCGGAGATCGGTATGATCGATCGCGATCGGCTCGCCGATGGTCTTCAGTTCGACGCCGTGAAAATTCGACGATCCCATCGCGACCGTCAGAATTGGAACGCGGGAGGACGCGGCGCCAGGTTCCGGCTTGAAGCACGCGGCACGGATTTTGACGACGGTTTCCCCGCCGCGGAACGTCTGATGCATGCGGAGGGCGACGCAGTCCTTGGGTGGCCTGACGGCTGCTTCCCGAAAACGCTCGATCGCCGAAGGCGGCAGGATGTTGGGCGGGTACGGGCTCTCGACTTTGGGTCGTTTCCCACCGCCGGGAGGCGGAAGAGGGGGCATGATCGCGATGTCAAACGGTTGGCTTTCGTAATCGAACGATTCCCCGGGATGATCGGCCGGCTTAGGCAGCGACTCGACACGGAATTCATGCACGTTGATCCGATAACGATGGACCACTGGCGGCGGCCCCGACACAATCGCCTCGGTCAAGGCTTCGTCGGCGATCTGGAGAAGCGTCTCATATTGCAACGGCGACATCCGCAGCACGTCGCCGTCATTACGAAAGCCATCCTTAGATTTGCCGTCTTCGGGAAGCCTGGTCCCGAATTCGATCGGCAGGCCCAGCAAGTCCTGCATTGTCCGCTCATATTCGCGGCGCGTCAGCCGGCGGAAGATTGGGACGTCGTGTTTCGTCAGGGCGGATTGATGGCGAGCTTGCGTGATCCAGGCCATCATCAACTCGCGGTCTTCCCGCTGAAGAGCCGGCGCTTCCTGGGGAGGCATGTCGCCAATCTTGAGGCGCTCGAACACGCCAAGCCAACGCTCGCCATCGCTGTCTTTGACAAAATCGGGATCGAGCTTGTCAATCCGCAATTCGCCTTTCGGTTCTTCAATGGCGTGGCAAGAGTAACAATGTTTGCGAAACAGCGACTCGACCCGGGAGAAGGGGACCGACTCTTCCGCCCAAAGGACCGCCGGCGGGAGTCCGGCGAGGAGAGCAACGAACGCGATAATCCATCCATGTGCAGAATGGCGCATTCGAAGAAGTTCCGATGAGGGTGGGCGGTTTGGAAAAAAAGCAGTTGACGCAAAATCGGGTGATTGTCTTGAGTATCATCGGTTGTTGCCATTTCCATCGCAAGTGCGGGATCTGAATTGTGCCGAGTACTCAACCGTTTTGTGCGAATCGCTCTGATTTGTTGGATCGCAGCTCAATTGACTCGAAAGGCCGCGCACCAATCCAATGTTTTTTGTGACGCGATTTATTCCCTACCACGGCGGCATCTGCAAGTTGTCGAACAATACTTCATACCGCAACTACACTCCGAGATTGTTGCTCGTGTGATCAACGCTTCAGGCCAACATTGAATTCAGTCAGCTTGAAGTCACTTATGGCCGTGGCAAACCGCCGACCTCAGATTCAAAATGGATGATCTTTCCACCGCCAGACTTCGCTTCTGCCATGAGCCTCCGGTCGATGGGGTTGCGATCCCAAGGGCGCGCGCCGGCATTCGCGAGCACCCATTCGGCGGTGTCGTTCGCGGGATGCGCCTTCAGCCGCGGTGGCCAGGCGGGCGGTGAATCGACGTGGCGCAGTTCATTACGCGGATCGCTCGTGCTGAGTCGCAACTGAGCGTCGCGAAACTGCGGCACGGCAGGCAGCGACCCGCCGGTAACGTCCAAGAATAGGTTGTCGCTAAGAAACACATCGCAGGGGCCTTTGGAATCGAGAAATGCAATCCCAGCCTCGGTGCTGGGCCCCTTGCGGGCGACGTTCCCAACGATCACCATCACGCCCCGCTGCCATTCGTGCCCCTGCCACTCGCCTGGGTTGAGCGCAAACTGCATCACGCGGTGGCCAGGGTTGTGGATGAGATTATTCACGATGGCACCCCGAGCGCCGCCCTTGAAAAGCGGATTGCGGTCATCGTTGCTGATGTAGAGGTTGCCGACGATAGCGATGTCGCTCGCATTGTCGTGAACGAGGGAGCCCTTTGAGTGCGGGCCCTTGGCGTGCGTGGAATCGTGCAACCCCTCGCCGATGATGCAGTGGCTGAACGTAATGCGGTGCGACGTGTTGTTCCGCCATTCGTCCGGCGTCGCACCTTCGAACCGCGGGCCCGACGCGCTGAGGTTTTCGTCGGTGGCCCACGTGAGCGAACAGTGATCGACAATCACGTCGTGCGCTCCGCCGCCTGTTGCCAGGCCATCAACCTCCCAGCCGCTCTTTTTCTCGCGAGTGCCTGCGCCCGGACGGATGCGGATATGGCGGACAATCACATCGTGCGTCGTGATGCTTATGCCGCTATTGGTCAACGTAATTCCAGGGGCAGGCGCCGTCTCGCCAGCGATCGTCAGGTTGGGGTGCGTGATCTTCAACGAATGCTCGCCGAGATCGATGATGCCAGCCACCGTGAATTCGATCACGCGCGGCCCGGCCGTCGCCAGCGCTTCGGCCAGCGAACCGGAACCCTGCGCCGCGAGCGTGGTCACACGGATCACTTTGCCGTCGCTTCCCCCGCGGGTTTCAGTCCAGCCGGGAGGTGTTTCCCATGGCGGCGCGGGATCATTCGCGGCGAAGCCAACGGTCGCGAATGAGACAAAGACAATTCCGAAGAGTGAGGAGGGTAGTATCGATGACATAAAGGAGCCGGGAAACGATTTTGGAGCATAGCTGTCGTGGCACACAATAGATCATTTTGTAAATCGCACGATCACGAGCGAGTGTGAAGTCTGAGCAGTGACAAAGAGATGCCCGTTTGCAAACACGAGATCGTGAGCATCGTCGGCACCACCGGGGAAGGCAGTGGGTGCGGTCAGGCGACCGATTTCGTTCGGCATCTCCGGTGCGCTGACATCAATTGCCTGCACCGTTTGGCCGCCAGCCGCAAAGATCGTGTTGCCAGTAATTTCGAGTCCGTTCGGGCCGCGGGCATCCGGAAAATCCACGCTTCCGCGCAGACGCGGCTTCTCTGGGTCGGTGAGATCAATCACGGCGACGTTGCTTCGTAGATCATCCGTGCGGTCGCTGTTTTGCGACAGCGAACTGCCCACGTAGGCGAACTTTCCGCGAGTCCTCACGCGATTAGCACCGGCCAGGCGGGGATGTTCGAGCCGGCCCACGAGGCTCCACTCGTTCGGCGGCAACAGCGTGCGAGATTTGGCATCGGCCACGCGATAGACCCCCAGCCGGCCCGGCCGGCTTTGGCTCCCAAAGCCTTCCGGGGAAACGATCACCAGCAAGTCGCCACAAAACGCCGCGTCATGGGGGGAGCCCAGCTCGCCGCTGGCCCGCGTCTCGCGAGAACCCAGCAGTTTGATCGTGTCGGGCGCCGAAACATCCAGAGCGACGATGTGCCCGAGTTTGTTCGCGCCAAATACGGTGTCACCGAGGCGAGCGAAGCCGTTGATGGTGTCCACTCGCGGTCGATCTTTGATAGTAGCGAGTTGTTTCGGCTTCGCGCCGTCACTGACATCGAAAAAGAAGAGGTCGCGCGTGCCGACGAGCAGGCGATTGCTGCCGAGCGGCAGCACCGTCTCGGCGTCTTCGTAAGCCAGCGGACTATTCGCGGACCAGACGAGCTTCGGGGCACCGGGGAGAGTCACGTCCACGATGGCGAGCGAGCCGCCCTTGCCGGCCTCGTAGGGAAACACCCCGCTGGCAGGCAGATTGCGTCGAGTGAATCCCTTGCCCGCGACATAGGCCAGCCCGTCGCGTATCTCAATGTCGTGCGCGCCAGCGAGCGCGGTTTCATCGTGCAGCACAGCGGCAACTTGCAAGGCACTCGCGCTGCTGGATAGCGGGGCGGGGAACCCGGTGCTAAGGGCCTGGGCGAGCTTGGCTTCGACGTCAGCGCAAGCGACAGCCTGGTTCTGCTCGTACAGGATGCGCTCATTTTCGCCGGTCTTGGTGAGCGGCTTGGTGACGAGCCCGGACAGTGAATTGCCGGTGATGGTGATGTCCCGCGTGGTTTCCAGCAGGATGCCGGCGGCTTCATTGATGTTGGGATTGTCTCGGCGCGGGCCAATCTGACGTGGCCACTCACCCGCGAAGGTGTCTCCGAACGTGTTTCCGCTGATGACGCTGCGGCCAGAGTGAGGCGACACGCGCACGCCGAATTGCTTACAGCGGACGAAAGTATTGCCGGTGATGGGAATGCCGTGTGCGTCCCGCAGGTCGGCACCCCCGCCAAAGTTTTGCGCGAAGATGTTTCCCGTCACCGTGATCCCGTAAGCGTCGCGCGCCAGCACGAGTCCCGCGCCGCCGCATTGCTCGATCATGTTGGCGCTGACGAGCGAGCCCATCGTGTTTTCGATGACGACGCCGTGACGAAGATGGTCATCGATGTTGTTGCCGGAAAGAGTCAGGTTGAAACCGTCCGTGAAGACGATGCCGTCTCGATTCTCCTCGAACTGGCAGGCGGAGACGATCGTGTCGTGGTTGCCCTGAGCCCGTAGGCCGGCACCGCGGTTGTAAGTGAGAAGCGAGTCGTTGACACGCATGTCTTCAACGCAGAAATGGCTGCGAATGCCATCGCCGCCGTGGTGGCTAATTGTTAAGCCCTGGATGAATAGCTCGTTAATCCAAACGGCTTCGACCCCATGGCCGGACTTCTCGTTTCCCGTCAGGCGGAAATTGGAGAGCATGACGCGCCACAGCGATTTGCGCTGCCGGGGATTTATTTCGTCGAATGCATCCGAGCGAAGGATGATTGCGGGCTGGCCGCTGGTGTCGGCGTTTTTTATGTGCGTGGCCGCGCCCGCGCCCTCCAAGCGGAAATTTTCGTGCCGGATAATGAGCGGCTGCGTGATGACCAATTCACCGGGTGGCAACCGCACCATCCCGCCATCGCGCGGCACGGCATCAATCGCCGCTTGAAGTGATGGATATTCCACCGCGTCAATGACTGGCCGGGCACCAGGGAGTTTCGATTGGCCAACGGCTTCGGCAGTCAAAAGGCTGAGGAGAAGCACCGAGACCAAATCGAGCCGAGTGAAGATTGAAGTGCTCATGACAGGAAGTGAGATGCGTTTGAGGCAATTTATCGTGGGATTGTCGGGCCTCAGTTTAGTCTCAATTTCACTTTACGCCTGGAGAAGTTGAGTCCTCGCTGCAGGTCGTCAACCGAAGGGCGATGTCCTCGGCGAACTCAGGCGTCTCCGTCAGCCAGCCGCTGCCGGAGTGAGAGCAGGGCGCTGGTTTTTGCACGGAGCCGTCGCGGGGAGTGATCCACTCGGCCTGCCAGCGGCCAGCGGGCAAATCCAGGCTGAATTTGGTACGCCGCGGCTTGTCACTGCAGAAC
>JANNTN010000777.1:0-21993 GCA_031394445.1 Anatilimnocola sp.
GGGGCACACGACCAACCCTGAAATCCGCATCGCCAAGAGCATGGTCGATTACATCTTCAGCGGTGGGCACCTGAGGAGGCTGGTTGAGGTTGCTGTGGGCTTCGTGATAGCCGGCGAGGAAGCGGATGCCCATCCAGCGGAAGATGTAATCGACCATGCTCTTGGCGATGCGGATTTCGGGGTTGGTCGTGTGCCCCATCGGCTCGAACCGCATGTGCGAGAACTTGTTGACCAGGTCCTCCAGCGGCACGCCGTATTGCAGCGACATGGAGATGGCGGTGCCGAAGGCGTCCATCATGCCACCGACGGTGGAACCCTCTTTGGCCATCGTGATGAACAGCTCGCCGGGGCGGCCGTCGTCGTACATGCCGACGTTGATGTAGCCTTCGTGCCCGCCGACGTTGAACTTGTGCGTGACCGAGTTCCGCGTGTCGGCCAGGCGCTCGCGGCGCGGCTTGGGCATCGCCAGGGCCTTCTCCTCTTTGTCCTTCGTGCCTTCGCTCTTGGTATTGAGCGGCTGGCTTTGCTTCGATCCATCGCGATAGATGGCGAGAGCCTTCAGGCCAAGCTGCCAGCCCCAGAAATAGGAATCGGCAATGTCTTCACGCGTCACGTCGGTGGGCATGTTGACTGTTTTGCTAATCGCACCCGACAGGAACGGCTGAGCCGCGGCCATCATGCGGACGTGAGCCCGCCAGTTGATGCTGCGGACGCCGCTGGCCGGCTTGAAGGCACAGTCGAAAACGGGCAAGTGCTCTTCAGCGAGCTGCGGGGCACCTTCGATCGTGTCGTGCTCGTCGATGAACTTGCAGATGCCCTGGATCGTCGGATCGTCATAGCCCAACTTCTTCAGGGCCAGTGGCACGGTGTTGTTGAGGATTTTGAGCATGCCGCCGCCGGCGAGCTGCTTGTACTTCACGAGGGCAATATCGGGCTCGATGCCCGTCGTATCGCAATCCATCATGAAGCTGATCGTGCCGGTGGGGGCGAGCACGGTGGCTTGGGCATTGCGATAGCCAACCCGCTTGCCGAGGGCGAGCACTTCGTCCCACAGCTTGCGGGCGGCGTCTTTGAGATATTCCGGGCCGGCCGGGTTGATCTCTTCGACCGCGTCGCGATGCATTTGCATCACGCGGAGCATCGGCTCGCGATTTTTGTGGAAACCATCGAACGGGCCGACAACTGCGGCCATTTCGGCGCTGGTCAGGTTAGCCGTGCCGTGCAGCAGGGCCGTGACGGCACCGCAAACGCTGTAAGCCGCTTCGCTGTCGTAGGGCATGCCCTCGCTCATTAGCAAGCTGCCGAGATTGGCATAGCCCAGGCCGAGCGGCCGAAACTGGTGGCTGTTGCGGGCGATGTCAGCCGTGGGATAGCTGGCGTGATCGACCAGAATTTCCTGGGCGATGTAGAAAGTGCGGGCCGCGGCTTTGAACCGCTCGACATCGAACATGCCGTCTGGCAGGCGGAACTTCAGCAGGTTGATGCTGGCCAGATTGCAAGCCGTGTTGTCGAGGAACATGTACTCGCTGCACGGGTTGCTGGCGTTGATGCGGCCGCTGTTGGGGCAGGTGTGCCACTTGTTGATCGTCGTGTCGTATTGCACGCCGGGATCGCCGCAGTGCCAGGCGCAATCGGCCTTGCGACCGAGGAGCCAACGGGCCTCATACGACGGGCCTTCCTTGCTCGGATCGGTCACCCAATGCGTCGTCCACTTCTGATTTTTATCGACGGCCTGCATGAATTCGTCAGTCAGACGAACCGAAAGGTTGGCATTTTGGAAGAGGATCGAGCTATACGCTTCGCCGTTGAAGTTGGATTCGTAGCCGCCCTTTTCGATGAGGCAGTGGGCCTTCTTCTCTTCTTTCCACTTGCACTCAATGAAATCGAGGATGTCCGGGTGCCAGATTTTGAGCGACTGCATCTTGGCCGCGCGGCGTGTCTTGCCGCCGCTCTTTACGACCGCGGCGATTTGGTCATAGACCCGCATGAACGAAAGCGGGCCGCTGGGCCTGCCGCCGCCGGCCAGCTTTTCGCGGTACGAGCGGAGCGTCGAGAGGTCGGTGCCGGTGCCGCTACCGAATTTGAAGAGCATGGCCTCGCTGGTGGCGAGACTCATGATCGCTTCCATGTTGTCTTCGACGCTTTGAATGAAGCACGCGGAGCCTTGCGGATATTCGTACGGATTCTCCGGCTGCTCGACGTCCATCGTTTCGGGGTTCCATCGCCAGTTGCACTTGGCCCCGACAACGCCGTTGATGTGGAACAGGCCGACGTTGAACCAAACGGGCGAATTGAAGGCCCCGTGCTGGTGCAGGCAGAGCCAGGTCAGCTCGCGATAGAACCGCTCGGCATCTTCATCGCTGGCGAAGTAGCCGTCGGCCTTGCCCCAGTCGGCAATGGTGCGGGTGACGCGGTGGATGAGCTGGCGGACACTCTTTTCCCGTTCCGGCGTGCCATTCTCGCCGTAGAAATACTTGCTGACGACGACGTTGGTGGCCAGTTGGGTCCAGAAGGTCGGAACTTCGGCGTCTTTCTGCTCGAACATGAGCTTGCCGTTTTCGTCCTTGATCTGGGCGGAACGCAGATCCCACTGGACGGTGTCGAACGGGTCGGCTGCATCGGCCGGGCAGAACTCGGCGTCGATTTTCAGACCTTTGGAGAGTTCGCGGTGGGAATCCATCTTCGAATTTCCACGCGCGGCAGGACGAGTCGAAACGCTACTGGCCATGAAACAGCTCCTTCTGACGGAAAAGTGCCGCAAAAACGCGGCCAAGATCCTAGAATACTAAACAAAATAACACTGAACAAGTATCGACGCCAGCGACCGGATTGCGAGAATGCAATGGCCACAATCCATTCAGCCAGAGGCGAGCCGCCTGCCCTCCCTGGCATACTAGATATTGTGGTCGTCGGCTATTGCTACCACAACCTGTTGTGGTGTGGCGAGAATTTAACGATCCCAGCCGACAAGTCAACTGTCGCCAAAAAATGGCCTTAAACGACTAGTGTACAAGGATTTGCGGCGAGGGTTCGCTAGCTTAACAAACGGCTCGTGAGGGTTGTGTTAAGGCGCAAGTGCTTTGCTGGTGGTCACTTGGGATTTTGGACAACGGCCGGGCACCAGGCGGGAAGATTCTGAAAAGGGTGGAAAAAAACTTTCGGGAGGCGGGTGCGGCGATCGGGGGCGAGTTGGAAACGGATGGCCGAATCCCTCGCTGCCGGTTTGGGCTTGTCTCAGCGGGTTTGTGTAATTGCTGAGGTTTCGGGTGTTTTCGTAACGGTTGCCGATTGTTGACAAGCGGCCGGCGATACATACAATGCAGTGCAGTTGAGAATGAGTCTCACTTCCAGTCGCATTTTTTCCCGCCTGATAACCGCCATGCTCTCCACTGAGACGGTTTTGACCGCGATTCCCGCTTCCGATGTGGAGCGGCTGCTCGTCGTTTTGGTGCAATCGACTGATCACGGCAGCCGGATGGAATTACGGCAGCAGTCGTTTAGCACCGGCATCGGCTGGTTCACGCAAAGCACCGTGCAGCTTGAGCCGGGTCAGGTAGCTGCTCTAAGAAACGCCCTGGGCAACGCCGGCGGGCAACGAGTCGCCAGCCGCCTGCCGAGAGAATTTTCGACGATTGCACCCGCTGCGTGGCAGCCGAAGGTCGTGTGCGCGGAGACGGCGTAAGATACGGGCCGCAATTCTTAGAAGTCACTCCAGTACTGAGTACTCACTCGGTACAGAGTACTTTTCTACGCTCTTTGTAGCGCCGGCTGCTTCTTAGGCCATGATCTCTCGTATTGGCTGGCCAAAATCGAGATCGAGCCGCTTGCGGCCGGGGATTTCCATGTGGCGATGGTCGAGGCCGAGGAGATTGAAGACGGTAGCGTGGATGTCGGTGACGTAGTGGCGGTTTTCGACGGCGTGGAAGCCGAGCTCGTCGGTGGCACCGTGAACGATGCCGCCTTGAATGCCGCCGCCGGCGAGAGCGACCGAGAAGCCATAGGGATGGTGGTCGCGGCCGTTGGATTTTTCCGCGCCGGGAGTGCGGCCAAACTCGGTGGCGATGACGACGAGAGTCTCATCGAGCAGGCCACGCTGCTTCAGGTCGCCCAGCAGCGCGGCAATCGGCTGATCGACTTCCTTGGCAAGCTTGCTGTGGCCGGCTTGCAGGTTGGCGTGGGCATCCCAGTGGCCCGCGCCGCCGTTGTAGCCGTGAAAGACCTGCACAAACCGCACCCCGCGTTCGACGAGGCGGCGGGCGATAACAAGTTGTTGTGCGAAAGTTTTAGTTTCTTTTTGTTCCAGGCCAAATGCCGAATGTGTCGCGGCAGTTTCGGTGGCCAAATCGACGGCTTCGGGCACCGCTCGCTGCATTTGAAAGGCGAGCTCGTAGCTGCGGATGCGCGCGGCCAGAGCCGGATCGTTGGGATATTCAACGCCAGCCAGGCGATTGAGCTTGCCAAGCAGAGCAAACTCCGCGGCTTGCTCCTCGCGAAACACGGTCTTATCGGGTTGCGCGAAAGGGAGCGGGTTGGCCGGATCGTTTGAAAGCTGAATGCCGGTGTGCTCAGGGCCGAGGTAATTTGCGCCGTGCCCCTGCACGCCACCACAGCAATCGGCCAGCGGCGTTCCCAGGACGCAGAACGAGGGCAGATTATCGTTGAGCGAGCCGAGCCCCCAGTGAACCCACGAGCCAATTGTCGGAAACGGGCCTTCGATCGCGTGGCGGCCGGTATGAAACTGGAGCTGAGCGCCGTGATCGTTGTCCGTCGTCCACATCGACCGGACGATGGCCAAATCGTCGGCGTGCTTGGCCAGATGCGGAAACCAGTCACTGATTTCCATGCCAGACTGGCCGTGCTTCTGAAAGCCAATCTGCATCGGATAGATCGTCGGCTGCACCTTGTGCTGCCCGGGGACGAACTCGCGGACGTTTTTCTTCAAGTACGGCGAGTCGAGGATCGCCTGGAACGGGCTTTCCTCGATCGTCTTGCCCGCGTGCTTATTGAGTTCCGGCTTCGGATCAAAACTTTCGAGGTGGCTCATCCCGCCGATTAGAAAGATCCAGATGACCGACTTGGCCTTGGGCTTAATCGGCGAGCGGGAGGCGTCAGCTTCCCGGTCATTCTCCATCCCATGCACGATTCCGTCGCGGGCCAGCATCGCGCCGAGGGCGAGGCCTGTGAAACCCATGCCGATGTCGGAAAAAAATTGACGTCGCGGACTCTTAACGCAAAGACGCGAAGACGCAGAGGCGCAAGGTGATGCAGGAATATGCTGTTTCATTTAATTCCGTCCTCTTTGCGTCTTGGCGTCTCTGCGCCTTTGCGTTATTTCAGAAATCTATCGGATCGTGACAAAGTCGTTGTGATTAAACATGACGTGAACCAGGTTTTCACGGGCGCGTTGAGCTGGATCGACCGAAGGATTGACCGTGGCTGCCGGGCCGGCAGTGAACGCGGTAAGCGAGGCAGTGTTCGCGAGTGCCGCGGATTCGGACGCCAGGAATTCGCCGCAGGCAACGAGCTCATCGGCGGTTGGGGGCCGACAGAGAATGTGGACAAAGGCTGCTTGAATGAATCGCTCGGCTGCGTTGTCTTTGGATGCATCGGGTAGCGACTCCATGAGCTTTTTGGCGAGCAATCGTGCTTGGGCCAGCGTGAGCGTGCTATTGGCCATCGCCAAGGCCTGTTGCGGGGCGATGCTCTCGCTACGGCGGTAGCATTCCACCGGGTTGGGGCTGTCAAAGAGCGACAGAAACTCCACTTTCTTCTCTTTGGTGCTGCGGAAATACAAGCTGCGGCGGGGGTGAGTCAATCCTTGGGCCGGATCGATATCGGGTCCACCGCGAGCAAGATCGAGCGAGCCGGCAAGGAAGAGCGTGGAGTCCCGAACGATCTCCGCTTCCATCCGCCGCGGGTTGGCTCGCCAGTAGTGGAGGTTTTCGGGATCGGCCACGGCGGAATTTAAGATTTGGGATTTAAGATTTGGGATTTGTTTGGTCATTGGTGCTTGGTCATTGGTCATTCCTGCAGTTGATGCCAGCCGATACGTCCGACTTGTCACGATGAGCTTATGAATCGGCTTCATCTGCCAGCCGTTGGCGATGAGCTCGCAGGCCAGCCAGTCGAGCAGTGCCTGATTCGTCGGCGGTTTGCCGTTCATGCCAAAATCAAAAACCGTGGGAACCAGCGGCGTGCCAAAATGGCGGAGCCAGATGTGGTTGATGGCGACTCGCGCGGCGAGCGGATTGTCGGGCGATGTGATCCACCGGGCGAGGGCCAGGCGGCGGCCGGTGCTCGTTTCGGGATAGGTCGGCGTGAAGTGTGTGTAGCCATTCACGGTCTTGTCAAACGCGGCCACCGCATCGCCGCGCGCTTTGATCGCATTGGTTAACGCCGTTTCAGCAGCGGTGATCGCCGCGGTCGTCTTGGTGTCTCCCTCCTTTTTGGCTCGTTGCGCGGCAACCAACTTGATTTGCGCGTCGATCAGATTTTTCTTGGCCAATAACAGGTTGAAGTCGCGCTCGGCGGTGCCGGCGGCAACGGACAGCACTTTCGCGCTCGCGGCTGGCTGCGACGAATAAGCCGCTTGATCGGCCAGCAGCCGCACTTCGTTGAAGGCCAGATTCGCTTCTGCAGCAACCAGCGCTGCAGCAGCCAGTGCGAGCTGCGAATCCGCGTCGTGCAGAGCTGGTGCAGGGCGAGGAACGCTCGATTCCGCAACTGGAGCGGCCTGCTTCACTTGAGCGAGTGCTTGGGCAAATTTTTGCTCAACCGTAGTGAGTGTGGTTCGTGCCTTTTCCAGTTCCTTGCGGGCAGCAGTGAGTGTTTCTTTTTGGATAAACTCGGCCAAGCCGGGATACGACGCCACCTGCGGCAGTTTCTGCGGCTTGATCTTGCAGCCTATTTCCGCAAAAAGCTGCGGGATGGCCGGCAGCAGCGGCTCGTCGCTCGCCGGGTTCTTCTCGTTGCCCCGAACGAACAAAAAAGTCGGTGTCTCGGGCTTGCCATCGAACACGCGCACTAGCCCGGCCTTGGCGGTGTCCGATTCGCCGGGCAGCCGGTCCGTGCGGACGTCGTAGGGCTCGAAGAACGCCCGCAGCGAGTAATACTCGCGCTGCGAGAGCGGGTCGTACATGTGATCGTGGCAGCGGCAGCAGTTGAATGTGACGCCCAGGAATGCCTTGCCGGTGTGCTCGATCGCGTCGTCGAGCCATTTGTTGCGGTTGAACTTGTACCAGCTTCGCACCAGATATCCAGTGGCCCGCAGTGCATCGCCATCCAGCGGCGAAAGCTCATCCGCCGCCAGCATCTCTTGCACCATCCGGTCGTACGGCTTGTCGGCATTGAGCGATTCGACAATCCAATCGCGCCACCGCCAAATATGCGGCTGACTCTCCCGAACTTCCGCCTTGTAGCCATCCCAGTCGCTATAGCGCCACACATCCATCCAATGCCGCCCCCAGCGCTCGCCATATTGCGGTGAAGCGAGCAGGCGATTGACGACAGCCTCATAGTCCGTTTCGCTTAACTGCTCCGGCGTCGGCGGCAGGCCAATCAGATCGAGATAAACGCGCCGTAACTGCAGGTTCGCCGGCGCTTCGCCCACCGGCTTAATGCCAAGCTCGGCATGTTTGGCGGCAATGAAGGCGTCGATCGGATTGCCCGACCAGGCGGGATCGGCGATGGGCGGAACGGCCGGACGAGTCGGTTTTTTGAAGGCCCAGTGTTCGGGTTTGGCCTCCGAGCCAGCGGCTGGAGGTTGTGCCCCCGCATCAATCCAAATTCGCAGCGTGGCGATCTGACTTTCGCTGAGCGTCTGGCCTTCGGGCGGCATCTTCAGGTCGCCCCGGCGTTCGACAGCCGCGATCAACCGGCTATCCCTACTCTTCCCCGGCACGACGACGGTGCCGTTGTTGCCCCCTTTTAAGATGGCGTCCACGCTATCAAGCCGCAGCGATCCCTCTTGCTCTAGCGAACTGTGACAACGAAAACACCGCTGCGCCAGAATGGGCTTCACGTCGCGGAGAAAATCGACGCCGTCCGCCGCACGTGACACGGAGACGGTCGCGGTTAGCGAGCAAATCAGGAGTAGCGGACAGGGCCAACGCATCGCTAGTGACTTCCAGCCGAGTGATCGAACACGATTGATGGTAGTCGGCCAGAGGCTTGGCCAGCAAGCTTTACAGCCGTCGCCAGCCGTCATCCGCCAGATTGACCGGAAATAGCTCGATGCCGCCGGTTGCCCGTGTCTGAGTTATCAGCAGGGCCGAAATGGAGGGATCTTGCTGACAAAATCGTTCGGCAATCTCGCGTCCTCCCACGTAAAATGCCGTCGAAAGGGCATCGGCTTGCTCGGCGGTGGGGGCAATGACGGTAGCGGAAAAAACTTGTTCAGCGGGCCAGCCGGTGCGGGGGTCGATGATGTGGCCGTAGCGCTTGCCTTGATGATGGAAAAACTGCGTGCCGGAGCCGCTCGTGCCCAGAGCCTGATTGCGGAGAGAAAATTCCGCCAGTCGCACATCCGGCTTTAGCGGATGCCGCAGCCCGACCGACCAGCCGGGAATTTCCGAGTTCTGCCGTCCGCCGCGGGCGAGGACGCTGCTGTTGCCGCCGTGGATGAGGAAGTCGTTGAGGCCGCCTGTGGTGAGGGCGTCGGCGAGGTGGTCGAGCGTGTAACCTTTACCGATGGCACCGAGGTTCAGTTCCAGGCCGGATTGGGTAAAGCGAATGCTGTGCGCGGTATCATCGAGTTCGAGATGTTGGCTGCCGACGGTGGCCAGGGCGGTTGTCACATCGGCCGGCGAAGGCATTTGCCCCTGCCGGCGAAAAAAGCCCCAGACCTTGGTGAGCTGTCCGGCGGTAATGTCGAACGCTCCGCCGGTGGCCTGGGAAAGCTCAACCGACCGTTTCAGAAGTTGAAATAGCCTAGACTCCACCACGACCGGCTCAGCAAATGCTCGCCGGTTGATGTCGGCCACTTCGCTCGTCTCGCGATAAATGGTGAGTTGATCCTCCAGTGTGGCCACGAGCTCGATCGCCTTAACGGCGGTATCGGTGCCGTCGCGGTAGGTGGCGGCGTCGAAGACAATCTCGAACAGGCAAGCCATCGCCTCGCGACTGACCGAGAGCAAGTGGGAGCCCGGCTCGACTCCAACGGCAGATTGCGGCGGAGGAAGGGGCGGCGGCGGGCCGATCAGCGCGTCGCCGAGCGCCTCGACGGCACTCTGGCCTCTCAAGAATTCTCGGCGCGAGGTTTTGCTCGGTTCAGTCATCTCCTACATTATACAAACCCACCACCCGGAGCCTCTCTCAATGCGTAACGTCTTTTCTCTAGCCGTCGTTTTCTCCGTCGTATGTTCTTCGTTCGCCCTGGCTCAGCCGCCGCGAAGAACGGAAGTCTCGATTGTCAAAGATGCCTTTCATATCAATGGCAAGCCGACTTACGAAGGGCGCACGTGGCAGGGGCACAAGATCGAGGGGTTGCTGCTCAACAGCCGCATGGTGCAGGCGACGTTCGACGACCGCAATCCGGAGACGGCCAAGCGGTGGGCCTATCCCGATACGGGCAAATGGGATGTCGAGCGGAACACACGCGAATTTATCGCCGCCATGCCGACTTATCGCGCCCACGGCTTGCTGGGGATGACGCTGAACCTGCAAGGAGGCAGCCCCACCGGCTATTCCAACGAGCAGCCGTGGCACAATTCGGCCATCGAAGCCGACGGCAGCCTGCGTGCCGACTACATGCAACGGCTCGAACGCATCTTGAACAAGGCCGATGATCTGGGCATGGTTGTCATCCTTGGTGTGTTTTATTTCGGTCAGGACGAGCGCGTTGCCGACGAAGCGGCCATCAAACGAGTGGTCGAAAACACGGTGAACTGGGTTTTAGACCGCGGCTACAAAAACGTGCTGATTGAAATCGACAACGAATGCAATGTTCGCAAATACGACCACGAGATTCTAAAACCCGACCGCGTTCACGAGCTGATCGAGCAAGTGAAAAGCCACACTCGCGCGGGTCGCCGGCTGCTCGTTAGCACCAGCTATGGTGGCGGGGCCATGCCCAAGGAAAACGTCGTCCGCTCGGCCGATTTCCTGCTCGTCCACGGCAACGGCGTCACCGATCCGAAAAAATTAGCCGAGAAAGTCCGGCTCGCACGCGAAGTGTCCGGCTATCGGCCAATGCCAATCGTGAACAACGAGGACGACCATTTCGATTTTGACAAGCCCGACTACAACTTCAAAGCGGCTCTCTCGGAATATTGCGGCTGGGGATTTTTCGACTACCGCATGGCTGGCGAAGGCTTTGACGTCGGCTATCAGAGCGTGCCCGTGAACTGGGGTATCAGTAGTCCGCGTAAGAAAGCGTTTTTTGAGAAGTTAAAAGAAGTGACCGGCGAGCAATAAAAACTAATGGTGGGCCGGCGCGAGCTGTGCTCGCTTGTCCCACCCTACGATTCCCTCGCCTGCTCCGCTTGTGACCGGCGGATTAAGCCGAGGACTGCTTCGGTCGTTTCCGGCCGCTTGTTTGGGTCGGCCTCGATGCATTGCATGATGATCTTGGCGATCGACTTGCTCATCTTGGGAACAAGTTTCGTAATCGGCGTCGGTTCGCGGCTGTCATGCTGAAGAGCGCCCGTGCCCGTGGCGTCGGACGACGGCCAGGGAAAATCGAACGTCCACATTTGATACGCCGTCACGCCGAGCGAGAAAATATCGACGCGCAGGTCCGTCGGCTTACGTCGCACGATCTCCGGCGACATATACAGCGGAGTTCCAGTGCGGTTGCCGGGCAGCAGGTATTCACGCTTCATCGGTAGCGTCAGGCCAAAGTCGATCAGCTTGAGCGATGTCGCATCGGGGCTGACGATGAAATTTCGCGGGCAAATGTCACGATGGATAAACCCGGCCCGATGCACGGCATCCAGCCCTTCGGTCATCTGCCGAAACAGATGCAATCGTTTGCCGTCGAGGTAGGAATTCTGGTTCTTCAAAATGGCGTGCAGCCCTTGCCCCTCGACAAACTCCATCACCAGGTATTGCTTGCCGTCCTTGGTGCTGCCGTATTCGAGCGTTTCGACGATCCGCGGATGAACGATCTTCATCGCGATCTCCCCCTCAGATGGCTTTTTGAGCGACTTGAAGCGGGCCTCGAACGCTTCGCATTTTTCGGGGTCGAGGATTTTCAGGCCGACGACTTTGCCCGTCTTGCGGTCGCGAGCCATGTAGAAGCTCGACATCGTGCCGCTGATCGCTTCGCGCAACAGCTCAAACCGATCCGCCACATCAATGCGGCGGTCTTTGAACATGTCCGAAAATTTTTCGAGGAATTTCAGGGCTATGCCGCTTCTGAAGAGAGTGCTGAGCCGAAGATGCCCCCAGCTCAGCCTGATGTTCCTACTTCAACTCTAAAACCCGTCCAGCAAATGAGCAAGCGTCGCGCCAACTCATTCCCATAAATCATTTGTGGTCATGGCCGTTATGGCTGTGCTGGTTTTGCTCGGTCTCGTGCGAATGATGGGTGTGTGCCGGCTCTAAAAAGCCGATTCCCCAGGCGAGCGCAATGCCCAGGAAGAGGGCGACGGTTAGTTGAAATCGGTCGTGGGCGTGAAAGGCGACCTCGGGCAGCAGATCGGCCAAAGCGATGCACAGAAAAACGCCAGCGGCGAAGGCGAGGGCACAGCCCAGAGCCCAATGTTGCTCGCCGAAAATTCCGGTCAGCCCCCAAGCAGCCGCGAACGCGCCGAGGGGACACATGAGGGCGAAGATGATGTTGGCGGTTTGAATTGAACCGCGCGACCAGCCTCCGGCGGCCATCAGCGAGGTGATCGACAGAGCGTCGAGCGGTTTGTGCAGGGCGACAGCCAGAAAGGTGCCGAGGCCGAAGAGTGCAAAGCCGTGATTGTGGTTAGCTTCGGCAATGACGGCAGCGCCGAGGGCGAGGCCATCGATCAACGTGTGCAGCGACAGGCCGAGGGCGAGGCCGACCCAACTGAACGGATGCTGGCCGGGAGCGTGGCTGTGGTGTTCGTGATGGTGCTCGCAGGGGCCATCGTGCGAATGATGCGCATGATCGTCCACGAGATCGCTCGTGTCACCGTGCTCGTGAGCATGGACATGAAAGACGCGGATCAGCAGAAACATCGTCAGCAGGCCGCCAAGCGTCCAGCCCATGGCTGTATCGATCGAAATCTGCTGACTGACGGCGTGTGGCAACAGATGCAGCAGCGCCACACCGAGCATGAGCCCACCGACAAAACTCATCAAGAACTGCATGTGGCGATGCGTCAGCTTGACGAGGCTGGGCAGTACGCCGCCCGCCAGGGAAGCGGCAGCCACGCAAATGCAATAGATTGTCAAGAGCAGAGCGATTGTCATTTAGCTGTTGTACCCCGGCAGCTAAAACCCGCCAAGGTATCGGCCTAAGCCTCCGAACTTCTGATCTCTGACCTCTCTCAAATGTCAAACTTCACTCCCTGCGCCAACGGCAATTCACGGCCATAGTTCAGCGTGCAGGTTTGGCGACGCATGTAGGCTTTCCAGGCGTCGCTGCCGGCTTCGCGACCGCCGCCAGTCTCTTTTTCGCCGCCAAAGGCACCGCCAATTTCCGCGCCGCTGGTGCCGATGTTCACATTGGCGATGCCGCAGTCGCTGCCGGTTGCGGAAAGGAACCGCTCGGCATCGTGGAATTGATTGGTGAAGATCGCACTGGAAAGGCCCTGCGGAACGTTGTTGTGGATCTCGATCGCTTCGTCGAGTGTCTTGTAGGGCAATACGTACAAAATCGGGGCAAACGTCTCTTGCTTGACGATTTGCATTTCGGGATTTGCGTCGATGATTGTCGGTTCGACGTAAAAACCGGCACGATTAATCCAGTTGCCGCCGCAGAGAATTTTGCCGCCTTGTGAACGGGCTGCGGAAACGGCGGCCTCAAACTGTTTCACCGCGCTTTCGCGAATCAGCGGACCCAGCAAAACGCCGTCGTCCCACGGATTTCCCGGCTGAATGCTGCGATACGCGTTCACCAGTTTCGCCGCGAACGACGTGTGAATCGACTCGTGAATGATCAATCGCCGCAGGGACGTGCAACGTTGACCGGCAGTGCCGACGGCGGAGAAGAGGATCGCCCGCAACGCCAGATCGAGATTGGCCGATTCCGTCAAAATGAGGCCGTTGTTGCCACCCAGTTCTAGTAGCGAACGCCCCATCCGCTGCGCGACAGCCGTGCCAACGGAGCGCCCCATCGCGCAGCTTCCCGTGGCCGAAATCAGCGGCAAGCGGGGATCGCCAGACATCGCTTCACCAATGTCGCGGCTGCCAACCACGAGGTTCAGCAGCCCAGCCAGTCCAGCCGGCTCCAAAACGCGATTGACGATGTTCTGAACGGCGACGGCAGTCAGCGGCGTCAGATGCGACGGCTTCCAAATGACCGGATCGCCGCAAACCAGCGCGACCGCGGCGTTCCAAGCCCACACCGCCACGGGAAAGTTAAACGCCGTGATGCAGCCGATCGGACCGAGCGGCTGCCATTGCTCGAACATGCGATGATTCGGTCGTTCGCTGGCGATCGTCAGGCCGTAAAGTTGCCGCGACAGGCCCACGGCGAAGTCGCACATGTCAATCATCTCTTGGACTTCGCCGAGTCCCTCGCTCTTAATCTTGCCCGCTTCCAGCGTGACCAGCATTCCCAGGTCGTTTTTGTGCTGGCGCAGTGCATTCCCAATCTGGCGCACAATCTCACCCCGCTCCGGCGGCGGAGTGACTCGCCATTTCTTAAAGACAGCGACCGCCGATTCGACCGTTGAGTCGTAATCACTCTTGGTCGCGCCCACAACGCGGCCGAGCACTTCGCCACTCGCTGGGTTGAACGAGACACACTCCTCGCCTCCCGGCTGCTCGATCCACCGGCCGGCATAGACGCCGGAATTTGTTGGCTTTATTCCCAGTCGCGAAAGCACGTCGTCGAACATGGTCTTCTAATCCCATTTCCGTAACACGTCGTCAATGATTCCAACCGCCACATCGCACTCCTCCTTGGTAACAACCAGCGGCGGGCAGAAGCGGAGGGTGCTGACGCCGCAGCCGAGCATGAGGAGACCGCGGCGGAAGCAGGCTTGCACGATTTCGTCGCGTTCGGTGTTGGCGGGCTCTTTCGTGGCTCGATCGCGGACGAGTTCGACGCCGATCATCAGGCCCAGACCGCGCACGTCACCAATGAGCCGGTGTTTGGCCATCAGCTCGGTTAGTCGGCTGGTCAGGTGCGCGCCGACGACACGGGCATTTTCCATCAACTCCTCTTCGAGCAACTTGATCGTTTCCAGCGCCGCGACGCACGAAACTGGGTTACCGCCAAACGTGCTCGCGTGGGAACCCGGTCCCCAATCCATAATCCCCTCGCGGGCGATGATTGCGCCGAGCGGCATCCCGCTCGCAATCCCCTTGGCCAGGCACACAATGTCGGGCACAACTTCCCAATGCTCCATCGCAAACATCTTCCCGGTCCGACCCATGCCAGACTGCACCTCGTCGGCAATCAGCAAAATTCCGTGCTTGTCACACAGTTTCCGCAGCTCGTGGTGAAACTCTGGCGGCGGCACGATATAGCCCCCTTCGCCTTGAATCGGCTCGACGATGATGCCTGCGACCTCCTGCGGGGCGACGGTGCGTTTGAATAAGTCTTCTAACTGATTGAGCGAATCGAGACAGCAAGCCGAGTGCGGAATGCGAAACGCGGAGTGCGAAATGGAAGCGAAGGATTCGGCGTCCGGCATTCCGCATTCCGAACTCCGCATTCCGCATCCTTTTTCACAGCGGTAGCAATTCGGATAATCCACATGGCTCACCATCGGAATCAGCGGAGCAAAGCCACGCCGCTGAACAACCTTGCTCCCCGTAAGCGATAACGCCCCCAGCGTCCTGCCATGAAACGCACCGAAGAACGCAATCATGTGCTGGCGGCCGGTGTGAATGCGGGACAGCTTGAAAGCCGCCTCAACCGATTCCGCGCCGCTGTTTGTAAAGAACACCCGCTTGGCACCGTTGCCGGGCGAAATCTCGGCCAGCTTTTTGGCCAGGTCGCCTTGCGGAGCGTAGTAAAAATCGGTGCCCGACATGTGCAGCAGCTTGGCAGCTTGCTGCTGGATAGCCGCGACGACGCGTGGATGGCAATGCCCGGTCGAACACACCGCGATGCCGGCCGTGAAATCCAGGAACCGATTCCCATCGACATCTTCGATGACTGCTCCATAGCCCCGCTCCACCGCCAGCGGATATACCCGCGTGTACGACGGCGACGTGTATTGCTCGTCGGTCGCAATAAGTTGGCTAGCCAGTGGACCGGGCAGGTCGGCCTGAATCCAGGGAACTTGCAGAGCATCAGATCGTTTGGGCATGGCAAGAATCCCTGGCGCAAGCAATTCCAATGAATGCGGTGCGAGCGCACCGAGACAATCCTACGCTGCTCGTCGCAATGGGCAAAGTTTCTCTTGAATGATGTGCTGAAAACACTCCAATCTGTCTATAATTAGGTCGGTTCTGATTTCTAACGCGGTGGATAGCCAGGTTTGTGTCATGGTCGCTAAAATTACCAGCGAAGGGTTGCTGATTCCCAAAGAACTTCTTGGATCAGCCAGGGAAGCTCAGATCATTGAAGAACCTGGCCGGATCGTCGTCATTCTTGAACCAGACGACATTCTTGAACCAGACGACGACCCCATTTGGAATTTGGGAAAGAACCCAATTAAGCTCGACGTCACGGACGCCTCCGTGAATCACGACAAATACATCTATGGCCAATGAAGACCGTCTTTCTTGACACGGCTTACGTTGTGGCCATTGAGACGGCAAACGACCAGTATCATGCCGCCGCATTGAACCACTGGAACAGCTTGCGACACGCCGGGCCGCTACGCTTGGTCTCGACGTCCGCCGTATTCACGGAAATTGTCACGCTGCTAAATGCTCGAAATGCTCACGAGCGGGCAACCAACGTTGGCCGGTGGCTCCTCAGCAGTCGCGCGGTGCAACTCGTTCACGTGGACCACGTCCTTTTCGACAAGGGCTGGGATTACTTTCAACGGCACGACGACAAGAGGTATTCGCTAACGGACTGTATTTCGTTCGTTGTGATGAAGGAAATGAATGTCTCAACAGCTTTGACATTCGATCACCACTTCCGACAGGCGGGGTTTGATGTTGAGCCATAAGCAAACAATGAACCTGCAATTCACCCTTTCCTCCCCAACATCCGATCCATTGCATCGCTCGTGTGATACACAATCGCCTCCGGCCAGTGCGGGAACGGATTGAAGTACTCAAACGTCAAATACCCGCGGTAGTGGATGGCGTCGAGGGCGGCGAGGACGGCGGGCCAGTCCGTCGTGCCGTCGAGGAGGAGGCGGAAGGCGTTCAGATTGAACTCGTGGACCTTCTTGCTGTATTCCTTGAGGTGGATGTTCTTGATCCGCTTGCCGAGCATAGGAATCCAGTGCTCGGGAAAGTGGTACTGCATGATGTTGCCGGTGTCGAAGTGGATCTTCACGTGGTCGCTGGCAAAGCCATCGACAAAGGCGTTCATCTCCTGCGGGCTGTGGAGAAAGCCGTTGGCGAAGATGTTTTCCATGTTCAGATACACGCCGTTCTGCTTAGCCAGCGGAATCAGCGATTTCACCGCGGCTGTTGCCCGCTCCAGGGCCACGTTGTGCGGCACCGGCGGATACTCGGTCGCCCACGGGGCATAGACGGTTCCCGGCACGACCAGCAAGTTGTCGGTTCCTAGCAGCCGGGCCGTGCGAATCATCTGTCCTGCCAACTCAACTCCTTTTTTCCGCCGCTCGGCATCCTCGTGCGTGAAGGCATACGGCCAAAACAAGAACGAGCAGACGCCGCTAATCTCAATTCCTATCTTCCGGGCCATCTCGCCCACGTCTTTGATTGCCGCCTCGCTCGACTCCGGCGACAAATCGCCATCCAAGGCATAGTTGACCTCCACGCCGTCAAAACCGGCGTCCTTACAGAGTTGCAGACACTCCTTCAGCGTCATTTTCTGTGGATAGGGCAACGCCCACAGATTGATCGACTTCTTCATGTCGTACTTTTTCCCGACCGGAGTCTTCACATCCTTGGCTACTGGCTCCTGGCCACTGGCTTCTTCCGCAGTCAATCCTTGGGCCGCAAGGAAGGCCGAGCCGAAGGTGGCGGAGTAACCGAGCAGTTCGCGGCGGGAGAGATTAGACATGACGAGCCTCCGTACGGGATCAGAAAATTTGCCTGGCAATTGTCCGCCGCAGTTTAGCGCTTACGATTTGCAAAGGCAAACTCCCGTAGAAAAGCCTCCCGGTGATTCTCCACTACCGACTCTCTCAACACCCACGATGCCTCCTGAATTCCAACTTCTCCCCATGACCGTCGCCGACTACGACGGCGCGCTCGCTCTCTGGAACTCGTGCGAAGGTGTCCGCGCGAACGAAACGCGGGATGAATTTGCCCGTATTCTCGCTCGCAACGCCGGCCTCTGCTCGGTCATTCGCCACGGTGATGAACTCGCCGCGGCCGTGCTCGCCTGCCACGACGGCCGCCGCGGCTATCTCTATCACCTCGGCGTAGATCCTCGCTTTCGCCGCCACGGCCTGGGCCGCCAACTGGTTGAGCACTCGCTCGCACGCCTCCGGGTCGAAGGCATCACCCGTTGCACCATTTTTGTCATCCGCAGCAACGCAGCCGGCGCAGCTTTCTGGAAGCGCATCGGCTGGACGGAGCGGACAGATTTGGGCCTTATGTCTATCGAAATGGGTTGACTCTCGCGCGGGCTTACCTCCCCTCGCACCGTACTCGGGCAGAGGGGCTGGGAGTGAGGGGTATGCACCTCGCCAATCTTGAAAAACAGGCCAAAAATGGCCCGAAAGACAGCCGAGTCGGGCGTTGTCAAACGAAATTCTAGGAATCCCAGAGACTTTATCTCTGTTATTCCTTTTACCCCGTGCCTAAACTGATGTACTATCTGCGTAAACGGTAACGGACGCGATTCCAGCGCTCGGTCGCCTGGCAGCGGCTGAGGCTGAGGAAATCAGGCCGGTCCCATCCGCCCAGCGACCCGTATTTGCTGGGTGCGGCTCGCGTTCCCGCACACAGTTGGATCATTTTTAGCGGGTTCTTCATGGCCATCCAAGGATTTGGATGAGCTTCATTTAGCTGATAGGGACAATTCGCATGTCGAGGTGGAACTTTGCGGATTGGCTGACTTCACGCCTGCGCCGGCGTCCTACGACCACTCGTTCACGCGCGGCCCAGCCCCGCGCTCTGTCGTGGCTGGCAAAGCTGCGGCAGCGGCTGGCGCTCGAACGCTTGACTTGGCGATCTCCCCGCAGTTCTTCTTCCCGGTCGCGACGAAAACTGCGTCTGCCGTTTCTCGAGCTGCTCGAATACCGCTGGAACCCCAGCACCTTCCTGGTGCAGACCGGTGCGGACGACCCAAACGCCATTCCGATCACCGGGTCGGGCACCGATGCCGATCCCTTCATCATGAATACGCTCCGCGGAGCGATCCTCGCCGCGAATTCATCTCTGGGGCCAGATGTCATCCGATTTGCCCCCACCGCCACGGCTATCACGCTGACTGAGCTAAATCCTGGCGGCGTGAACGAAGATCAAGGCCGCTTTGGCGACCTCGATGTCCTCGACAGCCTCTCGATCATCGGCAATGGCTCCGCAAATACCGTCATTCAGGCCGGTCCCAATCCGGGAACCGGCATCGACCGCGTTATCAGCGTCAATCCGCGCCCTGGTAAGCCAATGAACTTTAGTCTGACTGGCGTGACGATTCGCCACGGCCGCAATACACAGGCAAACAGCGGACAAGGGTTCCTCGCCGCGGGCGGTGGTCTCGACTGGACCGGCGTCAGCGTGGGCGGCGTACACAGCAATCTCAACATCACCGACTCCGTCTTTGTGAACAACATCGCCGATAACGGCTATGGCGGCGGCATCAGTCTCGACGAAGCCGGACCTGCCCAAAGCAACATCACGATTTTTAACACGATTGTGGAGAACAACACCGCAGGCCAAACCGGCGGCGGCATAGACATCCGAGGGGACAACGCCCAAATCACGATCAACGGCTCCAGCTTCTCGAACAATTTCACGGGCACAGTGGCCAGTTCCCAAGGTGAAGGCGGCGGCGTCAACATCGCCATGCGAAATCAAGACGATGGGGACAACGCGCCGGAGGCTTCCGTTGCCTTTGGCGCGGTCACCATTCTGAATAATCGTGCCGCTGGTCCTGGCGGCGGCATTGCGATTGCCGCTTCGCAAGCAGTCCGCATCAAAGACAGCGTCATTCTCGACAATACATCGCTGGCCGGTGGCGGTTCGTCGCGAGGTGGTGGCATTTACAATTCCACGAATGCTACCTCCACGACGACGCTGGTGAATGTACTCGTCGCCGGTAATCGTGCCGATCTGGGGCCGGCCCCCGGCGGCGCTGGATTGGCCCATGCCTCCGGCAATCTGGTCGTGCAAAACACGACGATTTCTGGCAACACCACCACGGGCTCGGGCGGCGGCTTGTTTACCGCTACGGGCTCCGTCGCCACGTTGCTGAACGCCACGATTGCCAAAAACATCGCCGATTCGGCTAGCGTTGGAAATGGCGTTGGCGGCGGTATCTTCGCGCTGGGTAATGTGACGCTGAATAATACCCTGGTGGATGGCAACCTGCTTGGCACGACCCCAGACGACGCCGCCGGATTATTCATTGCCAGTTCCAGCCTCATTAATGCTGCCACGGCAGCAACCGTTACCGGCCCAAACAACCTGCTGAATCAAAGCGCGAAGATAGACGATCTGGCCGTTAACGGAGGCCAAATCGTCGGTCCCGCTGGATTCGCTCGCATCCTCCGCACCCACGCATTGCTCACCGGCAGCCCGGCTCTCGACGCCGGCACAAATTCTCTCGTCCAGGGCATTCTCGACACCGATCAACGTGGCCTCGGCTTCGCGCGCATCCTCGACTCGGCCGATTCCAACGTCACTCAAACCGTCGATATCGGCGCGTTCGAGGCTCATCCCTCCGTCGAAGACATCGCCGACCAAATCCTCTATGCCGGCACGACGCTCTCGTTTAATTTCAACATTGGTGATGCCAATGCCGGTGTCACGCCGCCTATCGACAACGTCACGGTTACCTCCGACAATCCGACCCTACTCCCCGCCAACGCCCTGACCATCGCCTCGGTTGGCACGTCCTCGCGAACGCTCATCATCGCGCCGGCCGCCGGACAAACCGGCACCGCCACAATCACCGTCAACGTCACGGCTGCGGGGCAGAACGCCAAAGACACGTTTGTGTTGTCTGTCATTCGGCCCAACATTTCCATGACCGGTCCCGTCTCCGCCGCTAGCGAAGATGGCAGTGGCGAGTTGGTGTTTCTCTTCAGCCGCGACGACACGAGTTTGCCGCTGAATGTGAATTTTGGTAACGGCGGCACGGCAACTTTTTCTCAAGATTACGCTCCGTCGGTCGGCCCTTTCCCCACTGCCAACATCACCGCCACGTCCGGCATCGCCGAGTTTGCCGCCGGGTCTTCCGTGGCCCAAATCCGCCTCCGCCCCAGCTCGGACGACTTTGTCGAAGGGGACGAGACGATTCAGTTCAAGATCCAGCCCAGCCCCACCTACGCCATCGTCGGTCCCGATACGGCCATCGGCACCATCCAAGACGCGGACACCGCCACGTTGGTGTTCGAAACACCGGTGCTCGTCACCACAGAGGGCTTGTCTCAGCAAATACGCGTTTCGCTCATCATGGACCCGACGGTTACTCTGCAAAACGCGGCCTCGTTTTCGGTTTCCGCCTCCAACGGCAGCGCCGATTTCAACGCAGCCGATTTCGGCCAAGCCCGCCCCATCACGGCTGGCAGCGGTCCCTCGACTTTTTCCTTTGAGTTCATTCCTCTGACCGATAATCTGGTCGAAGCCATCGAGACCTACAGCTTCAACCTGGCCGTCTTGAGCGGTGCCGTGGCTCTCGGCACGCCCAACACACTGTCAGTCGTGATTCAGGATGCCGATACGGCAACATTCCAAATCAACGACGTAACCGTCGATGAAAATGCCGGCACGATGACTTTTTTGGTTTCGCTCTCAACGCCCATCGACTCTCCCGCCCAGCTCAACGTCACTTTTCAAGCCGGCACGGCGTCTGGCCAGGATTTCACCACGACTCCCAGGTCCGTCACATTCCCAGCCAACAACACGAACAACCAGCCGGTAGTCTTGCCGATTGCCGAAGACGGCATCGTGGAGGCGACCGAGACATTTTTGGCGGGCCTCGCTCTCAACACGGTCGCCACGCCCCTCACCGGCTATTCCATCAACACCGCCGACACCGGGACCGGCACGATCAGCGACAACGACACGGCTACTTTCACGATCAATGATCAATCGGTCGATGAAGCAGCCGGAACAATGACATTCACGATTTCAATTTCCAACCCGGTCGATATTCCGATCGCAATCGATGTTGGGTACATCGATGTAACCACGAGTCCCACCGGCGATTTCGATCACACGCTCGATTCGGTCATGTTTGGCGCGCTAGACACGCTCGACAAGACCGTCACCGTTGCGATCACCAACGACAACATCGTTGAAGCGTCGGAAACCTTCACCGCTACCATACTAACACCCACGGCAGTCGGTGAACGCCTCGTAGTTACTGACGACACGGGCACAGGCACCATCACCAACAACGACACCGCCACGCTGTCGATCACTGCCAATCCCACCAGCCTTGCCGAAGGCAACACGGCCGTCACGTACACGGTGACCGTCGATCTGGCTGTCCAAGGTGGCTTCACCGTCGCCTTCAATACCACCGGCTCCGCCACCATCGTCACCGACTACACGCTCGGCACCACCAGCCCGCTCACCTTCACCGGCAACGCCGCCGAATCGCAGGCCATCACCGTCAACGTCCTCGAAGATACCATC
>JANNTN010000785.1:0-6336 GCA_031394445.1 Anatilimnocola sp.
GAAGGCCCAAGAACTCATCCCCCACCACCAAGACGCCCCTCCCGGCCCGGCTCTCACCCCCGCCGAAGCCATCAAGAAAATGACCGTGCCCGACGGCTTCTCCGTCGAGCTCGTCGCCAGCGAGCCCGACATCGTGAACCCCGTCGCGATGACGTTCGACGAACGCGGCCGCATCTGGATCACTGAAAGCCTCGAATACCCGCGCAAGCAGCCCGGCCCCGGCAAAGACCGCGTCAAAATCCTCGAAGACACCAACGGCGACGGCACAGCCGACAAGTTCACCGTCTTCGCCGATGGCCTGAACATCCCCAGCGGCATCGCCGTCGGCCACGGCGGCGTCTGGGTCGCCAATTCCCCCGACATCCTCTTCTATCCCGACAAAGACCGCGACGGAAAACCCGACCGCAAGCCCGAAGTCGTCGTCACCGGCTTCGGCCGCACCGACACCCACGAGCTCCCGAACTCCCTCACCTGGGGCCCGGACAGCTACCTCTACGGCCTCAACGGTGTCTTCAACTTCAGCCACGTCAAATACACCGAGGAAAACCCCAACTACAAGTCCGACCATCCCGGCTGGCCGCTCACCTGCGCCTGTTTTCGGATTCACCCGGTCACGCGCGAGTTCGAAATCTTCTGCGAAGGCACCAGCAACCCCTGGGGCCTCGCGTTCGATCACGAAGGCTCGGCGTTCGTCAGCGCCTGCGTCATCGACCACCTCTGGCATCTCGTCCGCACCGGCTACTACCACCGCCAAGGCGGCCCTTACCCGCCGTTCACCTGGAAGATCGAGAGCATCGTCAAGCACAAGCACCAGAAAGCCGCGTACTGCGGCCTGCACTACTACGACAGCGACGCCTACCCCGAGCAGTACCGCAAAAAGCTCTACATGGGCAACATCCACGGCGGCTGCATCAACGTCGATAAACTCCAGCGTGACGGTAGCACCTACTTCGCCACCGGCGAGCCCGACTTCCTCACCGCCAACGACGCCTGGTTCATGCCCGTCGCCCAAAAAACCGGCCCCGACGGCTGCCTGTACATTCTCGACTGGTACGACCGCTACCACTGCTACCAAGACGCCAACCGCGACTCCCCCGGCCTCGACCGCCTCAAAGGCCGCCTCTACCGCGTCCGCTACACACCAACCCGAAGCGTCAGCGAGGGAGTAACGCCGCGAGCTAAGCCGCGTGATTTAGCCAGACTTGAGGAGAAAGATCTCTTTGCGCTGCTGGCCAGTAACAACGGTTACGAGCGAGAAACCGCCCAGCGACTCCTGATTGAAATGCGCGTGCCGCGTCGCATCGATCGCGCTCAACTAATGGTGAAGACCGCGATGGACATTGTCTTCGACGAAAAAGCATCGCAGCGAACAAAGATGCATGCACTATCCGCAGGAACTGCCTTGCATAAACATCGAATTGATCTCATCGAGCCGCTTTCACGGATGCTAAGCAGCCCTGATTCTTTGCTGCGTGCGTGGGCCGTGCGCACGATTGCAGCAGGACCAACCACTGACGAACTCCAAAACAGAATCCACAAGCTCGCCGATGATCCATCCGCTGAAGTGAAACTTCAGGTCGCGATCGCAATTGGCACCGGTACAGACAACAACAATAAAATCTCCTCTCTTATGCGAGTCCTCGCCACCTGTGGCGAGGACAAGCTCATTCCCCACATTGTCTGGCAGAATCTCCATCCTCTGCTGGTCGAACAAGCGGAGGAATTCGCCGCTCAAAAGGAGTTATTATGCTCCCCTAGCGCCTCGACAATTCTGCCTCGCGCAATCGATCGAATTCTTGCCCGCAAGCAACCGTCCGATTCAAAACTAATCGCTGCTTTATTCGACTCGACTAAAGAGGTGGCGTCCGTTCGGCGCGAAATGATTCAACTCTTCTCGCAGCGCATTCAATCGGGCGAGCTGAATACGCATTACGTTGACGATCTGCGAGCTTCTCTTTCTGACTCCATAAAACTGCTTCTCGACAGCCCAAGTAACCCACTTTTTCATGAGGCAGCCCTGTTGGCGACCTCATGGCGAGATCAGCGCGGGTCCAGCATCGCACGCATAATGATCGTTGATTATAACCTTGACGCTCCCCTTCGACTTCGCGCGCTATCTGCGGCAATCAGCGGATCAAAGACATACGGAATTCCAGGCAAGGTCAGTTTGCTCAATTCGGTCGAAACGGCACTTTCTCAAACGAGGGAAAAGAATCAGGATTATCGCGGACTGCTCTTAGCTGAGCTAGGAAAATCCGATTTCCCGGACGTCGCCTCAATGGTTTTGAAGGTCTATAAGTCGTTACCAGAAACAGCCCAACCCAAAGCCATCGAACTCCTCACCCAGCGCACCATCTGGGCCAAGCCTCTAATAGAAGCCATCGGCCAAGGAAAAATCCCTGCCACCGCCCTCAACGTCAACCAAATCCAGCGTCTCCTCGCTCTCAAAGACGCCGAACTCACCGCCGCCGTCAACAAGCACTGGGGCACCATTCGTACCACGCGCGACCCCGCCCGCGAGCAGTTCGTCGGCGAAATGCGCAAGCTGGTTCGCTCGACCAAAGGCGACCCTCATAAAGGCATCGAAGTCTTCAACCGCGTCTGCGGCCAGTGCCACAAGATTCACGGCCAAGGCCAGGACGTCGGCCCCGACATCACTTCCAACGGCCGCGCCTCCTTCGAGCAACTCCTCTCCAACGTCTTCGATCCCAGCCTCGTCATCGGTGCCATCTATCAAGCCCGCACCGTCCAAGCCGCCGACGGCCGCATCGTCACCGGCCTCCTTGTCGAAGACAGCCCCCAGCGCATCGTGTTGAAGGTGCAGGGTGGAAAACTCGAAACCATCGCTCGCGAAGACGTTGACGCCATGAAAGTCAGCGAGCTCTCCCTCATGCCCGAAGGCCTCGAAAAGCAGCTAAAGCCCCAAGAAATCGCCGACCTCTTCGCCTACATCACCCTCGACAAACACCCCACCGATCCCACCGCCAAACCCATCCCCTCCGGCGGCGACGGCAAGAAATAGCCCGTAGGATAGGCGTCCCGCCTGTCTCTCAACGTAGGATAGGCGTCCCGCCTGTCTGATAGAAACGTGGGCCGGCGAAACACCCGCCCCACGCTGCGACTACTGCACCTGCACCAACGGCTGCTCATTCATCGCCACCGTCGCGACATCCAAAGCATCCGCCACGCGGCCTTCGGCCTGCGCATTCCGGTCGATCACCATTTCAAACGCCTGATACGCCACCATCGCCGGCTCGACCAGCACCAACCGGCCAGTCTCCAGCATCTTCACATCCCCGGCCCGCGAATTCACATCCGCGGCCAGCACATCGATCAATCCATCCGCCGGCAAGCTCGCCAGCGCCAGCTCCGGAATCTGCGTCCCCGCGTTGCCGGCCGCGTCAAACTGTCGCCCCGCTTCAATTCGCAGCATCGCATCGCTGTCGCCAGACTCTTCCACCATCTCCGTAGCATCGCCGTCCTTCTCATCCTGCTCCGACACATCCCCCGGCAGCTTCCGCTTCAGCCCACGGCGATTCAAGGAATTCAACTCATCCCGTTCGCTCTGCTCGCGGACCGCGGGGCCATTCATCTTCTCTTGATCTTTCCCGTTCGAGGCCAGGCCATCAGCCGTTCGCGACCCATTCCCCTCACGCAGACCATCCGACTGGCTTGCCAAAAACGCAATGTAAGTTGCCGACGATGTCGAGCCGGTCCGGCCCGACGTTTCCAATCCCGCCGCGCCAGCCAGCGAAGCATCCGCGCTCGATCCGCCGCTTTCATTCACGGCTGACGACGAGCTCGCCGACTCGCGAGATTCCAACCGCCGTTCCAGTGCCGCCGTCACGCTGCTCGGCACCACGCCGCGAACTTCAATCGCGTTCAGCACCGATCCCGACCCCGACAGCGAGATCGCAGCCAGCGAAGTAAACCCATCGAACCGCGACGACGTGTCCGCCCCCAGCCACGACAGATCCCCGTCATCCAAAACGTGATCAACCGAAATGGTATAACTGGTCGCAAACGCCGACCGCAGCTCCATCCCCCCAAACGAAAAATCTGCCGCGCTGCTTATCAAGCTCATCGAGTTCAGCGAGCCCATCCCGAACGACTCGCCAAACATTCCCTTGCTCTGCCCATCGAGCAAACCATCCGCCATGAACTCGTGCAATTTCCCTTCACCAACCAATCCATCCACGCGATCCACGCGCACAATCCGCGGCTCACCAAAGTCACCACTCGGAAATGAAGCTCGAAAGTCCGAAAGCCGTCCCAGCTCGCCAACACCCGCGAACTTCGCATACTCCGCGCCGCTCCGCGCCACTTGCTGCAACTCTTCCGGCAATGGCGAAAGATAATCGTTCATCATGAACGGCGCAGCACCGGACAGCACCATGCGCGGTTCAAGCGATTCAAAGCCCGTCAGCCGTTGCCGGGGCGCGGCCTGCTTGTCAGAAATTCGTCGCCAGATTTGGCGCAACAGATTGATCGTCATGGCTCGAGCCGTTTTGCGCTGGGAATACTGGGATGAGATGAGGATGATTCGATACCTGCGCTCCCTCCACTATAATCGGCCGAGCCAGCCGATTGAAAGCGATTGGTCGATTTTTCCTCCGTTTTCCCGTCCCTCCCTAGCAGCGACAGCACACGCATCCGAGTTTCTACATGTTTAGCCAAAAGTCCTTGATACAGCGGCACATCCGGAGAAATCGCCACCGCCCGCCGCTGAAATTCCACCGCTCTTGCTAGCGATTCGGCCGCCCCCTCCAATTGCCCCGCCTGCTCCTGGGTGATCGCGAGGTTGCTGTAAACGCTCCCCAGGCTGCTCTGAATCGCCGCATTCCGCGTCAGTTTCTCCGCCAACGGCTGATATAGCCCAATTGCCTGGCCAAAGGCCGCCGCCGCCGCCTCAAAATCCCCCTGCCGGTTTTCCAAATTTCCCAAGTTGTTCCAGCTCGTGGCCAAATCCTGCTGAAAAGTGGGCCGCGCCGGGACCGCCTGCACGAGCTCCCGCCGAATACCAATCGCCTCGCCGTAAGCCTGCCGCGCCCGCTGCGTTTCCCCGCTCCGCTTCAGCGCCGCCCCCAAGTTATTCAGCGACAGCCCCAAATCCCGTTTCACGTTCAGATTCGATGTGTCTTCACCAACCGCCTTCCGCAGCAAATCGACCGCCCGGCCATGCAGCCGCCCCGCCTCGTTCGGCCGCTTGCTGGCATACTCCGCCGCCCAGTTGTTAAACACCATCGCCAACTGCTGCTGCAACTGCTCGTCCTCGGGATTCTTCGCCAGCAACCGTTCAAACCGCTTCGCCGCATCGTCAAACGTCTCCAGCGCCTGGCCCGATTCCCGCAACTCGTGCTGCACCAGCGCCAAATTGCTAATCGACAACGCCAAATCAGCCTGCACCGATTCATCTCCCGGCTCCCGCGCGATCAGCCGCTCCTGCCGCCGAATCGCCTTCTGCAACTGCTCTTTCGCTTCCTCCACCTGCCCCGTTTTCGTCAGCGCCACCCCCAACCGGCTCTCCACCACCGCCAGTTGTTTCTGCAACGTAACATCATCCGGCGCATCTTTGGCCAACTGCTCCAAAAATTTGCTCGCATCCTTCTGCATCTCGACCGACTCACCCACCAGCCCCATTTCCACCAACATCGAGCCAATCGCGCTATAAGCCACTGCCGCAGCCGACTGCCGCTCCGCCGTCCCCTCCGTGTCGTCCATCAATCGCCGATAGTGCCGCGCTGTTTTACGCAACAAATTCTGTCGCACACTCTCCGCACCCGCGAATTCCTCCAAATCCCCCGCGATATTCATCACCAGCCCGTCCAGCATTTCCTTTTCCGCACGGATGCTGCTCTCGGCCTTCCTGTCGCTCTCTTTCGCGATCCAACGCGACCGCGTGATCATCGCCGCAGCCGTCGTCAGCCCGATGAGCGCCACAGTCAGTGCGAGCAACCCTCCCGATACCGCCCGCTGATGCCGCCTTGCCCACCGCCCTGCCTGGTCAAGCAGCGTCGGCGGCCGCGCCTTCGTCGGCCGCTCGTCTAAAATGCACTTGAGGTCAGCCGCCAAATCGGCCGCCGTCGCATACCTTAGCTCCCGCTCCGGCGACATCGCTTTCTGAATCACCGTCTCCAAATCAGCCGGAATATCGGGCCGCACGCTCCGCGGCCGCGGCGGGCTGAAATTGCCAATCAGCTTCAAAATCGCCGCTTCCTGCTCTTGAGGAAATGCCGGCTTGAGGCACGCCAGTTCATACAGCGTGATCCCCAGCGAATAAATATCCGTCCGATGATCGACCAGCGCCGGCATCCCCGTCGCCTGCTCGGGGCTCAT
>JANNTN010000790.1:0-4253 GCA_031394445.1 Anatilimnocola sp.
CAAGCCAGGGGCAGCCGATCGGACGCCACTATCTGGCAGTGGACGGAGCTTGGTGATGGAAGCTGGAATGGTGACTTCAGCCGTGGTTCGCTCCGCGACCCGACAGCCACCCCGCCGCAGCGGGCATTCGATGAATGGCAAGCGACGGATTGTGGCGTGCGGAACGCAGGATAAGGCAGCCCGTGTGAGCAGGCCCCAAGCGGGGGGTAGTAGGGACTGGCCTACAAAAAAGCAGTTGGCGTTTTGACGTCGCTGTTTCTTCGCAACTCATTGCCATTTATAGGCTTGCGTCTAATTGCCAGTCTGTGCGTGCAGCATAGGGCTAGTACTACTAGTAGAGGCTGGGCTGACCGGTGAACAGGGCGCGCGAGCAGTCGATCGCGAGGCTGCGCAAGGCAAAATATTGCAGGTTGTCAAAGCTAGGTTGCCGAAATGGCAGGCTGTACTGGTCGTTTGTTTATGTGCAAATAGCAGGCCGAAAGGCATGGCGATAAGTGGCTACGGCGACAGACACGTGCGCCTGCGGGTTAAACGAAGGTTCAACTTTCCAGCACGGCGGTGGCTTCGATTTCGATCAGCCAATCTGGCCCTACGAGGGCCTGCACTCCGACGAGCGTGCTGGCGGGGGGCGAGTTTGCGGAGACGTAGCGCCCGCGGACTTCGCGAATGATGGGAACATGCTCAGGCCGGAGATTCACGACATATAATCGCGTCGCGACAACGTCGGCCCAGCTCGCGCCGGCCGCGGCGAGCGCCAGCCGCAGGTTTTCGAAGGTTTGCTCGGTTTGGCGTTTCATGTCACTTTTGCCGACGACGTGGCCGGCAGCGTCCACGGCAGTTTGCCCCGAGATATGAATTGTTTTGCGGCCGGTTGAAGCGACAACGTGCGTCCAGCCGTGCGTTTTGCAGAGCGATGGCGGATTGAGGAATTCGGTGGGCATGGTGGTTGATGATTGTCGTTGGTGAAGGTGGGCCGGTTACTTGTAGTCGATGCGAAAACTCTTGTTAGTAATGAAAACCACGGTGGTGTCGCCGGCTGCGCTGGCCCCGTGCTCCATGGATTCCCCCTCGGGGAACCAGACAAAATGCCCAGGGCCATAGGTGCCTTTGTGGGTGACGAGCTGACCTTCGAGGACGTACATTCCATGACCGCAGGGGTGGGTGTGCAGCGGGTTGATGACACCGGCCGGATAGCGAACCAGTCGGATTTCCATCCCACTGGCCGGATCGGTGTAGAGATCTTTTCGATACAAATCCCGGCCCAATTTTTCGTTGAAGCGAGGTTGCCAGGGCTGCTGGGTCGTATCGATCGCATAAAACTCGGCGGGTGACATGTGGTTGTGCTTTCGAATGGGAGCTGCGGGCGGACTGGGAGAACGGGTTGTGTTGGGATAATTTTTCTGTCAGGTGGTTTTGCACCTAGCGGCTTGTGCCGCCGCTACGCGGCTAACCGATATACTTTTCTCATTGTGTCCGGGGGTTCCGCTGCGCTCCACCCCCGGCTATTCAACGGTCGCCGCTACGCGGCTGCGATACCAAAAGCAAGAATGGATGAAAAAATGCTCCTCGCTGACCGTACCAAGGCGTTTGACTCTAGCGGCATTCGGAAGGTGTTTGACCTGGCCGCCAAGATGAAGGATCCGATCAATTTTTCGATTGGGCAGCCTGATTTTGATGTGCCGGAGGTGATCAAGGAGGCGTGCATCGATGCGATTCGGGCTGGCAAGAATGCCTATACGGTGACGCAGGGGCTGCCGGCGTTGCGCGAGAAGTTACAGGCGAAAATCGATCAGCAGTTTGGTCATGCGGATCGCAAAGCGCTGGTCACGCTGGGGACGAGCGGGGGGTTGTCGCTGGTGATGTGGTCGCTGGTGAATCCGGGGGACGAAGTGCTGATGTTCGATCCGTATTTTGTGATGTATCCGGCGCTGACGAAGCTGGTGGGTGGCGTGCCGGTGATTGTGGATACGCACCCCGATTTTCGGATCGACCTGAACAAAGTCGCGGCGGCGATTACCCCGAAGACGAAGCTGATTTTGCTGAATAGTCCCGGCAACCCGACGGGTGTGGTGACGAGCGAGGAGGATGTGCGCGGGCTGGCGAAGCTGGCGGCGGAGAAGAATGTGGTGCTCGTGTCGGACGAGATTTATAGCGCGTTTTCGTTCGATGAGCCGCTGACAACGCCGGCCAAATTCAACGAGCGGACGCTGGTGATTGATGGCTTTAGCAAGAGCCACGGGATGACGGGGTGGCGGCTGGGATATATTCACGGGCCGAGCGAGATCATCGAGACGATGACGAAGTTGCAGCAATACACGTTTGTGTGCGCGCCGCAGCCGGTGCAGTGGGCCGGGGCGCTGGCGATGGATGTGCCAATGGACAAGTACGTGGCCGATTATAAGCGGAAGAGAGATTTGATTTACAACGGTTTGGCGGACAAGTACGACGTCGTGAAGCCGGGCGGGGCGTTTTATATCTTTCCGAAAGCACCGCGAGGCAGCGGTAGCGCGTTCGTCACGAAGGCGATCGAGAACAATGTGCTGATCATTCCCGGAAATATTTTTAGCCAGCACGACACGCATTTTCGAATCGCGTATGCGGCCGGGGATAGCACGATTGAGCGGGGGATTGAGGTGCTGCGGCGGCTGGCGTGATTGCTAGCGGTGCTAGCTGGTTGTTAAATTCTTCCGGCTGCGTAAATCGTTACGGTTATGGCGAGTCTGCGCCCGATAACTCCTAGGAAGGTCTTTCCGGGGGAGGAAGAACGTATGTCGGGACGGCAGCAATCGGCAACAAGGGTTCGCCTGGCCATTTTCGTGGTGAGCTGGGCTATGGCCGTGGCGTTTTTTGCGGCGGGCAGCGGCCTGCTTTTGGCTCAAGGGCCGGTGGGAGGTGGAGTGCGCTCGGCTGATCCCGTGCCTCAGCCGGAACCTGAGACTGTCTATGAAGAGCAGTCGTACGGACAGGCACCGAAGCGGTACGACGAGCCGTTTCCGCCGCCAACGGATTTTTGGCAGCCAACGTGGATGCCTAGCCAAAGCTTGCGGACGAACCGTTCGCTGGTGCTGGGGCATTTGTATTTCGGCATGGACATCATGGGCTGGGCGACGAAGGGCGTGCATGCACCGGCACTGGTGACGACGAGTTCGCTAGGGGATGGGGGTGTCATCGGCGAAGGTGATACCTCGGTGCTGTTCGGCGATGAATTCATTCACAACGAGATGCGGGCGGGCGGCAAGCTGACGATTGGCTGGTGGTTCGACCCGAATCAGACTAGCGGCGTGGAGTGGCACTATTTTGAACTGGATGGCAAACGCATTCGATTCAATGCCTTCGACGATACGGGTGATATCGTGATCGCTCGGCCCATTATTGATGCTGGTAGCGGCGACAACGGGGCCGTGATCACCGCCTCGGACGTGCAAAACGGATCGATCCGCGTGTCGAGCAATTTGCAGCTCACAAGCACGGGCATATTGTATCGCGACCTGTTGTTTGGCACTCAGTTTGCGCGGGTGGATTATCTGGTGGGTTACCGTCACGCGCTGCTGCGCGACCGGCTGCGGACGGATGAGTCGATCTCGGCGCTCGACGGAGGCGACTTCACGGAAGACGACGTGATCACTCGTGTCGATAAGTTTCAGACGATCAATCAGTTCGATGGGGCCGATTTGGGGCTGAAGTTTTGGTGGTCAAAAAGCGGCAAGCTGGCTCTGACCGGATTGAGCAAGATCGCCATCGGGGCGACGAACAATAACGTGATCATCGACGGCTTTACATCGGTTAGATCTGGCGTCACGACCACCAGGACGGACGGCGGCGTGCTCACACAGCCTTCGAATATGGGCCGGCAAGCCGCGCAGCGATTTGGCTTTGTCAGCGAGGTTGGCTTGGGATTGGAGTGGGAGCCGGCGTGCCAATTCAAATTCAATTTGGGCTATACCTGGCTGTATTGGTCGCGAGTGGCTCGCGCAGTAAATCAAATTGACACGACGGTTGATGTCGATCAACTCGCACCGAACAACAGCAGTGGCAGCCGGCCAGAATTCAACCTGGACACTTCGAGCTTTTGGGCCCAGGGGCTGACGGGCGGTTTTACGTATCAGTTCTAGCTGGACAGCGCCATGTTCAGGTGCAGGATTTGATTATCGGGGGTGTTTTGAGGGGACGGATTTGATTGTGTCGGGGTCGATGCCGAGTTTGGCGAGGCATCGGCGTCGAGTTTTGCGGTGGGAGCGTGAGGCTTGGGCGTT
>JANNTN010000834.1:0-10797 GCA_031394445.1 Anatilimnocola sp.
CATCACGGCCTGTTTTCGCTCACACCCATTTGGCTCCTCAGTGTCGTCGGCTGCTACCTCTGGCTTGCTCCCAGTAAAAAACCATCCCTCACTCCTTATTCCTCACCCCTCACCCCCTCACCCCCTCACTTCCTCCTCGCCGCTACCACCCTCCTCATCACCGCCGTCATCCTCACCTTCTATCTCACCCGGCCTCAACTCGACCGCAACTACGGCGGCGGAACCTGCTGTCTCCGCTGGCTCCTCTGGCTCACGCCGTTCTGGCTACTCACATTGTTGCCGGCGGCTGATTGGCTGAGCAAAAGCCGCTGGGGCCGCGCCTTAGCCATCGCGGCGCTCGTCATCAGCGTCTTCTCCGCTGCCTACGCCACCGACAATCCCTGGTCGCACCCCTGGATTTTCGACTACTGGACCTCGATGGGCTGGATCGACTACTAATTCCTCCTCAAGGCTGAATACGATGGGAACACTAATCAACACTGATCCTCGCTAATCAGTGGAGATTAGTGCAGATTAGCGTTCCTGTCCTTCCTGCTGCTTCGCAGTGGAATCGTCAACTGGTTTTGGTCGCGCCTGTCATGTCCGCTGGCATCATTTCGTGCGTGAAACCACGCATTTTCTGGCCGTTGTTGAGTTTCCCCCCCAGCCATGCCAAACTCTAGCAGTCGAGACGGGTCTAAATTCCGATGCAGGGTGCCATGAGCAAACTCAAACGAAGCGACGGCCGGGGCGTGGCCGTGAAGTCGCCGCCAAGACGAAAGAAGGCAGCCGCAGCTCGCACGCCACCCGCAGTCGTGGGCGAAACAATCTATTCGGTGCATCCCAGCGTGGCGATGATGCAGAAGTGCATCGGCGAGCTGAGGAAGAAAACGGGCCGGTCCTTCGAAGAGTGGATGAAGTTCATCAAGCGATCGGGGCCCGATGATGACAAGGCCTGCCGTGAATGGTTGAAGAGCGAACACTTTTTGGGCACGAACACAGCGTCTTGGCTGGCGACGAAAGCTTTCACCGGCCCGGCCACCATCGCTGAAGAAACGCCCGAAGGTTATCTCGCACTCGCGCCGCATTATGTCGAGCAAATGTATGCTGGACCGAAAGCTGCGCTGCGTCTGCTGCACGACGAACTCCTCCGTTTAACGCAGTTGCTCGGCGACGATGTTCGCATTTGCCCCTGCCCGGGCAAGGTGCCTCTCTTCCGGCTGAATGTCTTCTCGCAGATCAAGCCCGCCTCTTCCAAACGAATTGACCTCGGCTTCGCGCTCGGCGAAGAGCCCTTCACTTCGCGCCTTCGCGATACGGGGCGTCAGTCGAAGAGGGACCGCATCACGCACTGCGTCGCCATTACCTCGCTCAGCGACATCGACCTGCAAGTCAAACGCTGGCTCAAGCAGGCCTACGAGCGAGACGCTTGAACCGCGTGGCTATTGTCCAACCCTTCAGCCGGGAGCAAACCTGCTCCCGGATAATCGCCAGTTGAGACGTTTTCTCAGCATCTCCGAACCGGCCCGCCCCCGCCAAAAAATTTCCCGCATTCTTGCCAATGTAACAAGAATTCCGTCCGGTTTTTCGCGCCAATTGCAATGTACATATTAGGCGGGTCTCTGCCTCCACCGTGGGGCAGGCTTCCAGCCTGCCATACCAACCCGAAGCGTCAGCGAGGGACTAACTCAAACTGCGCCCCAACTTTGAACCTGGAACCTTGACCTTGAAACTCACTTACCGCTCACCAACCACTCACTAACCACTCACTAACTGCTCACTAACTGCTCACTGTGAGCTTTTTACCCGCCACTTCATTTTCATAACCCACTCAGCCGCAACAACTTAGAAAAACCACCAGACGCATGGCTCACAAGAAGTGAGCGCCACAATTTTTAACAGCCCTTCTGCTTGTTATCAGTTTCACCACCTGCGAAAAAATGACGGCTTGAAAATGGTGACCAGGTTTGCTTCCGGCTAAGAGGAGTTTTTTATGTTCCGCAATGTTACTGCGTTCTTCGTCGTCGCGATCGTGGCAATGTTCGCGTGGGACCGCGCGACCAGCCAATCGTCACCCACTTCAAAACTAGCCGGCGCGCGGCCAGCCATCGAAGCGATCGACTATCCATCACTGCAGGCAGCGATCGATGCCCTGCCGGCTAGCGGCGGCCTCGTGCGCCTCCCGGCCGGCACGTTTGAAATCAAAGAGCCGCTCCGCATCTCGCAGGAAGATGTGCTGATCCAGGGGAGTGGCACGGCGACGCACATCAAAAACGTAAACACCGAAGGCAAGCCGGCGATTGAGATCGACAACCCCGTGCGAAAAACCAATCCGCGGGCCACGCTGTGGCGCGTCGAGTTGCAAAACTTTCGCCTGACCGGCAATGAAAAAAGCGGCGACGGCATTTTGGCCCATCACGTTGATGAAATCTTCCTGCACGGCGTGACAGTCAGCTACCACGGCAAAAACGGCATCCATCTCGACCACTGCTACGAAGACCCGCGCATCTGCGATTGCCTGCTGTCGTACAACAAAGCGGCCGGCCTCTATCTCGATGTCTGCCACGATATCGTCGTCGTCGGCAATCACTTCGAAGAAAACCAGGACGCAGTCGTCTGCAAGGATGGCTTCAATCTGTGCATGACCGGCAACAATCTGGACGATCATTTGCGGCACGGCGTCGTCATCGAAAACACCTATGGCTCCGTCGTCAGCGGCAACATGATCGAAGAGTGCAACGGCATCGGCATCATTCTCGACCGCGATTGCTATGGCACCACGATCTCGTCAAACGTCATCGCGCATGAAGTGCTGGGAGGAATTGATCTGCGTGACGCTCACGGCTGTGCCGTCTCGGCCAATACCTTCACCATCGTGAAGAAAGACGCCCTGCGAATTGGCCCAAATAGCAGCCGCATCACCGTCACGGGTAACAACTTCTCCAACAGCCACATCGGCGATGACAAGCAGAAGCGGACCAAGGTCGATAGCGACGCTACCGGCATCGTTCTCGCCGGGACGAACGACATTGCGATCAGCGGCAATTCGTTCGCGGGATTGACGACGAAAGCAGTAACGGTCGAAGGCGATGCCCCGAAGCGAGTGCTATTTTCTAACAACTTGCTGAGCGAAGTCTCCAGCGAGCATCGGAAACTAGAGCACGCGGGCGTACACGGTAACCTCGAATAGCGAGACGCCGCAGAGGGCGCTCCCCTACAACGGAAAATCTTCCGTGGCCGCTTGCTTGCCATAAATCGGCATGTGGCGGTAATAGACTTCGAGAATCATCGTGGCCATCGAGGTGCAATAGATTCGGCCGCCGCGCTCGGAGCCGTGATCGCCGCGCATGTACCAGCTTCCTTTTTGGTGACCGGCCTTTTCCTGGTCTTTGATCAGCGACTCGCGGATGTTGTTGTTCCACTTGTCCCACATTTCGTGCCCTTCGGTGCCGGGGTCGCCGCAATACTGCCGCAGCACCTGAGTGGCGTAGTAGTTGTAGTACATGTTGCCCTTGGATGGCCCCAGCCGGCTCATGTATTCCACGCCTCGTTTCAGAGCTGGGTTATCTCTCTTCCAACCGAGGTACATCCGACACAACAGGCCGACTGCCGTCGTGCCCTGCCCCTGTCCCGGCCCGGTGTAACCATATCGCGAGCCCTCATCGGCGGCCGTGCTGTCTAAAAACCGCGTCGCGCCTTGAATCGTTTTGGGATCGACGACGAGATACGCCATGTGGCCGCTCTTCAGCGCCATGAGCTGCCAGCCCACGACCGACGTATCTCCCGGCTGACGGGGAGCATAACGCCAGCCGCCACCCACGGGATCTTGGGCATAGATAATGTGATTGAGCGAGAGCTGCGCGGGACTCATGAGCTTGCGATCGTGCGTCATGGCGTAGGCCTCGCACAATGTGATCGCGGCCAAGCCGTGGGCATACATACTGCCGCCCGATTGGGCCAAATCACCCGTTTGCAAGCCTCCTTGATTGCGTACGCGCATCGCATTGGTGAGATAATATAAGCCGCGTTCAACGACTTTCTTATGCTCGCCTTGTTGATGCGTTTGGCCCGCGCCGAGAAACGGCAGAAGCGCCATCGCCGTAGCACCGGTTTTGCAATCGCTCAGCGTGCCCGCATCCGAACAGCGGCCCTGGCAAGGGCCGGTGCGATGATCGAAGCTCCAACTACCATCTTGGTTTTGATGCTCGACAAACCACTTCAGCGCCTGGGCAACCGCCTTCTCGCTTTCAGATGTGCCACCGACCGCTGCCACCATTTTGGCTTTTTCGGCGCCGCGGCCATCCAGTCCAGCGCTCATGCTGGCACCAACCTGTGCCAAGAGATCGCTCTTGGGCGCAGTTCGCTCACTGAAATCGGGTATTTCCATCTGGGCCGGCGCAACATCGACCTCGACCGACAAAGTGGGGGTCACGGCCGCCGACGCCACATCTTGCAGAACTTGCGCCGCTTCGGACTGCTCTTCCATCGCGGCCTTCTGCATGGCCAGATCGACTTGCTCCTCCTTCAATTCCGCCACTTCGGCATCTTGCTCCCCGGGAGTCGCATCGATGGCCAACATGTCGCCGACTTCCGGCTCAGGCATTGTCGTCAACGCCAAAATCATGAAGGCGATAAAGTGAACGAGAGCGCTGACCAGCGAGCTGGGCAACGCATTGAAGAGGACAAACCGGTCGCGGTGATAAGCCGATTCGTTGAACTCTTCTTCGTCAGGAGTCGGGTCAGCAGCCTGGTGGGCAGCTTGCTTTGCGGCAGTGGCAGACGGAGCAGCGCTGGGCTTGCCGCTAGGACCAGCCGTCGCTTTGGACTCGCCAGATTTGGGTGTGCCACCCGCGGATTCGATGCTCATGGAACCTGCTCGATGCCCTGAAATGGCGCTGGCCAATGCCTTCCGCCCCATTCCTTAGACTACCCGCCCCCCTGATCCACGCAAGCAATACGGAACTTTCCTGCCTGAATTTTCACCGCAAAGTCGCCACAGGCAACCCGTCACGCTAATTGGGGCCACTTCCCTGCAACGTGATTCGGCACTCCCATAACGAGCGATAACCGCCAAACGGACTCAGGTTCTATCTCAAATTGGGGCAATTCGTGCCTACTCCAGGCCAATTGACCGCCTCATTCGCCAGCGATACGATTTTCAACTAACTCGGCGGAAGGGGCCGAGTTTTTTTCGGCAGTTCCTTGTGATAAGATTCACAAAGTCCTGGTTTTCGACCGCAAGGTATTAATCAGCAACAAGTTATGGACGGCGGCCTGATCCCAATTCTACTGTTCGTCGGGGTTTCCTCGGCCCTGGCCGTAGGGATGCTCGTGGCCGGATCGCTGATTGGCCCCAGCCGGCAGAGTGCCGTCAAGCAAATGCCCTATGAAAGTGGCATGGACCCGATTGGCGACGCCCATCGGAAGTTCGATGTCCGCTTCAATCTGGTCGCGATCGCCTTTCTGGTGTTCGACGTCGAATTGCTATTCCTCTATCCCTGGGCGGTGGCAAGTAGAGATCCGTTGGGAATTGATGCCGCGGTATCCGCAGCCGCCACGGCGGGAATCGGTCTTTCGCGTTCGCTCATTTTCGGCGAAGTGCTCATTTTCATCGCCCTGTTGGCGGCGGGTCTGGTTTATGCCTGGCGGCGGGGGGTGTTTCAGTGGCAGTAGCTCCTCTGCCGGATAACGTCGTCGTGACCAAGCTCGATGAGCTGGCCAACTGGTGCCGTAAAAACAGTTTGTGGCCCCTGCCGTTTGCCACTGCGTGCTGCGGCATTGAGTTCATGGCCACCGGCGCGAGCAAGTACGACATTGCCCGCTTTGGTGCAGAGGCCATGCGGTTTAGCCCGCGGCAGGCCGACCTGATGATCGTCGCCGGCCGCGTGGTGATGAAGATGGTGCCCGTACTCCAGCGCATTTGGCAGCAGATGCACGAGCCCAAGTGGTGCATCTCGATGGGCGCGTGTGCTTCCACCGGCGGCGTGTTCGATAACTACGCCGTCGTGCAGGGAATCGATCGCTTCATCCCCGTCGATATCTATATTCCCGGCTGCCCGCCCCGCCCCGAGCAGGTGATTCAAGCGGTAATGGATCTGCAGGATCAAATTCAACGCGGTGGCACGATTTCAGGCACCGAGTTCGACCTGCGCTCGCGGCAACTAACCAAGCGAGCGCTTGTGGAATTGCCCATGTATGGCCGCAAGACATTTGCACCCGGTCCCGCTGCTGTCGAATGACAAATGACAAATGACCAGTGACACGTCTGCTACCCTCGAAGCCCTCAAGGCTTGCTGCGGTGAAATTCCGACCAGCGAGTTCCGCGGCGATACGCGCGTGGCGGTGACTAAGGACAAGCTGCTGGAAGCAATGCGGCTGTTGAAAGAGTCACGCGGCTTCGATCTGCTCGTGGATGTCACCTGCGTGGACTATTTGAACTATCGCGACGCCGAGAACCGCTTTGGGTTGGTTTATTTGCTGGCCAGCACGGCTACGAACGAGCGGCTGACGGTGCGGGTCTATTTGAACGAGCCCGATTTGACCGTGTCGTCGATGTATCCGCTCTGGGCCGGGGCCGATTGGCTGGAACGCGAGACGTTCGACATGTTCGGCATAGTTTTTGACGGGCATCCCGATTTGCGTCGCATCTTGATGCCCGACGAATTCACCGCGTTTCCACTCCGCAAAGATTATCCCCTGCAAGGCCGCGGCGAGCGGCACAATTTTCAAAGGATCACCCGAACGGAAGCGTGATAGCCGTCATTTATCCGTAGTCATTTGTCATTTGTTTCATGCCGATCGCCGAACCCACCATCGAGCCCGCCGTTGACTCCAACGAGGATTACCTCTGGACGCTCAACTTCGGTCCGCAGCATCCCGCGACGCACACGACGTTGCGCCTGGTGCTGAAGCTCGATGGCGAGCGGGTTGTCGATGCCGTGCCGGACATCGGCTTTTTGCATAGCGGCTTCGAGAAGGAAGGCGAGCATCTCAACTACAACCAGTACGTGACGATCACCGATCGGATGAATTACATCTCGCCGGTGGCGAACAACGTCGCCTGGCATGGCGCGGTCGAAAAACTGCTCGGCATTCAGATCACGCCCCGCTGCACCTACATCCGCACAATCGTTGCCGAGTTGGCTCGTATCAGCGATCACTTGCTCGCGACGGGGGCGATGGGGCTCGATGTCGGGGCGTTCACGTTCTTCTTGTACGCGTTCTATCAACGCGAAGTCATTTACGACATTTTCGAGACGCTTTGCGGCCAGCGGTTTCATCCGAGCCTGACGCGCGTCGGCGGCTTGGCCTACGACTTCACGCCGCTGGTGATCGAAAAGATTCGGACGTTCATCAAGACCTTCCCGCAGACGCTCGACGACATGGAGCGGCTGCTCAACCGTAATCGCATTTTCGTCGATCGCACCAAAGGCGTCGGCATTCTCAGCAAGGAACGTGCGACAAACATGAGCGCGACCGGGCCGATCGCCCGGGCTAGCGGTGTCACCCGCGACTTGCGGAAGGACGAGCCGTATTTGGCTTACGCGGATTTCGATTTCAACGTCTGCTGCGCTACTGCCGGCGACTGCTTTGCCCGCTATTACCTGCGAATGGCCGAGATGCGGGAAAGCCTGCGAATTCTCGAGCAAGCGATCGAAAATATTCCTGCCGGTCCGGTCAATATCGGCCTCGACGAGCGCAAAACGCTGCCTAGCAAAGCCCAGGTCTATCAAACCATCGAAGGCACGATCACGCACTTCGAAATGGTGATGACCAATCGCGGCTTTGAAGTGCCAAGCGAAGAAACCTACGGCGCGATCGAATCGCCCAACGGCGAACTCGGATTTTACGTCGCCGGCGATGGCAGCGACGTCGCCTACCGCGCCCGCTGCCGCCCCCCCTCGTACATTCACTTCGCCCTTTTCCCCGAACTCATCCGCGGCCATACGCTGAGTGACGTGGTTGCCGTATTGGGAAGCCTGAACATCATTGCTGCCGAGTTGGATCGGTAATATGCCCGCCGAAAAAATACTCACCGACGAAATGATCGCCGAGATTAAGGCGTTTTTTCCGCGCTATCCGTCGCGGCAAGCGGTGACGTTGCCGGCCCTGCATATCGTCAACGACAAGTTGCGCTGCGTCCCGCGACAAGCGGTGGTGGAAATTGCCGCATTGCTCGGCCTCGCCCCAGCCCAAGTCCAAGACACGCTGACCTTTTACGGCTATTTCAAGCAAGACGCCCCGCACGGCCGCTGCCGCCTCTGGGTTTGCCGTTCAATCGCCTGTGCCCTCCGCGGCGCGGACGAGCTACTCGATCATTTGAGCCACACGCTCCGCGTAGAACCCGGCGAAACCACACCCGACGGCCGCGTCACGCTCGAATACGCCGAATGCCTTGGTGCCTGCGAACACGCCCCCTGCATCCTCGCCGACGCCCAATTGTTAACCAGCGTCAGCCACGACCAAGCCGACCAATTTATCAATGCCCGCTCCTGAATTTCTGAACCCTGAACCCTAACCACTTCGCCGTGCCCGATTTCGAACCAGTCCTGCTCGCTCAAGTTGGCAAAGCCGAAAGCCACACGCTGCGCGTGTATGAGCAGAACGGCGGCTACCAAGGACTGAAAAAGGCGATCAAGGAAAAAAGCCCGAAGGACGTCACGGAAATCGTGAAGGCCAGCGGCCTTCGCGGGCGTGGCGGCGCGGGTTTTCCAACTGGTTTGAAATGGACGTTCCTGCCGCAGAATCATCCCGGGCCGATTTACTTCTGCCTGAATGCCGATGAGAGCGAGCCCGGCACGTTCAACAACCGTATCCTGATGGAAGACGATCCTCATCAGGTGCTCGAAGGGATCATCCTTAGTTGCTACGCCACCAATGCGACCACGGCGTACTTCTACATGCGGTGCGAATATCCGCTCGCCTGGCAGCGGGTGCAGCAAGCCGTCGACGAGTGCTACGCCGCTGGCTACCTGGGTAAGAATATCCTCGGCGGCCCCTTTTCGCTCGACATCTTCCTCCACCGTGGTGCTGGAGCGTACATCTGCGGCGAAGAAACTGGCCTGATCGAAAGCCTCGAAGGCAAACGGGCCTGGCCCCGCATCAAGCCGCCGTTCCCCGCTATCGAAGGCGCGTTTCGCAAGCCGACTGTCGTCAACAATGTCGAAACCGTCGCTTGCGTGAAGCACATCATCGATCGCGGAGCCGATTGGTTCAAATCGATCGGCGTTCCGCCCGATCCGTCCAACCCCCGCGACGCCGGCAGCTACGGCCCGAAGCTGTATTGCCTGTCCGGCCACATCAACAATCCCGGCTGCTACGAAGCCCCGCTCGGCATCACCTGCACCGACTTAATTGAGCAATACGGCGGCGGCGTCTGGAAGGGCCGCAAAGCAAAAGCCGCGATCCCCGGCGGCATCAGCATGGGCCTGCTCACCGCCGACGAATTCGATTGCCCGCTCGATTTCAACGGTCCCGGCAAGTTTGGCTGTCTCGGCCTCGGCACCGCTGCCGTCGTCGTGATGGACGACCAAACGAGCATGGTCGATTTCCTGCTCAACAGTTGCCGCTTCTTCTCGCACGAGAGTTGCGGCCAATGCACGCCGTGCCGCGAAGGAACAAGCTGGGCCAACAAAATGATGCATCGCATCAAGCACGGCCGTGGCCGCTTGAAGGATTTGGATCTGCTCGCCGAAATCGGCGACACCATCGGCATCATGCCCGGCACCACCATCTGCGGCCTCGCCGACGGCGCTGCCTGGCCCATCAAAAACTGCCTCAAAAAATTCCGCCCCGAACTCGAAGCCTTCATCAAGAAAACCAACCCCTCCGGCTGGAACGAAACCAAAGCCGTCCCAGCGATGGACCTAATCGGTATCCACTAGTTTTTGACCTCTGACCTCTGACCTCTGAACCCCGAACCCTGAACCCTGAACCCTGAACCCTCTGGAATGCCCACAGTAACCGTCAACGGAGTCGAAGTCGCCATCGGCGAGAAGGAACGCCTGAATGGCATTCAGGTGGCCCAACGCGCCGGCTTCGAGGTGCCGCATTATTGCTGGCACGCCGGATTGTCGGTCGTCGCCAGTTGCCGTATGTGTCTCGTCGAAGCGGGCAAGAAGGACGACAAGACGGGCAAAGTCGCCATGCAGCCGCGATTGGTCCCGGCCTGCCAAACACCCGCCACCGACGGCACGGTCTTCGTCACGAATAGTGAGAAGGTCGCGAATGCCCGCGCGATGGTAGAGGAAGACTTGCTCCTCCGCCATCCGGTCGATTGCCCCATTTGCGACAAAGCGGGCGAATGCACGCTGCAAGATTACCACTTTGAGTACGGCCAGAACGAACGCCGGGCCGACATCAAGCCCTTCAGCAGCCGCCGGCGCGCTCTGGGGGAGGCGGTCACGCTCTTCGTCGATCGCTGCGTGATGTGCAGCCGCTGTGTGCGGTTCACGCGCGAGATCAGCGGCACCAGCGAGTTGATGGTGATCAATCGCGGAGCGCACGAAGAGATCGATGTCTTCCGCAACGACGCCGGCGAGTTGCAGTTCCCGCTCGATAACAAAATGTCGGGCAACGTCTGCGATCTGTGCCCCGTGGGCGCGTTGGGCGATAAAGACTTCTTATACAAGCAGCGCGTCTGGTTCATGAAGAGCCACGACAACGTCTGCGCGGGTTGCTCCACGGGTTGCTCGATCAAAGTCGAAGAAAATCAGGACCACGTCTATCGTCTTAAGCCGCGCGAGAACGAGCACATTAACCAATGGTGGATGTGCGACGAAGGCCGATATGGCTGGAAGCATGTTCACGATGCCGGCC
>JANNTN010000898.1:0-4145 GCA_031394445.1 Anatilimnocola sp.
CGTTGCCCAGATTGTCTGCGCCGGGAAGGTCTTGCTCCACTTGCCGGTAATCAGCTGGCCTAACTTGCGGTGCTCCTCCAGGCGACCCAGCGCCGCCAGCACATGAGCGTCATGAAAGTCCCCGGCTGAATCAAAGAGCGCTCCCGTCTTTAAACCTCGATCCACGGATTGAAGAGTCGCCTCGAGCAGTCCGATATCGCCGTACTGATTACCAATCGACCGTTCAATGCCAACGATTCCGGCTTGCAGCCGAGCGTCTTTCGCGTGACCCGCTGCGAGCTTTTGGCATTCGTTCAGAATCTCCTGCCAGAGCCGGTGTGCATCCTGCGGACGATCGCGATTCCAATCGAGCTGCCCGATCACGGACCGGACTGAAAGGACATCGACTTGCGCTTGCGGCTTCTGGCTCTGCTCTTTGAACAACTCCTCGCGTAACTTTAAGGCCTCGCTCAGCGACTTTTCCGCCTCCTCGAACTGCTTCAGTCCCGTTTGGATCACGCCGATCGACTGCAGCGCACTGGCGAGAGTCGCGCGATGCCGCAAGTGGCCCGGTTGATCGCTGGCCAATCCCTTCAGCACGCTCACCGCCTGCTGGCGACTGCTAAGCTTTTTTGCGGCGTCTTTATCCTCCGCCTTGGCGAGCCGGTCGGCCTCGGCGAGCTTTTGGACCGTGGCGAGAAGTGCCTGAAAGTCGTCGCGATCGCGCAGTGAATTGAGATCTCGATTTATTCCCAGCACGGAAGCATTCTGAAATCCGGCTTCGACGGCCTTCTTTAGCGTTTCCATTGCCAGGTCGGCGTTGCGCTTCCGTTCGCCCGCATCTTCTTCGCTCGATTCGAGTGACTCGGCTAGCGGACTGGCTAGAACTGCGTACACCATGGCCAGTTCAAAGAGTTGGTCCGGCGTTTCTCGCGGAGTCTGCTCCAAAACTTCGCGGGCCAGGCGAAAGCAGCGGCTTGCGTCGGCGGCGTTTGTTAATCGCTGGTGGTGTTTCCCGAGATGCAGATGCGCCCGGTACAAGTCAGCTCGGAGCGAGCCCAGCGCCGGGTTCTCGAAAGCCCGCTTGCGACTCACGCTGACGAGCCGCTCGTAAGACCGCTGCGCTGCTTCCTGCCGGTCCAGTGCCGCTTGATTGATTGCGACATTCAGCAGGCCGCCGCACAACCAGCGTCCCCACAGAATTGAATGGGGGGCGAGCTCGTAGGCCTGCTCCGAGTACCCCACGGACCGCTCGAACACTGCCAGGGCCTCTTCCCTCTTTCCTTGGCCGCTTAACAAAGTGCCGAGGTTGTTAACGGTTCCTCCCAGTTGGGCGAGGTAGCGGGGATCGTCGGGAAAGTCTCGGACCAGCGCTTCGCGTAGCTCGAAGGCCTGCTGATGGTACTTGAGGGCTGCTGCCGTTTTTTTCTTGTTCTGTTCGGCGACGGCGAGTTCGTTATACGTCTCCGCGAGCAGACTGCGCACCGCCCCATGCTCTGGCTCTACCTGCATCACCGTCTGGCACAGCTTGACGGTCTCGGTATAACGGCCGGCGAAGAAATAAGCGGTGGCCAGGGCTGCTTGGAGTTCTCCACTCGCTTGTCCCTGGTCACGAAGTTGCTCGTACAGCCGGATGGCCTCCAGGTTCGCCCCCTGCGAAGCTTCGGCATTCCCCAGATCGCGCTGAATCGTTCCCAAGCGGTAGTGAGCGGAGGCCAGCTCGCGCTGCAGCGTCGGATCATCGGCCCGCTCCTGCGTGAACTCGGCATAGAACTTGAGGGCGGCCTGCAGTAGATCTTCCCTGAGCGGTTGCAAGCCAGGGACGCTCAACAATTCGTTTTCCGTGATCTGTGTCAGGTACTCATCGACGGCCTGTCGCGCTTTACCGAAATTCGCTTCCGCGCGCTGCCGCTGTCCTTCGGCCTCGGCGGCGTTCTGCTGGGCCAACTTCCGCTGCTTAGCCTCGCCATCCCGCGCGGTTTCCGCGTCCCGCCGGGCGCGCTCTTCTGCTTGCAGTCGAGTATGAGCCAGACCTTCCGCCTTCGTGGCGCGAATGGCCTGCCAGGTACTCACGGTGATGCCGACCACCAGGGCGGCAAGCACGACGGCCGACGTGGCCAGCGCCGCTTTGTTTCGTCGCGCGAACTTCCGCAGCCGGTAGATCGTGGACGGGGGACAGGCCTGTACCTGCTCGTCGTGCAGATAGCGCTGCAAGTCCATCGCGAAGCCGTTGGCCGTTTCATAGCGCCGGTTGCGATCCTTTTCCAAAGCCTTCATGACGATCCAGTCGAGCTCTCCGCGAACGGTGCGGCTGAGCCGGTCCGGCTCCATGCTGCGATTGGCGGCCACCGCTGGCAGCGTCTCGCTGCTGCTGAGCTTCGTGCTGGGCTTGGGCGGTTCTTCCTCGCGGATGATCCGCAGCATCTCATCCCAGCCGGCGGAGCGCAGTCGCTGCTTGTCCAGTGGCGTGCTTCCCGTCAGCAGCTCATACAGCAACACGCCCAGCGAATAAATGTCGCTGCGCGTGTCGATGTCGAGCTGGTTGACCTTCGCCTGCTCGGGGCTCATGTACTCTAGCGTGCCGACGATCTGCCCCATGCCCGTGAACAGCGTCTTTTCAGTGAGTGACTGGCTGATCGCTTTGGCCACGCCGAAATCGATCACCTTCGGTACCGGCTGATCGTCGTATTCAGCGACGAGGATATTCGTCGGCTTGATATCGCGGTGGATGATTCCCTTTTGATGAGCATGCTGAATCGCTTGGCATACCGGCAGCATCAACTCCACGCGCTGACGCGGCGTAAGATGGCGTTCATCGCAATACTGTGTGATGAGCTGCCCTTTGACGAGTTCCATCACAAAGTATGGCCGCCCTGAGTCGGTTGTTCCCGCATCGAGCACCTTGGCGATGTTCGGATGATCCATCAGCGACAGTGCCTGCCGCTCCGCTTCGAACCGGGCGATTACCTGCCGGGTGTCCATGCCCGGCTTAATGATCTTAAGGGCCACGCGCCGCTTGACCGGCTCCAATTGCTCGGCCATATAAACGACGCCCATTCCTCCTTCGCCGATTTGCTGCAGCAGTTTGTACGGCCCGATGTGCGACCCTGGAGTTTCGGAGACGGGATGGGTTTCCGTGGCGATCGTTTCAGCGAGTTTCCCTCCGAAAAATCCCCCCGCTTGGGAATGAGCCTGCAAGAGGGCCTCAACTCTCGCTCGAACTTGGAGGTCGTCACCACAAGCCAGATCGAGGTGTTGGACCCGCTTTTCACCTGGTTCCAGCGTAATGGCCTGATTGAAAATTGCCTGAATGTCTGGTTTATCAGCGGACATGTTTCGATCCTGACTTCGCTCTACTTACTTCAGTGCCCCGCCTGCGCGCAAAACGGGTCACGGGCCGCCAAAAATATCGAAAATAATCAGGTTGGCGGCAAACCGCCGTCCGGCCGCAGGGAATCGAACAGCCATGCTCGGGCGTAGGCCCAATGGCGTTTCACGGTGCTGGGCGACACGCCCAATACGGCAGCTACCTCGTCGATTGAGAGACCCGCGAAGAAACGCAATTTCACCACGTTCGCACACTCAAGACTCTCTGCAGCCAAGCACTCGATGGACTCATCGAGCGCCTGCAGATCTTCATGCGACGCGTCCGCCGCGAGTTCGACGTTTTCCAGGTCCACCCTTTGCCTGTGACCCCCGCGTTTCAGCCTCCCTCGATCGCGAGCATGGTTAAGCAGCAAGCGTCTCATGGCCTCCGCTGCCGCCGCAAAGAAATGCCCACGGCCGTTCCAATGCTGAACTTCTTCTACATCTACCAGTCGCAAATACGCTTCATGCACTAGCGCTGTCGCCTGCAGCGTCTGCCCCGGCTTCTCGCTTGCCAGCCTAGTTGCCGCAAGCTTCCGCAACTCTTCATACACCAACGGAAGGAGTTGTTCGGCCGCTGAAGGATCGCCCATTTCGATCTGCGACAGGATGCGGGTTACCTCGGACATTCATATGAAGATAGCCAGCCGGCAGCGCATATGCCAGAAAACGCCGAATACCGAGCGCGGGGCGTGCCTCGATTTAATAGCGGGCAAGGCTCGAAAAACGTTGCTTTGATACGCCGCCCTTCAACCGATTAGGGCGGCCGTCGCCCAATCGCGAGCGATTCGGGGGCGGAT
>JANNTN010000283.1:0-6994 GCA_031394445.1 Anatilimnocola sp.
CGAGAGCTGCTTGGCAACGTGGTTGCCGAAAACGATGTCGTGATTACGACCGCCGCAATTCCTGGCAAGCAATCGCCGCTCCTCGTTACCGCCGACGCGGTCGCCCACATGCAGCCGGGGTCGGTGATTGTCGATCTGGCGGCGGAGCGGGGCGGGAATTGTGCGCTCTCCAAAGCGGACCAGCGCGTAGTGACTCATGGCGTGACGATCTTAGGCCCGACTAATTTAGCGAGCGAAGTGGCGCTACACGCCAGCCAGATGTTTTCGGCCAACGTGACGGCGTTTTTGCTCAACCTCGTCAAAAAGAGCGAGCTGGCACTGAACATGGAAGACCCGATCATTCGCGACACGCTCGTCACCCGCGGCGGGCAAGTAGTTCACCCGCGGATTCGAGAAATGCTGGGCCTGGCGAAGCTGGAAGCAGTACCGGAAGGGGACTAGATGTTTCAAAAACGCAGAAACCGAAGCACTTGGCCGGCGAGTAGCCGCTTGATCGTGGCCGCTGCCACGGCCATGTTGCTCGTGGTTACGTCGCCGCTGTTGGCCGACCCCGGCGAAGCCCCGGCGGCAAATGCAAACACTACAAATCTGCCCGCGATGCTGTTCGTCTTCATGCTGGCGACCTTCATCGGCCTTGGCGTGATTACCCGCGTGTCGCGCCTGCTCCACACGCCGCTGATGTCGCTCACCAATGCGATTTCTGCGATTGCCATCGTGGGAGCCATCGCGGTAGCCGGTAGTGAGCATTCCTTCTTCGTTAATCTGCTCGGCGCAATCGCGCTCTTCGCCTCGACGACAAACATCGTGAGCGGATTTTTGATCACCGATCGAATGCTCAAGATGTTTAAGACGCAGGAGCGGCCGAAATCGTGAGAGAGTTTCTAGCCCGCTTTAGCGTGACCGAGCTGACCTATCTGGTTGCGGCCGCGCTGTTCATTATGTCGCTGTACTGGATGAATAGCCCGCAAACCGCGCGGCGCGGCGTCTTTTCCGGCGTGCTGGCGATGACGCTGGCCGTGATCGGAGCGGCCCTCGATCCGCATGTGGTGAACTGGGGCTGGATCGTGATCGCCCTGGTCCTCGGCTTTGCCGTCGGCGTGCCGCTTTCTTGGGTGCCACTCACCGCCGTGCCGCAGCGAACGGCCCTTTCGCATGCGTTCGGCGGACTGGCTGTTGGCCTGCTCGGAACGGCCAAGTTTTATGACTGGCTCTACACCAATCCGGGGAAGCTGACTTACTTTACGACTGCAGCGATCATAGCCGAGGTGATTCTCGGCTTCGTGACGTTGACAGGCAGTCTAATGGCCTTCGGCAAGCTGCAAGAGATCAAGTGGATTCCACAACGACCTATCACATACAAGTTTCAAAATGAAAGTAATTTCGCGTTCCTGGCTGTTGCGATTCTGTGCGGACTGTGGCTGATTGTCTATTCGAGTATTCCAGAATCTCGATTGGCGGCGGCGATCGTGTTTCCGTTCATCATGGTAATCGCCCTCGCATTCGGTGTGCTGCTGATCATTCCGATCGGCGGGGCCGACATGCCGACGGTCATCTCGCTCCTCAATTCGTATGCGGGCCTTTCGGCGGTAGCGCTCGGTTTTGTGCTCAACAACATGCTGCTCATCACCGCGGGAGCGCTCGACGGCGCATCCGGCTTGATTCTGTCGATCATCATGTGCCGGGCGATGAACCGCTCGTTCACCAACGTGCTATTCGGTGCGTTTGGCCAGGTGCAATCGCGGGCGGTCGCGGGCGAAGCCAAAACTGCCAAGAGCGAAACGGCCGAGGGCGCGGCTCAAATCATGGAGCAGGCCAATCTCGTCGTGATCGTTCCCGGTTACGGCATGGCCGTGGCCCAAGCTCAGCACCGCGTGAAAGAACTCTACGACATGCTGACCAAGCGCGGTATCGACGTACGGTTTGCCATTCATCCGGTCGCCGGCCGCATGCCCGGGCACATGAACGTGCTGCTCGCCGAATCCGAGATTCCGTACGACAAGCTCGTCGAAATGGACGACATCAATTCCGACATGCCGCAGTGCGATGTCTGCCTGGTAATCGGCGCGAACGACGTGGTGAACCCCGCCGCACGCCACGAGAAGAGCAGCCCCATTTTTGGCATGCCCATCATCGACGCCGACAAAGCCCGCACCTGCTTTGCCATCAAACGCAGCATGAATCCCGGCTTCGCAGGCATCGAAAACGAACTCTACTTCGCCGACCACACCTACATGCTCTTCGGCGACGCCAAGCACATCGTCGGCGAGCTAGTAAAGGCCATGAGCGGTGCCAACAGCGGGCACTAACCCGATCGATTTACCGTCGGTTTATTTCGCTTCCGCGGCTTGTTCTTTGATCTTCTCGATTCGCCCGTACATCGTCCCGCCGGCTTTGCCATGTTGCCAGGTTCCGACGTAGCGGTTGTCGTAGATCAGCACGCGAGAAGTAAAGGTGCCCAGACCAGGGATCGTCAGGTTCGTTAGGGTAATGACCGGCGTGTCACCCGCCCATTTGATTTCCAGCGGCATCGGAATGGTCGTGTCGTGCTCGCCATACTTGATCCGGGCCTTGATCAGCCAGATATCCCCTTCGGGAATCTTATTAGCACTGACAATCGTGTACTCCTCAGCCTTTGGCGCGCGGTCCTCGCGGCCTTGCACCGAGTAGCTGCCGATCAGCTTCGCGCCCGTGAGTGTGTCCTCAAGCTTTTTGATCAGTTCCTCGCGGGAGGGTTCGGCTGGATCATCGGCCCTCGCGACGGTGAGCATCGACGCGACGAGGCCAAAGATGACAAGGATGCGAGGCATGGGAATTTTTCTCCGAGAGTCTGGTTGATGCCGCCAGTATAGCGGTGGCGCTGAACCGAAACAGACTTGCCGCGCCGGTGAGATTTCACCGAGGATTTTTTTCTAGTACTTTTGGGTATTGGAGGAGGAGCTAAGTCGTTGGTGGCAAAGGGCCAAGTATGGTGAGGGGTTGGTGAGCTTTTGGCACTTTGTGGTGAGCTTTGGTGAGTTCTTGGTGAGGGGTGGCAGGAGTCAGTGGACAGGGGACAGGGGCGCTAAAGTTTGGAAGTTTTTTTCTGCCGGGAAGTGTAGCGAGGGTTGTAAGTTGTGGCGGGTTATGGGGTTCGGGATTTGGGGACATTCGACGGTGCGCTCAAGTTGAGTGTTTCTTTAGCGCCGTAAGTCTAAGAGTTGCGTACATGCCGCGCGGGCGAGCGGCTGGAGCGGCAGCCGCGGCTGTTTGGTGAAGGGCGACCAGATTGGGAAAGAGCGGGCGTTGCCGAAGTGGCAGGCGTGTTTGGAACATTTGTACATGTGCAAATGGTGGGCCGAATTGGCTTGCTGATGAGCGAATTCCGGCATTTGATGAGCAACGAAATGTACTGCTACTTGGTCTGGATCGAAGCCAGCCACCATTCATAATTCTCTGCCCCTCTTCCCGGGCGGTAATTGGCAAACCGTTCAATCGCTTCAAGCGCAGCGCTAAGCTCTGCGGCTTTCGGCTTCACGATCTCAGACCACTCTTTCATGACTTCCGTGGTTCCCACTACGGCGACGCCCATCTCGTTCGCAATCCGCCGTGCCTTTTTGTCATCCGTCAGCACTGACCAGCCCCTGCACTTGGCGATCGCCAGACCCATGGATTCGCCGTCATCGCCAATCTTTGCCGCCAGCTCGACATATAATTCCGTCTCCTCATCGCTTTCGCAGTCGCAACGGGTGAGAATCCCACTTGCGATGGCCGGTGCCAAATCGATTGGCAATACGATCAGTTTCTCAGGATCGTCCGGATCAGGCTGACGGTACTGTTGCGACTCCCGCTCCACCGCAGCCGGGAGATACCATGCGTTATTCAACGCGGTAAGAATCGGCACGAATTGGCCGCTGGCGTATAAGTTCAAAGTTCCGCACGCATCAAGAATGACGGCCGGCATTTTTTTGCTCCGGTCCGTGGTTAAGAGTGGTTGGCCAATAAGGAAGTTTCGAAGTCGGCCTGCATTGGATGCGTGTGGCCTTCTGCATCCACTTCAACACTGAGTAAGGACTCTTGGATAATGCGACGGGCTTCCCAAATGTCGCATCGCAGGTAGTTTGCCAATTCCTTTTCGCTCAACTCACCTCGCTCGTAGGCATGAACGGCAAGCAACTTATAGCGGTCAGGATAGGCTGGTTCAGGCGTGACTTCAGTCACCAAGCCAAGCCGCTTCTCCGCCTCTCGGACCGGCAAGCCTTTCTCCTTCTGAAGCTCCCACGTTCCCTGCTTGAGCAGCCCAAGGGATTCCAGCCGGAGTGCCATCGCTTCCATCGAAACAAAGTAGCGATGCTTGAGTTTCACCAAATCGCCTACTTGGAAGTTGCCGGTGGTATTCACGATTTCATTGAATCGGAACCGCACCGACGATGCGGGCATGAGGAAGCTCATGGCGAACGACTCGGCAAACCGTTCGTTAGCGGGCTTTCTACCGACAATCGTCAGGTAGTCGATGCCCGCAGTGTAGCGATCAACGATCAGGTGAGCATACTCGTGCGAAATCGAGGCACGCTGCTTGTCAGCGGGGTGAACACTATTGATGAGCATGCACCCGCCGAGGCCATCTACGAAGATATACATGCCTGCAAACATCCGCGGCAGGCGAGCGTAGAAAATCCGCACACCGACCTCGGCCTCCAGCAAGCTTCGGATATTCGGAATGGGTTGATCGCCAAGACCAAGCCGCAGGCGTTCGCGATTGGCGACATCTTCCGCAAGTTCACTGACATTGACGTGCGGGTTGAGAACCACCGGGGCCGGATAGTTCATCCGCATGGGGGCTTTCATCCGCTGTTCGAGATCGAGGTAGTTCTCCACGAACTCCTTGAACTCACCGATGGCAATTTGGAGTTGCTCCGCATCGGCAGGCTTTACCTTCTCCATCGCAGCACGAAAGTGCGGCTGAAAATCGGTTAGCGGTTCCATTGTCCGCACGAAATGATTCACTGGCCGGCCATACATAGCAGCCAGCTTGATAATCTCAGCGGGTTTAGCGGCCCGTTCTCCCTTCTCCATGGCGATAAACGTGGGACGGCTCACGCCGATGAGTTCAGCGGCGTCTTCCTGTTTGATGGAACGGGCCTTCCTGGCCTCGGCCAACCGCTGGCCGATAATCCGCGGCGAAGCGGGGTCGGTCGTCATGAGGTGGCTCCTTCTGCTATGGCCAGAGTCCTGGCCGGGGCAATCCAAGGGAAATTGCGACGACGAGCGTTTGCTATGAGCAACATCCATTCCCGTCGGTATCGCCGATAAACGTCGGCGTGCGCGGCAATTTGTGCGTCATCGGTCACAACATGAGTCGTTTTCAGGTATCGCCGAAACCATGCAGGGATCGTTCCAGAATCAAGCTCGCCAAGGTGCGCGACCTGCTGATGGAATGCCCTAACCCAACGCATATCTCGCTCTGCGATGGTTCGCGAGAGGTCGGTCTCGGTGAAGAGGTCGATGCCATAAGCACTCGCACCCTCCGCAATTCCAGCGGCGAGCAGCGCCTGGCGGCGAAATACACACGCCGGACAAATGCCGCACTGCTTCCCGCCCTTTCGCCGCAGCGGATGGATTATGCACGACACTGACTGACGGGCGAGCTCTTCGAGTCCGAGGGGCTTCAGCATGCTCACCATTTCGGCCTTGGTCTTATCTGCGAATGGCAGAACGTACTTCACCGCCGCGTCGTTAACATGACTGACGAGGGCCGACAATTGGCGAAGAAAATTCGGATGAGTGCTTCGGGTGGTGCGATAATCCGCCGGGCCTGGGACGAGGGGATAGTTGACCGAACCAACACCAGACTCGAAGACTTCGACTTCGGAGGCGTTCCACGAGTTGGCAACGATGCCCGCGACCGTCATGAACAAAAAGGGGCGGCAACGATGGGTGATCTCGCGAAAATCTTCATTGAACTCACGCTTGATGCGGACGTTGGGAATATAGGCACCGACGATGAACGGCTGGAAGTCCGCCGACTTTAGAAGCCCACGATCCATCAAGAGCCTGAAGTGATTTCGTAGCAATTGCGACTTTTGCATCTGGTGCCGAACGGTCACCGGAACAATCATTCTGCCCGGCTGTGCAGCCGCTCTCAATGCAAGGCCCGTCGATGAATCCAAGCCACCGCTGTATAGCGAAACGAGAGCATTGTCGTCGTTTCCATGGAAGAGGGATGCGGCTCGTTGGTGGCGGGTCTTTGAAGCGATGAAGGAGAACTCCCAGTCGTCCCCGCCGCTTACAAAATCGACGCAAATTTTCAGCAAGTCTATCTTGTCGGGCTTCGACCAGAAAGGCAGATCGAGTACCTCAATTTGAAGGATGGGGTTTCGCAAGCCGTTGAAAGTCGCCTTGCGGCGAGCCCAGGCATCGGCGACATGAATGGCCATAGCGATGCGAATGAGATCGACTTGACGCGCGGAGAGGTCTTCACCGAAATTCCTGTTCTTCGCGGTTGGATAAATGCGGATGTCTTCCCCTTGACGTAACGAGAGGGTCTTTCCGCAATCGGTCACGGTGAAGCCGAAATTAGCGTTCAATGCGTTCATGATTTTTCACCTCTCAGAGAAGCGGCTCGTTGAGTCGAGCGTCGAGGTCTAGCGGCGTTTCGTTCTGCGAAGGACGATTCGGAATGCGAGAGCGGTTGCTACTCACACTGCGGGCAAGACGTGAGAGCATTTGATGCACCTGCCCGATGAATTCCAGCGATTGAGCTTCGTAGCGGCGATCAAGTCCGAGTTGGTTTTCCGCATCTTCCCACGCAGCGTTCAAAAAGTTGCCGACGAGCTTTTCCATACCTGCACCTTGGCTGTCAGCGGCAACCTCTCGAAGGAGTCGCGCATTGCGATCGAAGGATAATTTCTTGATTAGGTCGCTAAGTGCTTTCGGGTCGTTTGGACTTACCCACGTTTCGTGGGCGCGGTTTTTGGGTTATGCGGCCAGTTCGAACTGTGCGGGGGAGAGGTATCCC
>JANNTN010000911.1:0-16905 GCA_031394445.1 Anatilimnocola sp.
CATCCCCACCGCCAACACCACCAAAAACACTATCGTCCGCATAGCTAATCCCCTCATCTCGCACACTCCTCCCTGCAAACACCGCCCCCCATTCTATCACTACCCATCCACCCCCACGCACCGCGAACGAAATCTTCAGAATTCCTTATCCCGAAGGGATTAAAGCAATTAGCCGGTGGTCGCGCAGCGCACCACCGGTAACCGATCCCCAAACCATCCTCCGACCCTGAAAGGGTCGCATCGGCCGGTCGTTGAGTCGAACGGCTTCATCCCCAGACTCGCTTTTGCAATCGCGGAGCGATGACCTGTGAATAGCCGTGGGTGAAGCGCAGCGGAACCCACGGACCCATAGTTCCATCAAGCTCAGCCGCGGAGCGGCGACACATTCGCCAACGGCTAAGCGGTTGGTAGTGGCATCATGCACGTGGGTTGATCGATCATCTGCCACGATTTTCTGTCGTGGCAAGATGTCCTTGAGCATGCGTGATGCCTCAGGCGGTAAATTACCAATGAAGTAGCCCCACGATTTGGCGATCAGTAGGATGTGGGCGTGGACGTGAACCCGTATGAGTCGCCGAGGGAATCTGAGCGGGTCAGCCAATGGCAATTCTCAGTCAAGTACTTGTTTGGACTTGTTGCTGCATTTGCTGTAAGCGTTGCACTGACGAACCTAATGCTATCATCACTGCGTACTGGCGACGATGAACCGTGGGGCTGGGTTTGCTTTCTATTTTTCGAGACCGCCGGAACCGTTTACATTTGGGGATTATTGGTTTGCGACTTGCTTGGATTCACCGGGACCAATAATCGTTGGCGGAATTTAGGGTCAGCGCTAATCACATTGATCTTACTTGGGACGGTTTACTCTTTGTTTTTGCCAGCATAGAGTTGCCACCATGCAATTCCGCCTCCGCCGGGTGCCACTGGCCCGGCCAGTGCTGGATCGGAACGACGGCGGTGAGCAGGGCTTGGGAATTCTCTAACGTGATCTTGGGCATAAGGCGGCCCCGCGGGCGGAGGCGGACTTCCGTGGAGTGGTAGCCAGCCGAAAGTGGTGGCCGTTGTAGCAGGGCAAGTGGAACGGAAGCTGGCAGCAACTGCCTGGCTGGTTCGATCGGGCACTGGCTGAACCAATCGCACACACGAACTTGTTCACGTGGCTGACGCCATCACAAAAACACCATTTCCGGCTTGAAAAAATCTTCCAAATTCTCGCCCGGTTTTTTGCCCAAACTGCAATGGAGTAGATAGACGGACAATGGCACACGCCCATCCGCGTACTCCGCGCCTCCGCGTGACCAACACCCTCCCTGCGCGCCAGTTCCGCCAATTGAGAACTTTGAAACAGGAACTCCCCTTTGCCTCACAAACACCTCACTCAGCCCTCGCAAGCGCTCATTTACCACTCCCCAACCGCTCACTGTGAGCGCATTGGCATTTTCCAAAATTTCATAACCCCATGAAAAACAAAGACTTGCAAAATCACGCTCACCGCGCGTCCCAAGAAAGTGAGCGTTTGCCTCAGACCCCTGCCTCCCGAATCATCCACCTCTGACATGCCTAATCACAAACCCTACACCCTAAACATGAGCGTCACCATGAAATCCACAACTCGTTACCAAACAACCACTTACGCCAAAAACCTAAACAAAAAAACCGTTTCCCATCCCCCTACACAGCCCTACACTTCTCTAAACTTCCCCGCAAAACTGCCATCCCCCCAATCCTGCCACGCCGCTAAAATCCCCGCCTTCAGCCGACACTGACAAGGATGCTCTTCATGTCCCGTCATTTTGCATTGCCGCTGCTCGCCATCTTCACCCTCGCCTGGCCGCTCAGTGCCGATGCCGCCAAACCCACCGTCAAGGAAGCCCTCGGCCTGAAGCCGGTCCAGAAGGACGTCGATTACGACACCCCCGAACCCAGCGAAATCGAAAAATGCACGATCGACGCCGAGACCATCGCCGGCATCACCGGCTGGGTCGTTCGCACCGCCGATAGCCAACTCCTCCGCCGCTTTCTCGATACCAACGGCGACAACAAAGTCGATCAATGGTGCTACTTCAAAGACGGCATCGAGATCTATCGCGACATCGACGCGAATTTCAACAACAAGACCGACCAATACCGCTGGATGGGCACCGGCGGCACCCGCTGGGGCCTCGACGAAGACGAGAACAACAAAATCGACGCCTGGAAAGTGATCTCCGCCGAAGAAGTAACCGCCGAAGTGGTCGCCGCGCTCCGCGAACGCGATGCCGCCCGCTTCCAGCACCTGCTCCTCACCACCGACGAACTCAAAACCCTCGGTCTCAGCAGCAAGCAAACCACCGAACTGACAGAAAAGATCGCCGCCGCCACCAAATCATTCACCGAGATTGCTCGGCAGCAGCGCGTCGTCACCGCAAACTCCGAATGGGTCCACTTCGGCGCGAACAAGCCTGGCATCGTTCCCGCCGGCACCGAAGGTTCGACGAAGGACTTGATTGTCTATGACAATGTCACCGCGATCGTGGAAACACCCGTTGGCGAACCGGCCAAGTTGACATCCTCCAATGCCAACAAGACCGCGCCCCCCAAGAGCGGCCAGCTTGCCATCGGCACACTCATCAAAATCGGCGAAACGTGGAAGACGTTTGACTTACCAAAGAATCTGGGCGGCGAACAAGCCGCCGTCGGCGGTTACTTCTTCCAGCCGCAGACCATTTCGCGCCCCGATCAAGAATTGCCGCCGCAAGCCGGTGCCGTCACGCCCGAAATGAAGAAGCTCGTCGATGACTTGGAGCAGCTCGATAAAAAGATGGTCAGTGGCAAGCCGGCCGACCACGACCGCCTCAACGCCGCCAAAGCCGATCTGCTTGAAAAAATCATTCCGCTCGCCCCCGAAAAGGATCAAGACCTCTGGGTTCGCCAATACACCGAATCCGTTTCTGCTGCCATTCAATCCGGAACATTCCCTGCCGGTGTTGACCGACTCAAGAATCTGCTCGACCGGATCACCTCGCGAAATCCAAACGATGAGCTGGCCCCCTACCTCAAGTTCAAGATTATCACGTCGGAATACAGCCGCGACTTGACGCTAAATTCCAGTGACGCCGAGAAAGCGGAGAAGACGCAAAGCTCCTATATCGACCAGCTCCAAAAATTCGTCGCCAGCTACCCGCATAGCTCCGACGCCGCCGAAGCAATTTGCCAACTGGCGATTAACGCCGAATTCGCTGGAAAAACTGAAGATGCGGTAGCGTTTTACTCGCGGATTGCCAACGATTTTCCCAAGAGCGACCTGGCTCCCAAAGCCATTGGCGCGAAGCGGCGGCTCGAGTCGGTCGGCAAAGTGATTCCGCTGGCCGGCAAAACACTCGACGGCCGGGCCTTCGACTTGGCAACTGCCAAAAACAAAGTCGTGCTGATCCATTACTGGGCCACCTGGGCCGAGCCCTGCAAGCCGGACCTCGCCCAGATCAAGTCGCTGCAAGCCAAGTACGGCAACCAGGGTTTTTATCCCGTCGGCGTCAACGTCGATTCGGGTGCCAAAGAGGCGATGGAATTTGTTCGCCAAGAAAAACTCTCCTGGCCTCAACTCTTTGAGCAAGGCGGCCTCGACAGCCCCTTGGCCGCCAACCTCGGCGTCCTCACCCTCCCCACCATGATCCTCGTCGGCAAAGACGGCCGCGTTCTCAACCGCAGCGTCAACGCCGGCGAACTCGACGCCGAACTCAAGAAGCTGCTCGGCAAGTAGCTATTAAATGGTGAGCACTCGGTCGCGTGCCACCACATTCCATTTCTCCACAACCTCTCCACCAACCACCACATACGCCTCCTTGTGTAGCGCACACGTCGGGCAAATGTGCCGCGGAATCGCAAACAACTCGTCCCCCGGCTGAAAGCGACCAGCCTGCTCGGTCTCAATGACCAGATGCTCCTCGTTTTGTAGCACCGCTTTGGCATCGGGCAAATCAGGAAACATCAGCCGGTTCCCCGCCGGCGGATCGCTCGCCACCGCTTTGTAGCCAAGATCGAACGTCACCCGATTGCTCGTCGGCCGGCTCACAACGCGCGTCAGCATCAACGCCGCCGGCGTAAATTTCAAATCCGGAAACGTCTGGCTATATCCCCAGTCGTGAAAGATGAGCGTCCCCGGGCTCAGCTCGATGGTGGGATCATCAATCGCCGCAAAAATCGGAAACGACCCCGTCCCCCCCGCCACAATCCGCGGCACGCTCATTCCGCCGCGCACGAGATCGTCGCGTAAAGCCGCCGCCCCGTTCCAGCCCGCCAACACCGCCGCCTTCCGCTCCTCAAAATCGCGCTGGTGATTATGCCCGTCGTATAAATGCAGCCCGCCCGCAACCAGCCCCTTCGCTCCAGCGATCTGCTGGTAAAGCGATCTTGCCTCCGCGCTCTCCGCCGTCACACCTGTCCGATGTTGGCCCGAATCGATGTCCAAGAGCACGTCAACTTCCTTACCCGTCGCGGCTAATGCATCGCTCAGCGCCGCAACCGGGCCGGGATGATCAGCCGTCACCGCCAACTTCACGTCGGGAAACCGCTCCACAAACCGCACCACCCGCCCAATATTCGGCCCCACCGGGTTATACGCCCAAAAAATATCCTTCACCCCCCCCAACGCCAACATTTCCGCTTCGGCGATCGTCGCGCATTTTTGTTTTGTAATGCCGCGAGCAACCTGCAACTCGACCACTTCCCGCATCTTGTGCGTCTTGCAGTGCGGCCGCAGCCGGGCCGAAGAGCCGGCCACTCGAATCATCTCCGCAATGTTGGCTTCCACCAGATCGCGAAAGATCACCAGCGCCGGCGTGACAATCTGGCTCGTATCCGAAATAGCGTACAACGGCTCTGGCACGCGGAACCTCGCAAATTAGGCGTTGGTAGGTAGAGGAGTGGCTCGGATTTTACCCTGCCCGCCCGACGGATGTGTCCCCAGCGAACCATACTGCTGTCGCCCGCGTAACTTAGGAGTCGCAGCGGTGGGCCGACCCGCCGTTGAGCAGGAGACGGAAATCGTTATATTCATTGCAGTTACGCCGCAAGGCCCCTTACGAAATCCTTGATGAACTTGAACCCATGACCCAGGCAAAAAATGGCGACGGCGGCAGCCCGCGCGCAGCCAGCGGGCCGCCGATGATTGAGGCGGTCGGCCTCTCGAAGTTTTACGGCGTGTTCGCGGCTGCTCGCGATGTGAGCTTTACGATTCGCAAGGGCGAGCTGGTCGCTTTCCTCGGCCCCAACGGTGCCGGCAAAAGCACCACGATGAAAATGCTCACGGGCTATCTGGCCCCGTCGCTCGGCACGGCTCGAATCGCCGGCCACGACATGTCCACCGATCGAATCGGCGGCTCCAGCCGGCTAGGCTACCTGCCGGAAAACGGCCCACTGTATCCTGACGAAACCCCCTTCTCGCTGCTCGAATTTTTCGCCGAAGCCCGCGGCATGGACCCCAGCTATAAAAAACAGCGGATCGGTGCCGTGATCGACCTGTGTGCTTTAGGCAGTGTGATTCACAAGCCGATTAGCAAGCTGTCCAAGGGTTTTCGCCAGCGCGTCGGCATGGCTCATGCCCTGCTGCACGAGCCGGACGTTCTAATTATGGACGAGCCAACCGCCGGCCTCGACCCAAACCAGATCGTCGAAGTCCGCAGGACGCTGATGCGAATCGCGGAAGAAAAGACAATTTTGTTATCGACGCACATTTTGCAAGAAGTCGAAGCGATGGCGCAGCGCGTCATCATGATTAACGAAGGCCGGCTGATGTATGACGGCTCGGCCAAGGGGCTGATCGAGCGTCACGGCTCGCTGGACAAAGCGTTTCATTCGCTCACCGCCGCCACTGCGGCAGTAGCGTAAGTGTAGAGTGGGACCAGCAAGCGCAGCTTGCACCGGCCCACCGTAACGAAAGCACCAAGCAACATGTTTGTTTGGTGCTTGATACTTGAGATTTGGTGCTTGGACTCACGACGAACTTGATACCGGATTTGTTTTACTGATATGGCTGCTAATTTCATCGAGATGTTAAAGCTGGTGGCGATCGACGCCATCTTTATTGTTGTCTTGGCGCTGATTTTGACGCCGCTGGCCCAGTACAAACGGGCGGCGTTCGCGGTGCTCAAACGCAACTTCGTCGGCTATTTTGCGAACCCGACGGGCTACGTGTTTCTCTGCCTCTTCGTGTTTCTCACGTCGGCAGCCGCATTTTGGCCACACGAGTTTTTCGTCGCCAACCTGGCCAATCTCGATCAGCTCAATAAATACATGCCGCTGATTCTGCTGGTCTTCGTGCCGGCGATCACGATGAGCCTGTGGGCCGATGAACGCCGCCAAGGCACCGATGAACTGCTCCTCACGCTGCCCGCCGCCGATTTTGACATCGTCATTGGTAAGTATCTGGCGGCTGCCGCGATCTTCACGGTTTCGCTGCTCTTCTCGGAAATTTGGAACTACTGGCTATTGGTGTTGGTTGCAACCGAGCCCAACGGCAATGCGGTCGATATCGATACGGGACTGTTTTTCGTCACCTATTTTGGCTACTGGCTGATGGGCCTCTCGATGCTGGCCATCGGCATGATCGCTTCGTTTTTAACGCCGAACTTGACCGTCAGCTTCATCCTGGGCGTGCTGTTCAATGCGATTCCGGTAATGACGTATTACGCCGACGTGCTCGTGCCCACCAGTGTCACCGCCCGGCAGATTTCGAAGTGGAGCTTTGCCGCCCAGTTCGACGATTTTGGCCGCGGCGTCATTAGCATCTCGTCCATTGCCTTCTTCGTGTTGATTATCGTGCTCGGCATCTATCTCAGCATGGTGCTAATTGGCAAACGGCACTGGCTACGTCACGATGCCAGCCCCGTTCCCGTCGCCCGCAAGGCTCAAGCCCTCGCCGGCCTCATGATCGCCGTTCCTTCGCTGATTTTTCTGGCCATGGCACCCATTCTGGTCGCTGAGAAGGGAATGGTAGCACTGCTGATTGGCGTGCTGGGCACACTCGCCGGCCTCGGCTTGTATTGGTCGGCCGGTGCGATGGCCAATCCCCCACACACCGGCTCGATGGCGGCCCACTTCACGTTACGCACGATGGCGCTTGTCGTGTTGCTCGTCTCAGCGAATCTGCTGCTCACACGATTCGACGCTCGCTACGACATGACGCGCGGCCAGGTCAGCTCGCTCTCGCGCGATACCAAGTCGTTACTGAAGGAAGTGGCCACCAAGCAGAAGCGTCCAATATTCGTGGATGCTTACATCTCGGCAAACCTACCCGAAGAGTATGTTAAAACTCGGTACAGCCTCGTATCAATGCTGAAAGAGCTTGGCGTGCAATCGCGAGGCAAAGTGACCGTTCGCCTGCACGACAACTTGGAGCTCTTCAGCGAAGCAGCGGATCAAGCCGACAAGCGTTTCGGCATCCAGCGTCAGCGGGTGCAGTCGCAGTCTCGCGGCGCGCTCAAGCAAGAAGAATTCATCATGGGCGTGGCTTTCACCTGCGGCTTGGAAAAGATCGTTTTGCCGTCGTTCAAGCTTGGCATGCCCGTCGAATACGAATTGATTCGGTCAATCACAACCGTTGCCGGCGATCAGCGCAAGAAGCTCGGCGTGGTGAAGACCGATGCCGAAATGATGGGCGGCTTCAGCTTCGCCGGCGGGCAGCCGCGGCAAATTCCCAAGCAGCTCATCTTAGAAGACCTCGAGCGGCAATACAAAGTCGAAGAGGTCGATCCCACGAACCCGATTGAAGTTGGCCGCTACGACGTGCTGCTTATCGTGCAGCCTTCGTCGCTCGGCCCGCCGCAGCTCGCCAACATCGTCGATGTCGTGAACAAGGGGCAAGCCTCGGTCATCTTTGAGGATCCCTATCCGGTCGTCATGCCGGCTGTCGGCACGACGCAGGAAAAACCGCCGCAAGGTGGCGGCATGTTTGGCATGGGTGGCGGTGGTCCGCAGCCCAAGGGAGACATTCGTGCTCTCTGGAATGCTCTGGGCATTCAAACTACCGGTGACGAAGGCGAGCTTCGTCCCACCAAGGGCGAAGTTATCTGGCAAGACTACAACCCCTACCCCAAATTCCAGGGCCAAGATCTCGATCCCGAATTGGTCTTCGTTCGCGACGACATGAAGGGAACGAGCAGCGCTTTCAACCCCGAAGTGGCCGCCGTCTCGCATTTCGAGGAAGTTTTGTTCCCCTTCCCCACCGGCATCTCGCCGAAAATGGGCGGCAAGACAAAGGTGACAGAGCTGGTTCGCACCGCTGATCTGCTCTCGGGTACGATCGACATCGATAAGCTGCAATCGTCCCGCATGGACCCTCGGCTGCTGGCCCGCGACCGCGGCCGGCCCGCCACGCGCGGCTTCATTCTCGCCGCTTGGATTCGTGGCGAAGGTAGCGATGCCCGGGAAGCGACCGAAGGGGACGACAAAGCGAAGACCGTCAAAATTAAGCCAACCGCTCTCGTCGCGGAAGCCGATGCGACGAAGCCGGGCGGCATCAACGCCATCTATGTGACCGATATCGATCTGCTCAGCAGCCAGTTTGTGCAGATGCGGAACGAGCCGAACCTGATGATTACGAAGTTCCGCTTCGACAACGTTCCCTTCGTCTGCAACTTGATTGACGCGGTCGGCGGCGAAGCGCGGTTCCTCGAAATTCGCAAGCGCAAGCCCAAGCACAGCACGCTCAAACGAATCGAGCACTTTGCCACCGAAGCCCGCAAGACGCAGAACGATACCAACGAAAAAATACAGGCCGAATACGATGCTTCGGTGAAGAAGGCCGACGAAGAAAAAGACAAGACCTTTGCCGACTTCAAGAAAATCTTCGACGACTTGCAGCAGAAGCAGAATCGCGGCGAAGAAGTCGATCCGGCCAAGATTCAAGCTTCCGCGATGCAACTCGCGATGAAGCAGCGAACGGCCGAGCGAGCCGCGGAAGTCGAAAAGGCGCGGCTCGCCCGCTCTCGCGATCAAGAGTTGGCCCAAATCGAGCGCGAGCGAGATCAGCAAATTCAGCAGATCCAAAACGAGTTTAAGTGGCGGGCCACGGCATTGCCGCCGCTCATGCCACTATTGGTTGGCTTGGTCGTGTGGGCTCGCCTACGCATTCGCGAACGCGAAGGCGTGTCCAAAAACCGCATGCGAATCTAACGGTAGGGTGGGACAAGCTCGCGCAGCGAGCGCCGGCCCACCATAATCAAACCTTAAATAATGGTGGGCCATCGGCCGCCGAAATGGCCTAGTCCCACCCTACAAGAACTATGAACGAATCCATCCGTACTGTTGTCTTCGTCGCCGTGGGTGCCGTCGTCGCCCTGGGTGCTTATATCACCAAACCGCGTCTCGACGTATCGGGGCCCGACGTCGATCCCACCGGCGAACTTCTCTTTAAAGGCTTTAAAGACCCCTCCATTGCCAAAAGCCTCGTAATCAAGCAGTTCGACGAGACAATCGCGAAGGCAAACAACTTCGTGGTCACACAGCAGCCGACGGGCATCTGGACTCTCCCTTCACACGGCAACTACCCGGCTGATGCCGAGTCGCAGCTTAAGGCCGTTGCCGAAACATTCAGCGATCTGAAGATCATCGGCGTCGCCGCAAAAGACAACGACAACAAAGAGCATGAACTGTACGGCGTGAACGATCCCGACAAGGCCGAAGTCGGCACCAAGGGTGTTGGCGCGCTCGTCGCCATGCAAGACGGCAAAGGAAACGATTTGCTCCGCATGATCGTCGGCAAAGAGGTCGCCGGCGCGACCAACCAACGGTTCGTCCGCAAGCCGAGCGAAGACTGGGTCTATGTCACGAGCATCGACATGACGAAGCTGCCCACCGACTTCGAGAAATGGATCGAAAAAGACCTGCTCAAGCTCACCACGTTCGATGTCAACCGTGTCCACATCAAGGATTATCTGGTTCTGCCGACGCAGGGCGGCCGCATGCAGCTCGTGCAGCGGATGGACGCGAACCTGTCGTATGACAGCAGCAGAGGCGAACAGGCGTGGAAGGCGGATGAGCTATGGGGGCATAGCGGCCGCAACCGCATTCCTGCGCCGCTGACCGAGCTCGAAGAGCTGAACAAACAAAAGCTCGACGAGCTGAACAAACAAAAGCTCGACGACCTGCGCAACGCCCTGGGTGATCTGAAAATCGTCGATGTTCGTCGCAAGCCCGAAGGCCTCGGCAACAGCCTCCGCGTGAGCGCCGACAAGCTCCCGCCCGAACAGCGCCGCGATCTGCAAGACCTTGGCTTCTTCCCCAATGACGCCGCCGACGGCAAGCAAGAGATTTTCGGTGCCAACGGCGAAGTCATCATCGAAACGAAAGATGGCGTGCAGTATTTCCTCCGCTTTGGCGAGATCAAACCGCAAACGGCCACGGCGACGAGCACCAAGAAGCCCGATAGCGGCGGCAAGGCAGCCGAGGACGAAGTGAAAGTCAATCGCTATCTGTTCGTCTCCACGCAGGTTTCCCCTGCCGTGCTTGCGCCTCCGCAGCTTGACCCCGAGCCAGCCGGACCCGAGCCGGCTAAGAACGAAAAGGCCGCGGAAGGGGAGAAAAAAGACGATGCCAAGGCCGGTGAGGAGAAGAAGGACGAGGCCGCCATTGTCGATCCGCAGCAAGCGGAGCGCGAGCGGATCAAGAAGGAAAACCAGCGAAAGATCGACGCCCACCGCGATGCCAAGACCAAAGCCGAGCGCCGCGTCGCCGAGCTCAACGCCCGCTTCGCCGATTGGTACTATGTTGTCTCGGAGGACGTGTATAAGAAAATTCGTCTCACCCGTAGCGACATCGTGAAGGAAGGGGCGACCGCCAAGGACGAAGGTTTTGGCATCGACGCCTTCCGCAAGCTGGAAGACGATGGTGCCAAGGGGACGGCAAAGCCCTAAGCGACCGCGGGCTTAGCAAGCTGCCATTGGTTCAGGATCGAAATTGCTCCGTTCACCGCGCCCCAAGCTAGTAGGGGCGCGGGCAGGAGGCCCCAATAGAAATTCTCGGGCCGGCCAACGACGGCAAAGGCCAGCAGGTAGAGGAGCGCGGCCACGCAGGCTGTCTCATTCGCCTGATTACGACCGCGGCTAAGGCCCACCAGCGCCAGCAGCACATACAGCCAGAGCAGCCAACTCGGCGCTGCAAAGAGCAAGCTGTTCATCCGCGTCGTCAGTAAGACAAAATCCAGGCCGCCGAAGCGCAGCCATTGGCTCAGGCCGCCGCCCGCCGACGCAACCACTTCCAGCTCAACGAGTTGAGCTTTGACCTGAGCGGCATGCCAGGCGAAGAAGCCGAAAAACAGAGCGATGCCCGCGGCCCAACTCGCCGCTTCCCAGCGCCGCCCATTCCAAGCCGTGACAACGCAGGCCGCCAGACAATACGGCAAAGCCAGCTCGCGAAATAGCAGCGCCGCGATGCCGGCAATCACGGCCAGAGCGCGCCAGCGTTCGTTGCCGCTGGCCAGCGCTGTCGCCGCCAGCGAAATTAACACGAGCGTCGCCGCCCAGGGTTCTTGCGCAAGGTATGCCTCGCCATCGATCGCCCAGCGAACCACGCCAAACAAGAGAAACGTCGTCACCGCCGCACCGCCGACTCCAATCGCCCGCGTTTGGGCAACGAACGCCAGACCGAGCCCGACAGCCGATAGTACTACTAGTAGTCCCTGAATCCACATCGGGCCCGGCAGCCGCGAGAGCAGCCAGGCATACGTCGGCAGCCGCCAGTTCAGCGGCGAAGTGATCTGAAAGCCGTACTGCGGAATTTTCTCGCCCGCGACCGCGTAATAGCCTCGTCCGCGGCGCACCCCCGCGATGACATCCCGATACAACGCCAAATCCGGTGCGATCTCCGTCGCTGCCGTCGCCTCAGCCGCTTCGACTATCCCCCGCTCCGGCAATTTTCCCTTGTCCCACCCCAGCACCATTCCGACCACCGCCAACAACACAAACACAACAGCGACTGTCCGCTCGCGCAGCCCAGCCACGCTCTGTGCCTCTGTGGCTCCGTGCCTCTGTGTTAATTCAAGCCCGATTAGCCCACGCATAAAATTCGCCTCTGCCAGCGACTCCCCAAAAAATCTACGTCGCCGGCTAACCTCCACGCCCCACAAACACCCCGGAAGTTGCGTTACAATCGGCACATTCGGTCCTTCACGCACTCCTTGATCCACTCTCCACCTCCCCTTGGAGCCGCACATGATTCGCTTCGTTGCCTTCGCCGCACTTATTGGCCTGCTCGCGGTTGCCCCTGCCATCGCCCAAACCGCCGCCCCCATCAAAACGCTCATCGTCGATGGCCAGAACAATCACAAGAACTGGCCCGATACGACGAAGATGATGAAGAAGTACTTGGAAGACACTAAGCGGTTCACGGTCGATGTTGCCACCACGGCCCCCAAGGGGAAAGACCCCATTTTCAAGCCCGATTTCAAAAAGTACGATCTCGTGGTTTCCAACTACAACGGCGAGGCCTGGCCGGAGGAGACGCAAGCCGCGTTCGAATCGTTCGTAAAGGGCGGCGGAGGTTTCGCCTGCATTCACGCGGCTGACAACGCCTTCTCGGAGTGGGCGGCGTACAACGAAATGATCGGCCTCGGCGGCTGGGGCGGCCGGACCGAGAAGAGCGGGCCGTATGTCTATCTCGACGACGCCGGCAAGCTCGTCCGCGACGAATCGAAAGGGAGCGGCGGGCATCACGGGCCGCAGCACCCGTTTCAAATCGTCGTTCGCGACGCCGAACACCCGATCACCAAGGGCATGCCCCGCGAATGGCTGCACGTGAACGACGAACTTTACGACAAGCTCCGCGGCCCCGCGAACAACATGCACGTGTTGGCCACGACCTTTTCCGATCCGGCTAAGGGAGGCACCGGCCGGCATGAGCCGATGATCCTCACGATCGATTTCGGCAAAGGCCGCGTCTTCCACACGCCGATGGGGCACGGCAACGATTCCCAATCGTGCGTCGGATTCATCACCACCCTCATCCGCGGCTGCGAATGGGCCGCCACCGGCAAAGTGACGCAGCCGATTCCCACCGACTTTCCCGCGGCCGATAAAACGAGCGAGCGGAAGTTTGGAGGTCAGTAGGCGGTGGGCAAGGCGGCGACACAAGGCAAGCCGGAACGAAGACGCTGAGGTGATGCGCTCACCACGGAGAATATTTTTGTAAATCTCAAGTTTGGGCAGGTCGGCAGGGGCAATGGGGAGGCTTCTGTTTTGTTCGATGTTGGTTGCCGGCTGAGGGTTACGGTGGTTTGGGATGAATGGAACATGAGTGAGGAAGTTGAGAGGGTGAGCGCTCATGTGAGGGGAAACGTGAGTGGTTAGTGAACGGTTCAAAGTTCCAGGTTCCAAGTTCAAAGTCGAGGCGCAGAGGGGCTATGTCCCTCGCTGACACTACGGGTTTGAGTGGCGAGCGCCTCCCAGATATACATTGCAATTTGCGCGAAAAACCGGGCGAGAATTGCCAGGTTTTTTTGGTTGGCGCGGCAGGGTGGTCCGCAGTTGCTGGAACGGATAGTCGAGAGGGAGGCTCGTTCGCTTCGTTCGGCACTGGCGAAGGACGCCCGTGGCACGCAGAGTAGAGCTTTCGACAGTCCGCTATCGGACAGATCGCGTTGTGCCTGTCGAACGCTCCAATTACCATACGAGAGCAAGTTTTGTGTAGGTTGAGGACGGAAGATAGAACCATGCCAAGCCCGGGCACGCATACGATTCTTTGGTCCAACTCGCAAATCACCGTCGTTCGGCTCGGCAATTTTGACCTCGAATCGTCTCGATTGAAGCTAGAACACCTGAGGTATCTCAATGAGAGCGTTGCGCCCGTACTACGACCGCACGGCAGCTTGCGGCTGATCGGCCTGGCCGGTCGCTCCGGTAACGTCGCTTACAATGCATCGTTGGGTCATCGACGTGCCCAAGCCGTGGTCAACCATCTGCGGGGCATTGCGGGTTCGGCCTTTGCCGTCGCTCACCAAGAATCACTGGGGGAATCCGCCGCCGCGATGGCCGGGGTTCCGGATGGAGTAGAGCATCCCAATTGGCGCAGCGTGATCATCAAGTATTGGAATCAACCGGCACCTCCACCGGTGATCGAGCGGCACTCGTCGCCCCTCCGAACCATTGGAAGAATCACTCAGAAAAACGTTCCAATTCCAGAACGTTCAACCAGCCATGAGGATGGCGCGTTTGGCAACATGCTGGGACAAATGGTCATGCAACTCCACTCGCCGGAAGTCGGTGTGTGGGAGTCGGAGTCGGTTGTCGTACCCGACTCGTTTACAATCCATCAGGTGAGGGTCACGCGGCAAGATACGTCGCTGGGTTCGGGCTGGCAAAGCCGACTGGCGGGGATTCAGTCTCAACCACAGCATTTCGCGGTGCGGTTCCATTGGGGACCGGCTCGTAACGGCGCTTTGCTCTGGCGCGGGCAGACCTTCGACCGCCAATTGACGAACACTCAGGCGATGCGCATTTACGAGAATCCCGGTGCCTTTACTGTCGGGGGCATGAATATTGATCGCCACTGATGTGGTCGGACTCTGTCGGAGCAGAAAAAGGCATAAGTCGAATGGCATCCAATTAAGCTTCAAGTGCTTGCGCCCGTAGTTCTTGTTGCAAGACTGCGCGAGGTTTTTTCATCACGGGGAATTCTTTCGCGCGACGTTTGCGAACACGGGGTTCGACCCGGCCGGGGTGGCTGTGGGTCGCGGAGCGAACCACGGCTGGCGCGCCGATTAGCTTTCCACTTCCAGCCACTCCGGCCGCAGGTTTGCGGTATGATTATTAGTTCAGACTGAAGTAGTGTTTGCCTCAACTCAAGTCGGTTTTGCCAATTGCGAGGTATTCTGCTGTTGGAAGACTTCCTCGAGTGCAACGCCAAACGTACTCGCGATCAAGAATGCCAATTCAAGCGATGGGTAGTACTTTCCCCGTTCCAACGCAATTACGGTCTGACGAGTGATTCCCACACTATCAGCTAAAGCCTGCTGAGTAATTTCGCCCGTCCTGAAACGCAACTCGCGAATCCGATTTGTGATCACCACCTTATGCACTGGCCAATCTCCGATACCCGATTACAATGCCGCCATAGTAGGCGATATTCGCAAGGACGAATCCGGCGAACAACCAATGAAGGGCTGCCATTGCTGTGAACACAGGGATCGCAAAATTGAAGGGCGACACCTCGTTGCCGATCGCCTTCGCCTGCTCAAACACGCCGCTGCCAATCGCGGGAATTGAATACATGGCGATTAGAATCCATGTGGCCACGGCGAATGCCAGGATGAAGCCGGCCCACTTCGCTGCCTTCAATTCGATTTTTTGATCAAGTTCGTCGACCGGCGGAACTTCACCGGTGGTGCGAATCGATCGTGTTGCGATTCCATTTGCAATATGGAATACAGTCAGCAATACCACCAGCGCTGCAGCGGATACCCAGAATAGGCCAAGTGCAGCCATCGGAAAACGAAAGACAACAACAAAATAAGGAAAGTAAACACAGCCGATCGAAATCAAACATGCCAACGCACTTTTCTCGTGAAAACTCATGCCGAAACCCTCCCAAGAACGATTGAAATTGACCAACTGCTATGTAATCTATACGCGTCATAATGTAATGTAAAGCGTACATTGTGTGGTTCGTCGAGTTGGGACCGAAATTGGCCCAATCCCACGATTTTGCTCAAGGTGAGGACCAGACGGCCCCCCCCGAAGCAGGCGGCAGAACAACACGTTGCACCGGCGGGGTGGCTGTGTTTTGCGAAGCAGCATAACACGGCTGCTGTGCCAGACGATTTGCGTCTCGGGTCTGGCAACGTCGCGGCTCTTGGCGATTCAGCCGTGGTATCGCCGATTGACTGGTTTGTATGCCAGTTAGGTAGGCTTTGAATCGATCGTTCCGCTACGGCGAAACCACAGCCACGCGCAACGTAGTGACGAGAAACAAAAAAGGCGTGGTCCGAAGACCACGCCACTGTGTTGAAAGTAATTTGCGAACAGCAAGTTCGATGCGATTAACGCTTCGAGAACTGGACGCCTCGGCGGGCACCACGGAGACCGTACTTTTTGCGTTCCTTCATGCGGGAATCGCGAGTGAGGTAGCCATTGCCGCGGAGCGTGGGGAATGTTTCAGCGTCGAAGGAGAGCAGAGCGCGGGCGATGCCCATTTTGCATGCGAAGGCCTGTCCGTTTGGCCCGCCGCCGCAGCAGGTGATAATGACATCGACCAGATCCCGCTTGCCGGTAACGTCGAGAGCATCGACGACGGCCTGCTGCTGGGCGATGACCGGGAAGTAGGCGTTCATCTCGCGGCCATTGACCGTGATCTTGCCGTTGCCGCTGCGGATGCGCACGCGAGCGATAGCCGTCTTGCGCCGGCCAGTTCCCAGGCAATCACCGTTAACCTTATCTTTTTTCGTTACAGCCATGTGGGGGGGAAATTCGTGAGTATGTGAGTGTGATGAGTGGTTATTACTTCGTGCCGAGTTCGGCCTTGGCCGGGGTCTGGGCTTGATGCGGGTGGTCCGTGCCGGCGTAAATCTTGAGGCGTTGGAGCATCTTGAACGCGAGCTTGTTCTTGGGCAGCATCCGGCGGACGGCATCGCGGAGGATGCGGTCGGGATGGCGAGCCAGGCGGCGCTCAGCCGTTTCGGAACGCAGGCCGGTGTAGCCCGTGAACCAGGTGTATTCTTTTTGCTGCCACTTTTTGCCGCTGAAGTGGACCTTCTCGGCGTTGATGACCACCACCGCGTCGCCGCACAGGACGCTCGGGGTGTAGGTGGGGCGGTGCTTGCCCATGAGCATCATGGCAATGTCGCTGGCCAGCCGGCCGACTACCTTGTCGGTCGCATCCACGATGACCCATTTTTCTTCGATCTGACCCGGTTTAGCCAGAAATGATTTCGTACCCGCC
>JANNTN010000034.1:0-2556 GCA_031394445.1 Anatilimnocola sp.
AACCATCCCCCCGGCTGAGCATCCACATACTCAGCCCAATCCCCCCTCCGCGTCACCTCTTTATCCAGCAACCACTCAATCGCTTTCGCCGCCGCCGGCTCCTCAGCCGTTGAACCACTCACCGCCAACGCCCGCAGCGTCAACGCCGTATCCCACACCGGCGACAAGCATGGCTGCAACCGCGCCGTGTATTGCTGCTCAATCGTCAGCGCCTTCAGTTGGTCGAAGTTGTACCGCATCTCCGGCGAGTCATCGGCGTAACCCAGGCACTTGAGCGCCACAATGCTCCAAATGATCGGCGGAAAAATCGCCCCGAGCCCGTCGCTGTGGTCAAAACGATCCGTCATCCACTGCTCCGCCGCCTTCAGCGCTCGCCCGCGCAGCGGCGTCCACTTCCGCGCCTCCAGCCACTTCAGCGTTCGATCCGCCTGTCGAAAAAACCGGTCCCACGAAAACCAGCGGCGATCTTTCGCCAGCCCGGGACACCGCAACTCCGGCCACTCGTTCGGATCGCGCAAGAACAACTCGCTGATGCCCCGCTCCGCGTCGATTTTTCGTTCCGGCCGATGCGCCCACATGATCGCCAGCGGCACCACAATCGTCCGCGACCACGCCGACATCCGATAAATGTTGATCGGCGACCATTTCGGCAGCAGCATCAACTCCGGCGGCACCGCCGGGCAATGGTCGTAAGAAATCTGGCCGAGCAGCGCCAGATAAAATCGCGTGAAACTATTGATCGCATCCGCCCCGCCCGCATCGCGAATCGCCTGCCTCGCCAACTGCATGTAATCCGCGTGCTCCTCGTGCCCCGTCAGCTTCAGCGCGAAATACGCCTTCACGCTCCCGCTAATTTCCAGCTTGCCACCGGGATACATCCCCCAGCCGCCCGTCGGCAACTGCTTCTCAACCAAATACGCCGCACACTTCCGCGCAATCGGCGTCTCTTCCTGCCCCAGCCACGCCAAGAGCAAGATGTACTCGCTCTCCAGAATCGTATCCCCCTCCAACTCCGCGCACCAATGCCCATCCCCATGCTGCCGCGCCAGCAGCCACTCCCGCGTCAGCCCCGCCGCCGCGCCCACTCGCTCTAACAATTCGGAGCTCTCCATAGCACTTATCTACTCCATTAGCCGGGAGCAAACCTGCTCCCGGAGCACCACCAACCATCCTCCACTCCAACTATCTTGCCACTCAACACTGAATCTCACCACCCCAAACCAAAACTACGCCGTCAATCTCAAGCGTGCTTTCTCATCAAGCATTTTTTCTCATCCGTGTTTCATCTGTGTTCCATCCGTGGCTCGATCTCTCCCTTTGCTCATCCTGCCAACTTTCGTGTAATTCGTGGTTCCTTCCCTCCTTCGGTCGCTTCCCCACCGCGGTGTATGATCCGTGTCATCCGTGTTCATCCGCGGCCAACCTCCCCCTGATTCGCTGCGTTCGTTCCATTCGTGGTTTCTTCCCGCCTGCCCTGAACCATGCCAGACCACCTCACCTACTTCAAACAAGCCGCCACCGACCCGGCCAGCGTCCCACCCTGGTCCGTCTGGTGGGCTGCCCATTCCGAAACCGTCGAGCAACTACTTCCCCTCATGGAATTCGTGCGGCTCAAGCATCGTCGTCTCAAAGGTGCCATCGAATACCTCAAGAAAATCGGCGAGCTCCCGCCCGATTTCCAACCACCGAGCGTCCTCACCACCGGCATCTGCCCCACCTGCGGCGATCCCATGAACCGCGAAACCGCCGGCCCCGCCAGCGGCACTCTCACTTGCCCCCTCTGCGAACTATCGATCACTTACGATGATCTCCCTCCAAAGTAGGTCGGCGAGGCCTTCGCCGATCTGGGCCGCAAAAACATGACCCATCTCAACGTCATGCACACGATTAAATTTTCAATGTCCAAAACACGGGCTCCCCTCGCCCTGTACTTTCTCGGTACTCCGAGCAGAGAAACAGGCAGAGGGGCTGGGGGTGAGGGGCAGTGCGGTTAAGCCCCTATTTCAGCACTTTGAAAACGAATGGAATTACAGGGCATCCTCAATCGCATTTTCTCGTCAAGCATTTTTCTCATCCGTGTTTCATCCGTGGCTTGATCTCTGCCTTTGCTCATCCTGTCTGCTTTCGTGTAATTGGTGTCTTTCATGGTTCCTTCCCTCCTTCGGCCGCGGTTCTGCCGCGCTGTATCATCCGTGTCATCCGCGTTCATCCGCGGCCAACTTCTTCCTGATTCCTTGAATTCGTTCGATCCGTGGTTTCTTCTTGCCTCTCGGTTCCGGCTACGCCGGGCCGTGTTTCACCAGTGTTCCATCTGTGGCTTACTCGCTGCGATCAATTTGTCCCTGCTGCTTTCGTGTAATTCGTCTCATTCGTGGTTTCTCCCGTCCTTCGGTTGCGGCCCCGGCCCCGGCCGCGCCGCAACCAATAGCTGTCATCCACCATTAGAAATGTCCCCCTTAGCCACCGATAGAAATGTCCCCATGCTGCCCTTCCAAAGGAGGGCGAAGAATGGAGACATTAGAGATGAGCAAGCGAGAGCGGAGGCGTTTGGAGGTG
>JANNTN010000061.1:0-6433 GCA_031394445.1 Anatilimnocola sp.
GTCGCCGACTACGTCCTCTGGGGCTACGGCACCGGTGCCATCATGGCCGTCCCCGCCCACGACGAACGCGATTTTGATTTTGCTCAGCAATTCAACCTGCCCGTCATTGCCGTCGTCGATCCTGGCGACAGCGATGTCGTCGATCGACAAGCCGTGCTCGCCGGCAAGCAATGCTCCGCCGAAGACGGCGTCTCCATTAACTCCAACGGCTCCAACGGCCTCACAACCAACGATTTCAAACAACGCATCACCGCCGACCTGGCCAAAGCCGGCCTCGGCCGCGAAGCCGTCAACTACAAACTCCGCGACTGGCTCTTCAGCCGTCAACGCTTCTGGGGCGAGCCGTTTCCCATCCTGCACGAGCTCGACGAGAAAGGTCAGCCCACCGGCCACATCCGCGCCGTCGATGCCAAGGATCTGCCCGTCGATCTGCCCCACCTCGACGACTACAAGCCGCACGGCCGCCCCGAGCCGCCGCTCGAAAAAGCCCCCGACGAATGGAAATACATCCGGCTGCCGGAAGTATCAACCGACCACTCACCCCTTACGGCTCAGCATTCCGCCGACGCCATCGGTGAAACCGTCCGCCTCATCCGCTACAAACGCGAAACCAACACGATGCCCCAATGGGCCGGCAGCTGCTGGTACTTCCTCCGCTTCATCGACCCCCGCAATCAAACCCGCTTCGTTGATGCCGCCCAGGAAAAAGCCTGGATGCCCATCGACCTCTACGTCGGCGGCGCGGAGCACGCCGTTCTCCACCTGCTTTACTCCCGCTTCTGGCACAAAGTCCTCTTCGACCGCGGCCACGTCAGCACCGTCGAGCCGTTCCAAAAGCTCGTCAACCAAGGCATGATTCTCGGCGAGAACGGCGAAAAGATGTCTAAGGCCCGCGGCAACGTCATCAACCCCGACGATGTCGTCAAGGAATTCGGAGCCGACTCGCTCCGCCTCTTCGAAATGTTCATGGGCCCGCTTGAAGCGGTCAAACCCTGGAGCACTGCCGGCGTTGTCGGCGTTCGCGGTTTCCTCGACCGCGCCTGGCGTTTAATCGTCGATGACCGCGCCGAAGAACTGAAGCTCAACGAATCCGTGCAAAACGTGCAGCCGACCGACGAGGCCAACCGCGTCCTCCACAAAACGATCAAGTACGTCACCAACGACATTCAGCGTCTGGAGTTCAACACCGCCATCGCCCGCATGATGGAGCTGGTGAACCTTCTGTACCAGGTCGAAGAGAGTGCCTGGGCCGGTACCGAGGGCCAAAAAGTGCTGGGCGAGGTTCTCGAGACCCTGGTACCCATGCTGTCACCCTTCATTCCCCACGCTGCCGCCGAGCTGTGGGAGATGCTGGGGCATCAGGAACTACTGGCAGACCATGCATGGCCGGCATTCATCGAAGCACTTGCGCGACGCAACGAGGTTGAGATTGTTTACCAGGTGAATGGCAAGATCAGGGCCAAGGAGCTTCTGTCTGCCGAACTGCCCAATGAGGAGCTGGAGAGGCTTGCCCTGGCGCACGAGCGGATCAGGGAGAGTGTCTCCGGGAAGACCGTGCGCAAGGTCATAATCGTCCCCGGCAAACTGGTGAATATCGTCGTTTCCTGAGCCGGACGATTTCAGAAGGAGTAGCTCGCCGAGGCGAAGTACTGGTAATTTTTTGTAAACTCCTTGAAGTCCGAGGCCTTGTTGTTGAAGACATACGCCATCATGAGGCCCGCCGAAAGGTCCAGGTTCTGGTAGGCATTGTACCTGATCGTCGGCGTGAAAAAGATTCCCCTGCCCTGGATATCCCCCATTAAAAAGAAATCGCCGCGCACCAGCGCGTGGAAATCGTAGCCCAGGGCCACGCCGCCATAGTGCTGGTTGACCGTGAGAGGCTTGTTGGCAACGGGACGGTAGTTGTCCCAGTAGATGTCCCCTTTTACAGGATTGTAGCCCAGAATATATTTGTAATACCGGGTCATCTTGATCTGGTGGTACCCCACCTGGGTTGAGGAGACCGCTTCAGCCTTGAGGTCATTGATGCGGTATCCACGACCAAGCGTGCCTCCGTAATTTTTGAACTTGTAGTAATTATTGGTGTCCTTCCAGGTCAGTTCGCGGTTATAGTTCAATGAGTTTTGATTGAAAAAGTATTCGACCAGCAGATAGATGCCATTTTTGAAAGTGTATTCATAGCCTCCGTTCGCCTGGAAGTAGAGGTTTTCACCGCTTGTCTGTGAGCAGAGCATGCTCGCCCTGAGCATCCCTTTTAGCACCACGGCCGTACCATCCAACCCGGCGACCCAGCGCGAATTGATATACCCACCCAGTATGGCGAACTCGAAATCAGAAACCGCGGTCTTGACCCGGGCGATGTAGTTCTGATTGTCGTACGTCATGGTAGTAAATTGATCGTTGAAGCGTTTGGGGTTGTACACCAGGGAAATTTCGGTGGTGTCATCGGGAAAGAAATCGAGGCGCAGGGCGTCGGTGCCCTTTTGTTCATCAGCCCCCTCGACGAAGGTGGGCGACAGCGGATTCAGAATGTCCAGGGGGTTCCAGAGGCGGCCGCTTCCGAAGCGAATCTGCTGGCGGCCCAGGGTCGCCGTGAAGTGTTTTACCGACAGCTTGACGTAGGCCCGGTGAATCTTGGCGCGGTAGTAGACGTTCGGGTTGTGAACGATATCCCACGAGGTCTTCGCGAAATCGTTGAATTGCGAGGGCCGCCAGTAGAGGTCGAAGTCCCGGCTGGTATTGTAGCTGCTGAATACCATTTCGTTGTCTATGTCGGCGACGGCGTAGAACAGGGTTTTGTAATTGAACTCGGGACTCAGGCGCAGGCGGATGAGGCCGGCCGAGAGGTTTTTACTGCACGTCGTCGTGGGATCGTGGTCCATGTAATTATTGGTCCGGTGGAAGGTGTAGAGGGTCTTTGCCTGCCCGCGCAGCTTAAATCGTGCTTTTTTTTCTTCCAGCTCGTCGTCGTCGGATTCCCCTTTTTTGTCCTTCTGGTCGACCTGGAGCGTATCGGCTTCCTTGTCTTTAGCGGCGTCCTTCTTCCGGTCGGCGGGGGCATCGTTTTCGTCATCCGGTTCCTGATCGGTTGCGGGGGCTTCCTTTTTTTCTGCAGTTTCGATGATGGGTGCGGGTTTCTGTTCTTTTTTGACTGCCGCCGGGGTCTGGGCACTGAGTGCTGCCAGCACCGCACCGGTGCAGCCCAGGAGTATCAGAATTATCAGTTTTTTCATACGATATATCCATCCGCTTTTCAGTAGTATCACCGGAAGGCCCGCTTCGGATACAACCGGTCATGGAAAATAGTTACTTTTTAGACCGCGCCGTTTTTTTTGCCGGCTTTTTTTTCCCCGGCACCGCACCGTGGAAACCGCCGTGCTTGGCCGCGTCGGACACCACGGCGCCGTCGATCAGCTGGATGAGACGCTCGGCGCGATCCATCACCATCGTGTCGTGGGTTGAAAAAATGAAGGTGATGTTTTTTTTCTCATTCAGCTCGTGCATCAGCTCCAGCAGGCCGGCGCCCGTCTTCTGGTCCAGGTTTGCCGTTGGTTCGTCGGCGAGGACAATGTGCGGTTCCGAGACGATCGCCCGTGCCACGGCCACGCGCTGCTGCTGGCCGCCCGAGAGTTCCTTGGGCTTGCGGTTCATTTCTTTTTCGAGACCGACCTCCTTCAGGATGCGGGCGCATCGTTCGCGCCGTTCCGTCTCTTCAATGCCCTGGAGCAGGAGGATGTATTCGACATTTTCCATGGCGGAGAGTACGGGAATGAGGTTGTAGGCCTGGAACACGAAACCGATCTCGCGCAGGCGCATATCCGAGAGCTGGCGCGGGTTCATGGCCGCCAGGTCGTGTTCGCCGACGCGAACGCTGCCGGCCGTGGGGTTGTCGAGCCCCCCTATGATGTTGAGGAGCGTCGTCTTGCCCGATCCCGAGGGACCGGCGATGGCGGCGAACTCTCCTCGCTCAATCGTCAGATTGACGCCCCTGAGTGCGCGCACGACCTGGCTGTTGCCGTCGTAATCCTTGATGAGGTCATTGATATTGATGAGTGCCATGATAGTGCTCCTGGTTAAATGAAGTGTAGCGCCTCGAGAGGCTTGATGCGCGCCGCCTTAACGGCGGGGTAGATGGCCGCAATGATTGTGGTTGCCTCGACCACGACGACCGCAACCAGAATATCTTTCAGTGTCACAAAGGGGTAGATGATGCTTCCCGTCCCCCAGCTTCGAAGCAGACTCATGAAGCTCGACAGATCGACGCCGGTGTGGCCCATGATCTGAATGATGGCCACGGCAACGGTGAGCCCCACGGCTAGTCCGACAACGCCGAGGTTCAATGCCTCGAACATTACCATAAAAAATATCTGGAGGGGCCGGGTACCCACCGACTTCATGACGCCGATCTCGTGAAAACGCTCCATGATGGACATGATGAGGGTGTTGGCGATCGAGAAGATAATGGTAATGAACACGATGGCATAGAAAATGATCATTTGTTTATCAATCATTTTAATCAAGCTGACGAGTTCGGGTGCCATATCCTCCCAGGAGAGGATATCCAATTCGGGGTTAGCACTGGCCGCGAGAATGCGTTTTTTGACCGAGCCGGCCAGTTTTTTGTCTTTTGTAATGATCATTATCTCGGAGACGTTTTTACCCAGACCGGTGATCTGCTGAAGGCGCTCGATTCCCATGAATACAACGCTTTTATCGAACATCTCGACCGGTGTCTGAAAGAAGCCCTTGGCCGTGAGGCCCACACCCACGATGTCATTGTGGCGATCCTGGAGCATAAGCACGATTTTGTCCCCCACCTGAACCTCCAGTTTGGAAGCCAGGGACTGCGAGACCAGAATATCGTTCGACGAAATGCTGTCGAGATAGGCGCTGCCGCCGCTTTTGGTGGTGTATTCATTGATTTTCGAAATTTTTATTTCACGATCGGGATACACACCGAAGACGAGCACGCCACGCGACGATTCGCTGGTGCGCAGCATGCCCATGGCCTTGACCCGCGGGGAGAAGGCGACGATGTCCCTGTCCTTTGACAGGACGGGCATGATTCGCTCATCGGGAAGAAAGTTGGTCTCCAATTTCATATTGGTAAAGAAGCCCTTCTGGTAAATGGCCACATGGCCCAGCTTGGTACTGATGTTGTTATCCAGCATTTGCCGCAGCATGCTGTTTATAAATCCGATTGAGAACATGATCATGATAAGTCCCAGGGCAATGGAAGAGATAACGACCCAGGAACGCCGCTTGTGGCGCCAGAGGTTTCGCCAGCCCAGTTTCATGAAAATGCGTGTGGTGGTCAGTAATGCTTTCATGCCGTGATTCCTCTTTATTTCTGCCGCATCATTCTATTGTATATTATTTTTTGCAGCGCTAGAGCTGCCGAATGGCATCGAGGGGCTTCAGTCGGGAAGCCCGAAGTGCCGGGGAAAAGGAGAAAAGGACGCCAAAAAGAAAAATGATAATAGCGGTACTGATCAAATCCCCCATGGAGAGTTTTGTGGGGAATTGGGTCGTTGCTATGTTGAAGACCGACATCTCCTTTTGGTAGTCTGAAAAGTCGAGGGGGAAGATGGTGAAATAAAAGCTGATACACGATCCGATGATGATTCCCCATAGAGTGCCGAAGAGGGTGATATACACCGATTCTCCCATGATCATGGCCACTATTTGCCGCGGTCTGGTGCCGATGGCCATCATGACACCCAGTTCCCTGGTGCGTTCGAAGATTGACATCTGTACGTTGTTCATCACCCCGAAGGACACGATCACCAGCAGGACAATGTAAAAGAAATAATTCGTTACCCGGTCCATGACGATATACTGCATGAGGTCGGCCAAGAGTTCATCCCAGCCCATTATTTCGTACATCGAGCCGAAAGGTCGGCGAAGATCGTCACGAACCGATTCGCTGTCCCCGGTATTGGCAAGCCTAATAGCGATGGAACTCAAGTAGCCATTCATGCTGAATGTCTCCTGGGCCTGAGCAAGAGGCATGATAACGAGAAAATGATCGTTCTCTATACTATTAGTCTTAAAAATGCCCACGATTTCCAGTTTCTCCGCAGCGATTGATCCATCGAAGCCCTGGGAGATCATGTTGATGGTGTCGCCTACGCCGGCCTCGAGATTTTTGGCCAGAATCGTTCCAATGACAATCTTACCGTAATCGTCCTTTGTCAAATAGCGCCCTCCGGGGAGAACCTTGGTGTGCAGCGTCGTGATCCGCTTTTCGTCATCGGGATCCACGGCTTGTATCAGGGCGCCGAAGGTGTTGCTCTTAAACGACACCATGCCGCCAGCGTGAATTCGGCGGCTGAACCCGGTAATGCCCTTGTGCGTCTGCAGGGTGGCGAGGAGGCGCGGATCGGGCTGGAAGGAATAATCGATACTCTGGTTCTCCCACAGCGAATAATTT
>JANNTN010000074.1:0-3217 GCA_031394445.1 Anatilimnocola sp.
AGCCTCGCCAGCCTTTATCTCCGCGATCCCCGCGTCTCCGCGTGACCATTCCCCTCAGCGTCTCTGTGCCTCCGTGCCTCTGTGTTAAAAGCCATCGACACCACGCAACCAATAACGAATCCATTTACAATACGCCCACAAAAGCAATGTCCACCGATCCCGCCAATCCCGACGTGCAGCCTGAAGCGCCAAGCCAGCGCTGGCGCGAATTAATCGATAAACCGCTGCCGCTTTTGGCCACGCTCTTCCTGGTCACCGCCGCACTCGGACTGCCACTTCTGTGGATAAGCCGCGGATTTTCCCTCGCGGCTAAGATCGTCCTGACGGTCGTCGTCCTGCTCTACACCGCCCTCGTTCTCTGGCTCTTCTATCTCGTCATGGCCTGGAGTATTTCTCGCATCATGAACAGCTTCCAAGGCCTCTAAAACCACGAAATTCTTACCTGACTTCTGATTTCTGACCTCTGATCTCTGCTCTCACTGCCCTCGCGGCAAATAAGTCTCACCCATATTCCGCGGAACTACCGACCGCGTCTGCGGTCCCATCCGACTCGGCGCAGGAGAAGGTATTGCGTTGCTTGGGGGAGCAGTCATCTGCCCCGGCATCGGCTGACTCTGCACAGGCTGCCCGCCCGCTGGCGTTGGCTCCATGGCGCTGGCTTGCACGACATCCGCCGGCCCGCCCGCCTCGTCAAATACCGAGCCAACGCGCCCACTCGTTGGATTGTGGCGCACATAGCGGCCCGACGTGTTCAGGTAATCGCAATCGTGCGGCGCACAGCACATCGCACAGCCGCTCGACAACCCCGCCACGCCCACCAAAATCGACAATCCAATCAGCCGCATCATGGCATGCACCTTTGTGGAAGCTCCGCGCATAAGCCCATGCTTCGCGCTTCAGCCCCACTATCGGCCCGCTCCGATTGCAACCTTTACGCAAACTTTGACGGCTGCACAGCCTTTTCCGTCATCATCCAACCAAATAACTCCACCCCGTCGCGCATCTATACACTTGTCACCCTGCGCATTCGCATCGCGAACACACCATCCCCCGACACAAAATCAACAATTCTAATGCCAGCACCATGCATATTCGTGCATAACCGAACGCCGCCATGCATAGACGCAAGCCATTTCTGCAAAACGACTTAATGTCGATTTTAACAGCCCGCATATGCTTGCATAAAAATTCTTCCGTGCATAAAGCAGCACTTTCGGGGGATGCAATCTCATCGCGATACATAAGGAGAAATGATAGACGCTACCGCGATCACGATCAGCACCGCGACGCACAGCCGCCGCAGAGCCTGATCCGGAATTTTCCGACTCAACCACAGCCCCAGCGATAAGCCCACCAGCACCGCGGGCAGTGCCGCCGCACTCAGGATCATCGCATTCACGACCTCAGCCCCGAAAAACGACCACATCAAGAGCACCTGCATCGGCAGCCCTGTTGTGAACAGAAAAAACAAAAACGCCCGCGACTTGTTCATCGGCCAGTCATGAGCCAGCACCCAGAGCACCATCACCGGCCCACCCATGCCACACAAACCCAGCAAAAATCCACCCAGTGAAAACGCCAGCCACTCCCAAGCCTCATGAATCCGCGGCTGTGGCTTCACGCGCAGCACCAATTGCAAACCCACGATCCCCAGCACCACGAAGCCCACAATTTGACTGGCGGCTTGCTTGCTGCTCTGCCCAATCAGCCAGAGCGTAAACACACCCAGCGGCATGAACGCATAACGAATCAGCATCGGCCGCAGCGCTTTGCGAAAATCGATCTCGTGGCGTAGCTGCCACGTGGGAATCAGATTTTGCGGAGCCGCCGCAACCAGACTGATCGCCACCGCCTCCGGAAACGAAACGCCCGAAATCACCAGCAGCGGAATCCCAAACAAACCCGCCGCAAACCCCACCGCCCCCAGCACAATGCTACTGAAGAACAGCACCACACTGACAATCACATACTGTTCCAGCGAAAATGGCATTCGGCTGTGGAGTCTGGCTGTGAGGGCTTGAGGTTCTGAAAGGACAGAAGATGAGTGAAAAACGAGTGGGACTGATTGGAGTGGGGCTCTTGGGTTCGGCCCTCGCCGAGCGAATGCACCAGGCCAGCTTCGCGGTCTCAGCCTACGACCTCGACTGGGCCTACTTCGACCAACTGCAAAAAACCCGCTCCGATCTGGCCGCAACTGTAGTCAAAACTCCCTCTCCCAACCAGCTTGCCTCCAGCCACGACACCCTCGTCCTCTGCCTGCCCGACTCCAGCGTCGTTGAAGAAGCGCTCGCTGAAATCGAGGAACACTTGCGTCCCGGAACGCTCCTCATCGACGCCACCACCGGCGACCCCGATGCCGCCGTGGCCATCGCCGCACGGCTGGCCAGAATCGAGGTCCACTATATCGACGCCACCATCGCTGGCTCCAGCGAACAAGCCCGCCGCGGCGAGTCCGTCGTCGTGGTTGGCGGCGCGAACGACGATGTTCATCGCGCCACGCCAATTCTGGAGAGTTGGTCCCCTCGCCGCTTTCACGTCGGCCCCGCCGGCAGCGGCCAACGCATGAAGCTCGTCGTAAATCTCGTCCTCGGCCTCAACCGCGCCGTTCTAGCCGAAGGACTCAACCTCGCGCAGTCCGCCGGCATCGATCCCGCCGCCGCCCTGGAAGTGCTCAAGGCCACCCCCGCGTACTCCACCGCGATGGATACCAAAGGGGCCAAGATGGTGAACCGCGATTACGCCACCCAAGCTCGCCTTGCCCAGCACCTCAAAGACGTAACGCTAATTCGTGCCCTTGCCCGCCGCACCGGTGCCGCGACTCCGCTCTCCGACGCGCATCAAGAACTCTTAAAAACCGCCGCCAACGCCGGCTTCGCCGATTTTGACAATAGCTCCATCATCGAAGCCTATCGCCGCCGCAACACGACGCGCTGAAACACACCGAGCTGAAAGTACGTTGCAGGCCGGTCATTAGCATCGAACCGCGACACAATCCAACCCCGTTCCTCCGCCCGCCGAACAAACTCCTCCGCCGGCCCTCGACCCGCTTCGCCAAACCACGCCTCGCCTCCCGGCGCGAGCATCGCTTCCACCACACCCAGCAGATGCGGAAAGTGCGTCCGGTCATACGTCACGTCCGCACCCAAAATCAGCGGGAATTGATCGGCTTTTGGCTCGCGCCAATCCAAGACCATTCCCGCCGCACCGGGAAAGCCAT
>JANNTN010000080.1:0-4293 GCA_031394445.1 Anatilimnocola sp.
CGCGGCTGTACTGCTCGCGGGCGGTACCAAAGGCAAGCGATTCGCCTTGCCCAACTCGCGGGTTATGCTGCACCAGCCTTATGGCGGCGTGCAGGGCCAGATCAGCGACATCGAGATTCAAGCCAACGAGATTCTGCGGTATCGGACGGTGCTCAACGAAATTCTGGCCAAGCACACCGGCCAGCCGATCGACAGGATCGAGAAAGACACCGACCGCGACTTCTTCCTCAGCGCCGAAGAGTCGAAGAAGTACGGCGTCGTGGATGACATTCTCCAGAGGTTGCCCGGTGCGGAAGAGGAAAAAGACTAAATAGTCAGTTGTCATTAGTCATTTGCCACTGGTCACTAACCAAATGCGAATGACAAGTGACAAATGACATCAACCAGCCAATACACGATATCAAACGGAGTTCTGTCTAATGCCTCTCGTCCCTTATGTCGTCGAAAAAAGCGGCCGCGAAGAACGTGTCTATGACATCTATAGCCGGCTGCTCAAAGACCGGATTGTTTTTCTCGGCACGCAAGTCAACGATGAAGTCGCGAACATCATCGTTGCCCAATTGCTGTTTTTGCAGTCGGACGATCCGAAGGCCGACGTCCACCTGTATGTGAACAGCCCCGGCGGCAGCGTTAGCGCTGGCCTCGCCATCTACGACACCATGCAATTCATCACCTGCGATGTGGCGACTTACTGCGTGGGACAGGCCGCCTCGATGGGGGCCGTGCTGCTCACCGCCGGCGCGCCCGGCAAGCGCCACGCTTTGCCCAACGCCCGCATCATGATCCATCAGCCGCTGGCCGGCATGCAGGGCACCGCCGAAGAAATTGCCATTCACGCCAAGGAGTTCCGGCGAATCAAGCAGAAGATGAACGAGATTCTGCTGAAGCACACCGGCCACCCGCTCGACAAGATCGAGAAGGACACCGACCGCGATCGCTTCATGTCGGCCGACGAAGCCGCCGAGTATCACTTGGTCGATAAAGTGATCGATCATATGACCAACGTGCCGCAATCACGCAAGCGTGACGACTAACCGCGTGAAGTTCAAGGTTTAAAGTTCAAAGTTCAAGGTTAAGATTTGTTTGCTTAACTTTGAACCTTGACCCGGAACTTTGAACTGATGAGTTGGCAATTCTGGCTCGACGTTGGCGGCACGTTTACGGACTGTATCGCGCGCCGTCCTGATGGCACGCTGCTGCGCCGGAAGGTTCTTAGTTCTGGAGCTACAAAAGGACGTGTCATCAGCGCGTCCACGTCCGCTTTGCTCGTCGAGTCAAATATTGCCGTCCCTGATGGCTTTTGGGCCGGTTACCTGCTTTTTGTCCTGGCTGAAAATGGAACTGAGCTGACGGCTGACTTCGTGCTCAACTCAGAACGCGTGGGTGGCCATTTGCGACTAGATACGGTCGCGGTGCGCTCGCCAACCCAGAGCTGGTCTTATGAACTCGTGTCGCCCGAAGAAGCACCGATTCTCGCCATCCGCCTCTTTCTCGGCTTGAGGCTCGATGAGCCGATTCCGGCATGTACGATTCGCTTGGGCACAACGCGCGGGACGAACGCACTGTTGACGCGCCGTGGGGCGAGAACGGGTTTCGTCACGACTCACGGCTTTGCGGACATTCTCAAAATTGGCTACCAAAATCGACCGAAGCTGTTTGAGCTGAATATCAAAAAGCCTGAGCCGCTGTTTTCGGCCGTTGCCGAGATCGATGAGCGGATCGCGGCCGATGGTAGTGTCTTGCTGGCATCGTCTGACTCGCAAATCGAGTTGGAATTAGGTCGTTTGAAAGCGGAGGGCATTGAGTCGCTGGCTATTTGTTTTTTGAACAGCTACGCGAACCCAATACACGAAGAGCAAGTGGCCGCTATCGCCCGCGCTCTCGGCTTCATCGAGGTGAGCGTATCCAGCCGTGTCTCGCCGTTGATGAAAATCGTGCCAAGGGGCGATACGACGGTGGTGGATGCATATCTGAATCCTATTTTGAGGTCGTATGTCGAGCGGTTGGCGAAGTCACTGCCGGGCAGCGACGTACGGCTGATGACTTCGGCGGGCGGGCTGGCGAGTACGAGCAAGTTCACTGGTAAAGATTCGCTTCTGTCTGGCCCCGCCGGCGGTGTCGTCGGGTTCTCACGCGCGGCAGAGGGGGCGGGATTTACCCAAGCGATCGGTTTCGACATGGGGGGCACCAGCACCGATGTGTCGCGCTATGATGGCCGCTACGAGTACGAGTTCGAGACGGTGAAAGCCGGCGTGCGAATCGTGTCGCCGATGCTGGCGATCGAGACGGTCGCGGCCGGCGGCGGATCGATCTGCAAGTATGACGGCGTCAAGCTGGTGGTTGGCCCTGATAGTGCCGGCGCCGACCCCGGCCCGGCTTGCTATGGGCGGGGCGGGCCGCTGACGGTTACGGATTGCAATTTGTATCTTGGCCGGCTGCTGCCTGAACATTTTCCGTTTCCGCTGGATTTGGCTGCTGTCGAGTTGCGGCTGGGGGAGATTGACGCGGAATGTAGGCCCCCGACGCCGCCGGGGCCCGATGCGACGGGAACCTTACCATTTGAGCAAGCGTCTTGCAGTGGTGAGGTTGGTTCGCCGCCCAGTCCCTCACGGCGTGAGAGGACTACTTTCGGTGATCTTGCCGCTGGCTTACTGCGCATCGCAAATGCCAACATGGCGGCGGCGATTCGGTCGATTTCGTTGGCGAAGGGCTACGATCCGCGCGAGTATTGTCTTGTTGCGTTCGGCGCGGCTGGGCCGCAACATGCTTGTGCCGTCGCGCAGGAGCTGGGGATTACCAGAATTCTTGTTCATCCCGATGCGGGTGTGCTGAGTGCCTTGGGGATCGGTTTGGCAGATGTGGTGAAGCATCGGACGGCGAGCGTGTATCAAAAGCTAGAGGGGGAGAGAGGGGGAGACAAAAGGAAGGAAGCTACCTCGAATCTGATTCTTGCTTCGGTATTCGATGATCTTGAACGTCAAGCCCGCGCCGACGTGCTGACCGAAGGCATTTCTCCGGAGCACATCGACATCCGCCGGTCGCTCGATCTGCGTTATCATGGCGTGGATGCAGTGTTGTCGATTCTGGAACCAGCCGACGAAGATTATGCCGCGGCTTTTAAGGCGGCGCACCGCCGGCTTTATGGCTACGTGCATGAGAATCGCCCGTTGGAGATCGTTGCTGCCCGCGTCGAAGCGATCGGCCGATCGGAATCTGCACTGAAGCCTTCGCAGCGGGTGCCCCCCCTGCCCTGCCCCGCACACGGGACACACGAAATCATCAGCGACGGCCATTCTCAATCCATTTCACTTTATCATCGTGAGCAACTCGCTCCCGGCGCGACGATCGCCGGGCCTGCGCTTGTTGTCGAACCCCTCACCACCACCATCATCGATCCCGGCTGGACCGCCACCGTCCTCTCCGGCACCGAACTACTCATCGAATCTATCTCCCCCTCTCCCCCTCCCCTTGTCTCCCTCTCCACGGCCCCTACTCCCGCCCATTCCTCTGCCGATCCCATCTTGCTGGAACTGTTCAACAACCACCTCACCGCCATCGCCACGCAGATGGGAATCACGCTACGCAATACGTCGATGAGTGTGAATGTGAAGGAGCGGCTCGATTTTTCGTGCGCGATTTTTACGTCCGAGGGTGATTTGGTTGTCAACGCGCCGCATATTCCAGTGCATCTGGGGGCGATGAGCCAGACGGTGAAGCAGATCGTCGCTGACAATCCTGATATGCATCCGGGGGATGTATTTGTTACGAACGATCCGTATCGCGGCGGGTCGCATTTGCCCGATGTGACAGTCATTACGCCGGTGTTTGCAATTCCGAACCCCGCGAGTACTCTCGCCGAAATACCGGCCCGAGCCCCGAGTCCCCTTCCCCTCTTTTTCACGGCCAGTCGGGCGCACCATGCCGAAATTGGAGGCATCACGCCTGGTTCGATGCCGCCGTTTTCGAAGAACCTCGCCGAAGAAGGCGTTCTCATTCAAAACTTCAAGCTACTCGACGCCGGCCAATCGCGTTTCGACGATTTGAAGCGACTGCTCACTACCGGCCCGTATCCCAGCCGCTCGCCAGACACCAATCTGGCCGATGTCACGGCTCAGTTGGCCGCCAATCAGCAGGGAGTCGAGGACTTGCGCCGGATGATCGAGCGGTATTCGCTGCCGGTAGTGCAAGCGTATATGCGGCATATTCAAGATGCCGCTGAGAAGAAGATGCGAGCAGCGTTGGCTAAGTTGCCTGCGGGCCGCCGTGAGTTCACCGACTGGCTCGATGATGGTA
>JANNTN010000086.1:0-5903 GCA_031394445.1 Anatilimnocola sp.
CGCTCGCTGCGTGTGGTCACCTTCATGCCCTCGGTCGCCTGCGCCACGCAACTGGCGACAAGCGTGCGCGCACCTTCAACCTCGACGACGCACATGCGGCACAAGCCATTGCCTGTGCAGTGTTCGTGATAGCAGATCGTCGGCACATCCGCGCCAACGAACGGACCCGAGAACGTCACCGTGAACGGGCTCGCGGCGCTGACCACGGCATTCCCGGCCCCCACCAGGTTATCAAGCGCCGTCTGCAAGCCAGTTTGCGTCACCGGCACGGCAACCGTTTGGGCCGTCGTAGTGCCCCGTGCCCCAGGCATGCTCAGCGTAAACGTGCTGCTCGCGATTACCGTGCCACCACCAATCGTGATCGTTTGAATTTCATCAACGAACGTGTCGCCATCGGCTACCACCGCCGAAATCCTCAGATCCACGTCGGCAATGCCATCAGCCGTTGTGAACGTGCGGGTGGCCGAAGCGCCCGCCGCCGTGTTCAGGTTCAGGTTCATGGCCGCGCCGGCACCCGGACCAACAACCACACTGCTCAAATTGCCCAGCGTGTTCGCTTGATTCGTTTCAGCGATGTTGGCCGCTAAAGTCAGCGTGCTGGCGGTTGTCGTATTGCTGTTCGTGATGCTCGCCGCCCCGGTCAAACCACTTTCCACCGTCACTTGGCCGGTCAGCGTCTCACTCCCGCCGTTCAGATCCCAAACTCCCGACGAACGCACGGTGATCGTGGCCGCATCGGCAATCTGCTGATTTACGTTGCCGGTGGCATACGTCAGCGTATCGACCCCCGCACCATCGCCAATCACGATCGTGCTCCCAGCCGGAGTCGATTGCGCGATAATCGCGTTATTCGCCCCAGCGCCGGTCTTATTCAGCCGCAACGTGCCTTCGTTTAGGTTCACGCCGCCGGTAAACGTGTTCGCCGCCGTGCCGCCCAATTCCAGCGTGCCGCCGCCAACCTTCAGCAAACCGCCACTGGCTTGGCTGCTCATCACGCTCGTTAGGCCAAAAGCGGCCACCGTTCCCGTGTCCGTGCCAATCGCCACAGGATTTCCATTCGCTACCACTGACGTCGTGCCGCGCAAGATCACGTTGCCGTTAAGGGCATTCGTTGTTCCGCCTGTGATTCGCAAAGCGCCCGTGCCAGCCACGCCTCGGCCACTTAAATCCAGGGGTTCAGCGGTTGTAATATTGTTCTGCACTTCCAAAGCAGCGCCCGTGCTCACTACCGTGCTGCCCGCAGCAGTTCCCAGTGCGCCATTGCTGGTCGCCCGCACCACGCCTTCGAGCAAGTTCAATGCGCCCGTAAACGTGTTCGCACCACCCAGGCTCAGCCGCCCGCTCCCCAACTTGTTCACAATTTGGCCACCGCTGGCCGCCAAGATCGACGAGATGCTCAGGCCTGTCCCCGTCACCGCCGCCGTACCCGCTGGCGTCGCCGTATAAATCGACGCCGGCGACGTTCCCAGCGTGACCGTGCCGCCCGAGATCGTGTTGTTGTCACCAATCGAGAGCACCAGACCAGTGGTAACCGTCAGATTTCCCGTTACGGCGGGTGCAATTCCATTGCCGCGAATCAACAACGCGTTGATCGTCGTTGTAGCCGAAACGTTCTGGGTCGCGGTCAACTTCACATTGCTGTTCGCAGTAAAATTGGGCACCTGGGTCGCCGCGGTAATGCCGTTGATGTCGTTATAGGTCACCAAATCCGCGTCCCCCGCTTTAGACAGCACGGCATACGGAATCACCGGACTGCTGCCCGTCAGGGTCAGATTCGCCTTATCGACAAAGAAAATCCGGCTGTTGTTCGTCGTCCCCATGTCGCCGCCAAAGCCACCCAACGCCAAAAACGCATTCGCGCCGCGCGTGATGCTAGTGAACGACATGCTTGTCGCCGCCGACCCCGCGTACTGCGTGACGCTCGACGTGGCACCGGCCCCCAGCGTCAAAACGCCCATCACTTCCGCCGCTACGCTCGAACCGCCAATCATCGTCAGGTTGCCGCCGTTCAGCGTCAGACCCGACGTGTTCTTGATCCGGTTCCCCACAGCCGAACCCGAATTGTCCAAAATCAACGACGCGCCCGGGGCCACGATAATGTTCGTAATGTTCAACAGCGCCCCCGCGCCACGCAAAATGACAGTGCCTTCACTAATGGTCAGTAAACCCGAAAAAGTGGCAGCGGCGCTGATCACCAGCGTGCCGGGGCCGACCTTCGTAAGATTGGTGTTGGCGTTCAACTCGCCCAACCCACCGGCCAATGTCAGCGTGCTTTGGCCGCGGATATTCAGCGTGGAATTGGTCGAAGAAAGATCGAAGCTGCCGTTAATCGTCAAATCGTTGCCAATGGCCAACCCGAAGTCGGCACCGGCGACGACACGATTGCTAATTGAAATTGGACCGCCAAATGCACCGGCACGGGCTCCCGTGGCCGGAATGTACAAGCCGGTTCCCAGCGTGTTCGCGGTTCCAAGATTAAAGCCCCCTTGAACCGACCCGCCCAGGCCAGTGTTGTTCCCACTGAGGACAAACTCTCCAGATCCCGTCGTGACGAGATCGCCCGCGCCGCTCAAGTTGGCCGATACGACCACGTCATGTTGCAATGCCGCATTGTCCGTGGAATTATCGATCGCTCGCAAAACACTTCCCGGGAAAGCCACATTCCCGCTAATCTGCGGCGCGGAGGCTAACGTCGGCGTGCCCGTCACACCGCCGCCGATCGTGGCGTTGGTCGAAAATTGGATATTGCCATTCAGTGTCAGCGTGCCGCCTCCAGTTTGCACACTGCCGACGTTAACCGTCAGGGCTGTCGCCCCATCGGCGGTGCCAATCGTCTCGTTCTGATTGTTCAGATTCAACAGGCCCGTGCGATTGACCGTTACCCCACCCAGAAAATTCGGCAACTGATCCGGCCCGGACAGCTTCACCACATCGCTACCACCAAGACCCGTCGCGGTGCCGCCGATCGTGTTGTTGGCATCGCCAATCACCAGCGGGCCAGCCATCGCCTGCGCGCCGCCCGTCTTGTTCAGCGTCAAGGTTCCTTCGTTCACCGTCGTCGTGCCCGTGTAGGTATTCGACGTCGTGCCAGCCAGCTCCAACTCGCCAAAGCCCGCTTTCGTGAGCGAACCGGTGCCACCCGTCTGGCCGCCGCCATCCACAATCGCCGTCGTTATCCGCAAGTCGGGAACCGTCGTCGAGTTCACGGCATCCGCGATGATGAACTGACGAATCTGGTTGGTCGTCGAGTTGTACGAGTTCAACGCGATCGCGCTGCCCGCCGCACCCGTAATCGACGCCCCAACGGTCGTGCCCGGCGTTCCTACCAGGGCCTGCACCGTCAAATCGCCATTCAGTTGCAGCGTGCTCGTCCCCAGCACGATCGACGACGCCATCGTCGGACCGACCGTCATCCGAATGCTGGCAAATGCTTGATCGCGGCTGCCGCTGCTCATATCCAGCGTCGCATTGCTGGCCAGTTGCAGGCTCGTGTTTGCCGGCAATTGATCGCGCGCGTTCAATACCAACGCAACCGGGGTCGCGCTGTCATCACCCACCGTCGTTGCCGTGCTCGTCGTCACATTAATTCCGTCCGGCTTGTTCAAATTCAGCGTACCGGCCTTCACCCGCAATCCGCCGCCATAGCTCGGCGTCGTGGACCCCGCCGTCGCCGTGTTGTTCAGCGCCCCGCTGAACGTCATGGTGCCGCCACCCACCTTGATCAAGTCGCCGCCAGCCAAAATCCCGCTGAAATCCAGCGTCGCGCCGGTTTCCACGCCGATCGCCGACCCCGTCACCGTGGCCAGCCCCGCGTTCGGAAACAGCGTCGTGCCGTCGATCGTTGTCATGGCCCCCAGGTTCAACGTCCGCGTCGCATCGGGATTGCTCGCAAACCGCGCAGTGCCGCTCAGCACGCGCAGCGCACCGTCTTGAGCCGCCCCGCCCATGCCAAACAAATTCAACTGCTCGCCAATCATCGTCACCGTGGACGGAATCTGCATCTGCAGTTGCGCACCGTTGTTCACCGTCGTCGCGGCTGTCGGCGAACCCAAGCTGTTCGCATTCAAAACCCGCACGACGCCTTCATTGATGAACAACGGGTTCGTAAAGCTGTTGCCCGCAGTCGTGCTATTCAAAGCGCCGAGCACCAACTGCCCCGGCCCAGCCTTGGTCATCGGTACACCAGCAGAAGTGGGATTAGCGCCAATCAAGTTGCCTGTGATCTGCGCTTCCGATCCACCCGCGGCCGCGAGGGCATTCGTAAAGATCGTCGCTTCCGTATTGGTGCCAGGGGTGCCCAATTGCAGGTTCGGCAGCGTGATCCGGTTATTAGTCCCGCCAAAACCGATCAAACCCGTCGTGATCGTCAGCGACTGGGTCGTGTTCGACGCCGAATCGCTGCTGATGTTCGTGCCCGTCCCGGTTATCAACAACGCCGCGATTGTTTTCGAGCTTGTCAACTGCGGGGCCGAATCGGCGCGCGACACTTTCACCAGCGCATTCGTCGTTCCATCCGGCACGTCTTGCAAATTCGTCGTATAAGCGGTCAGCGGCACTGCCGTAATCGCCATCCCGCTGTCGCTCGACGTGTACGTCGCAAAATCCATCGAGTTACTGGGCCCAGAAACAATCGCCCACGGCAATATCCCCGCGGACAGGGCCGGAATCAGCGCTGCCTGATCGGGAGAGTTCAAGGCACCGGAAAACTGAATCTTCGATGTGGCCGTATTCACCGTCGTCGGGTCCAAGCCACCCGCCGCCGTCGTCGAAAAATTCATCGTGCTGCCACCGCCGCGGTTCACCCCCATCAGCGTCACAACCGCGCCATTCGCTTCCATGTTATTGCTGAAGTTGGCCGTCATCGTGATCGGGCCCAGCGTTTCGTTCGTACCGCCGCTACCCACCACCCGCAGCGTGCCCCCCGTCAACGTGATCGGCATCGAATTCGGCAGCCGCCCATCGGGTGCCACCGTCGTTTCCGTGACATTGGTCGCGGTATTGCTCAGCTCCAGCACGCCACCCTGGCCAATAGTCAAAGCATTGTTCCCAGCCGCGTTCAATGGCAGGGCTGCAGTTCCCGCTAAACGCAAGGTGCCGCCATCCGCCGTGGCAGAACCAATTACCGTGCTGCCCGTGTAACTCGTCGTTCCGCTCAATTCCAACGTGCCGCGGCCTTGCTTGGTCAAGCCAGCTCCGGTAACCCCCGACAACGTCGCTTCGCTAAACGTATTCGTAAAGCGCACCAATTGCGCCGAATCCATCACAGTAATAGTGCGGCTGCCCGTCAGAGTCGTCGCCCCACTGAACAACATTGTGCCCTGGGCACCACCGGGAACCGGCAGCACCGTCAAATTCGCGTCCAGCGAGATCGGATTGGCGATCGTTCGCGCACTGGGCGTCTCCGCCCCAGTCGTCGCATTAAACGTCACGCCACGCACATTCGCACCGCCAGTGATCGCCACTCGTGCGCTTGTGTTGCCAAACGCGGAATCGCTGCCGATATCAACCGTGCCCACTTCGATCCGAGTCATGCCCGTGTAGGTGTTTGCTCCCGACAAAACGAGCGTGCCTATGCCTGTCTTCAGCAGCGGGATACCCGTCGAGTCGGAAATCACCGCGTCGATGGCCAAATCCGGCGCAATGTTCTGCGTCGCGCTATCGCCCACGATAAATGATCGCTGCGCACCCGCGCTTCCAACGCCCACCCCCCCCGAGAACAGTGGCCCCAAACCCAACCGTCCGCTAATCTGCGCCGGCAAGCTCGCGCCGCTGGTTTCCGCGCTGCCCGTGAAAGCAGTCACATCCCCCATCAAGCCGATCGTGCCCGCGCTCGCACCCGTCGTCATCTGGGCCGACACGCTCCGGCCCGTCAGCATCGTCAAACTACCGATCAAATCCCCCGT
>JANNTN010000223.1:0-4346 GCA_031394445.1 Anatilimnocola sp.
CCGACGAGCCGACCGGCGACCTCGACGCGAAAAGCGCCGAAGAGATTCTCGATCTTCTGGAAGAGCTACGGGCCGGCCTCAACAAGTCGATCATCTTGGTAACGCACGATCCGCGGGCGGCGCGGCGGGCCAACCGCATTCTACGGCTGGATAAGGGACAACTCGTGGCCAGTGCCGCGATCATGGATGAAGCATGAAATTCGTTTTACTTGTATTTAAGAATATCCGTCGCAATACGGTGCGAACGGTGCTCACGGCACTGGGCACGATGGCATTGGTGCTGGTGGTTACACTCGTCTGGTCCGTCCTGGCATTTCTCGACGGCGTTACCTCCGAGAAAAAGCGGAACCTCAAGGCGATCATCAGCGAGCGGTGGCAGTTTCCCAGTCAAATGCCGCTCCCCTATGCCGACACCTTGGCTGAGGGCGCTGCCCGCACGAACGAAGATGCTCGCCCTACCGACTCCATGACCTGGCAGTTTTTCGGGGGGCGCATCGGCAACGATGCGGCTCGCAGCGATCGGTTGTTCGCCTTCGCGATGGATCCGAACAAGTTGCGGACGATGATGGACGACCTCGATGTTCTGCCTGCCGATCAGGCCGCCGAACTGGACACGATCATCGAACGCATGAACCAGAACCGGCAAGGTATCGTCCTGGGGCGCGACTGGATGACAATCCTCAACAAACGCGTGGGCGATCGGTTTGTCCTGAATGGCATGAATTACAAAGGAATCGATCTGGAACTGGAAATCGTGGGTGTCTTCCCCCCCGGGCGGTATGACAAGTCGGCGGTGATCCATCGGGATTATCTCAACGGCGCGCTGGACGCCTGGCCACAGGCTCATCAAGGCAAGCCGCATTTTCTTTCCGCGAAACGCCTGAATCTGGTTTGGCTGCGCGTGCCCGACACCACGGCATATTCGCAAATTGCCGACCAAATCCAGCAATCGCCGTATTACACTTCCCCGTCGGTGAAGTGCGAGACGGCTTCATCGGGGATTGCCTCGTTTCTCGACGCTTATCGGGATTTGATTTGGGGCATGCGCTGGCTGCTCGCGCCGGCGGCCATCGTTTCCCTCTCGCTAGTTATTTCCAACGCCATCAGCATTAGCGTCCGCGAGCGACGCCTGGAGCTGGCGGTCATGAAAGTGCTCGGCTTCCGCCCCTGGCAGATTCTTACGCTCGTGTTAAGCGAGTCGCTGCTCCTCGGCGTGCTCGCCGGTTTCATCAGTGCGGGGGGCACTTGGTATCTCGTGAACGAGATTGCCGGCGGGCTCAAATTTCCGATCGCGTTCTTTCCGTCATTCCTGGTCGCCGATGACGCGCTGTGGTGGGGGCCGCTGGTGGGCGGCTTGGCGGCGGTTGCCGGCAGCATCCTGCCCGCGGTCAGCGCCTGCACGGTCAAAGTTTCGGACGTTTTTGCCAAGGTGGCCTGATGGACTTGCTCGCCGCAGTTACCGCGACAACCCCGCTGCGATTTTCGTGGTCGAGCCTGGCTCCGCTCTTGGTCGGCGTGGCGCTGATTGTGCTACTCGCATTTCTGGGGCGAGTTCCCCTGCGCTACAATGTTCGCAATTTGCAGGTGCGCTGGCGCACGACGCTGATGACTGCCATGGCGTTCATGCTGGTCATTTCGCTCATGACGGTGATGCTGGCATTCGTCAACGGTATGTACAAGCTGACGCTCGGCAGCGGCCAACCGGAGAACGTGATGGTGCTTTCCGAAGGTTCGACCGACGAAGCATTCAGCAATCTGGGGTTTTCCGATACGGGCGATATCGAATTGCTGCCCGAAGTGCGTCGTGACGCGCAGAATCAGCCGTTGGTCAGCCGCGAGACTTACGTTGTCGTGAATCAGCCCGTACAAGTTCGACAGCCGGGCCGGCCGCAGGGGCGGTTCACGCAGGTCCGCGGCGTCGAGGATGCCGTGTTGTCCGGCCAGGTGCATGCCTTGGAATTGCATGACGGAGGAGCGTGGATCACGCCCGAGGGAGTGCGGTCGGTCGGCAGTGGTCCCGAGGCGATTCAAGCGGTGATTGGTGAAGGAATCGCCCGCGAGTTGGGGCGCGACCGCCTGCCAGCAGAGCTGGCGAAGGCCAAAAACCCCGAGCGTTTGGATGTGGGCGAGACGTTTCCTCTCGGTGGCCGTGTCTGGATCGTTGTCGGTGTGCTGCGCTACTCCGGGGCGACGTTCGACTCGGAGATCTGGGCAAAACGCGATCTCGTCGGCAGTATGTTCGGCAAGCCCAGTTATACATCGCTCGTTTTGCGGACGCACAGCGAGCAGGATGCCACGCAGCTTGAGGAATTTCTGAACAATAACTACACCAAGGCCGCGGTCCAAGCCTACCGCGAAACCGAGTACTTCGCGGCGCTGGGCGAAACGAGCAAGCAATTTCTCGGCTCGATCATGATTGTCACCGCCATCATGTCGATCGGTGGCATCTTTGGTGTGATGAACACGATGTTTGCCGCAGTCGCTCAGCGCGGCAAGGATATTGGCGTGCTGCGAATTTTGGGCTATTCCCGACTCGACGTGCAGGCTTCGTTCCTGCTGGAATCGCTCGTGCTGGCGCTAGCCGGTGGTGCCGCCGGCTGTGCAATCGGCTCGCTCTCGCACGGCTGGCAAGCAGCCAGTGTCATCAGCCGCAACGAGCCCGGCAGCAGCAAGTTCGTGGTGCTCGAAATGGCTGTCAGCGGCGACATCATCGCTGTCGGGCTGGCTCTCTCGCTGGCAATCGGCCTATTCGGTGGGCTGATTCCATCCATTCGCGCCATGCTTGTTCGCCCGCTGGAGTCGCTCCGCTAACGTGGGGCTGGCCTCTGGCCGGCCACGAATCCTCGTTCCCACGCTCTGCGTCGTTTTTTCTGTACAATCGCCGCATGGAAGTCGCTACGTCGCCACCGCTTGAATCGCACCTCGCCCGCTTCCAGCTCGAAAGCTTCCGGCCCGGCCAGCGCGATGTAATCTCGGCGATTCTCGGTGGTGAGAACTGTCTGTGCATCATGCCGACGGGCGGCGGAAAGAGCCTGTGCTACCAACTGCCTTCGGTGGCTCGTGAAGGGCTGACACTGGTCGTTTCGCCGCTGATCGCCCTGATGAAAGACCAGGTGGATAGCCTCACGGAATTGGGCATCGCCGCCACATTCATCAACAGCTCGCTCTCGCCGGCCGAGGCTTATCAACGGATGGACGACATGGCGGCCGGCCGGTTCGATCTCGTCTATATCGCGCCGGAGCGGCTCCGTAGTTCGGTGTTTCTCGAAAAGCTCAACACGGCGAAGGTGCAACTGCTGGCTGTCGATGAAGCGCACTGCATCAGCGAATGGGGGCACGATTTTCGGCCCGACTATGCCCGGCTGGGTCGTCTGCGGCAACGGCTCAATCAGCCGCAAACGATTGCCCTCACCGCGACGGCGACGCCGGATGTCCAGGCCGACATTGTGGCCCAGTTGCAGCTCGACCAGCCGCGCGTTTTCATCACCGGCTTCTCGCGGCCGAATTTGCATTTCGAAGTGCAGCAAATTTTCAGCGAGCCCGATCGCGAACGGACGTTGATCGATTTCTTGCGCGCGACGCCGGGAGCCGGAATTGTCTATTCGGCGACAAGGAAGGGCTGCGAGGAACTGGTGCCGGTGCTCTCGGCGAAAGCGGGCCGGCGAGTCGAACTGTATCACGCGGGCCTGGAGCCAGATGCTCGCCGGCGAGTCCAAGATGATTTCATGAGCGGCAAGACGCCGGTCATTGTCGCGACGAACGCTTTTGGCATGGGGATTGACAAGGCCGATTTGCGGTTTGTGGTTCATTACAACATTCCCGGCACGCTGGAAGCGTATTACCAGGAAGCCGGCCGCGCGGGGCGCGACGGTGACGTGTCGCGGTGTCTCCTGCTCTTTGCCCAGCGCGACCGCCGCATTCAAGAATACTTCATCGACAGTGCCTATCCCGACCCAGACATCGTCGAGCAGGTCTATGATTTCCTCCGCCAGATTCCCGACGATCCGATCGAGCTGACGCTCGATGAAATTCGCGAACGGCTGAACCTGTCGATTCGCAGCGATGGTGTCAGCGCGTGCGAAAAACTATTGGAAGGTTGCAAGGCTCTGGAACGGCTCGACTCGCGGCAAAACATGGCGGCAGTGCGAATCGAAAGCGATTTGCCGACGCTGGTCGATTTGCTGCCCAAAGAGGCCAAGGTGCAGCGCCGCGTGATGCAGGCGATCGAACGGCTGGTCGCGGGGCGGCGGTTTGAACGAGTGTATCTGAACCCACGTCAGATATTGCATGCCGCCGAAGTGGACGCGACGGCGCTGAACCGAGCGGTGCGCGAGTTGGCCAAGCTC
>JANNTN010000262.1:0-16919 GCA_031394445.1 Anatilimnocola sp.
CAAACGCCGCCGAAATGGACGCTGATTGCCCGCGAGGCCTTCAACGGAACGATCTTGTGGCAGCAGCGAATCGACACTTGGCAAAATCACCTGTGGCCGCTGAAGAGCGGGCCGACGCAACTCGCGCGGCGGCTGGTGGCAATCGGCGACAGGGTGTATGTGACGCTGGGAATTGATGCGCCGGTTACGGCGCTCGATGCGGCGACGGGAGAAGTGCGTCTTTCGTTTGACGGGAGCGGGGGAACCGAAGAGTTCGTCGCGCACGGCGACCTGTTGGTGGCCATGGTCAACAAGGGCAAATCGGAATTGGCCGATTTTGCGCCGCAATTCAACACGGGAGATCAAGCCCGGATCAACAAGGATTTTGCGTGGAACGAAGAACCACGACAAATTGCGGCGTTCGACATTAAGACGGGCCAGCCGCTGTGGAAGCTGGACACGAAGATATCGCCGCTGACACTTACGGCTGACGCCGACAGCGTGTTCTATCACGATGGGCAGCAAGTCGTGCGACTGGAGCGGCCGACGGGCAAGGTGTTGTGGAAAAGTGCCGAAGCGCAGCGGCGTTCGCGATTTACGTTCAACTTCGGCGGTCGGTTGCTGTTGCACGACGACATTGTGCTGTTCGCGGGCGGGGACCGCTTCATGCGGGCGTATGCCAAGAAAGACGGCAAGGAGATGTGGAGCGCGCCGCATGCCTTGTCGGGGTATCAATCGCCGGAGGATCTATTGGTGGCCGGCGGGCTAGTGTGGAACGCGCCGACGACCCGCACTCAAGACACGGGGACGTTCACCGGGCGCGATCCGAAGACAGGAATTGCCAAGGTCGAGTTTCCACCGGACGTGAACACGTATTGGTTTCACCACCGGTGCTATATCGCAAAGGCCACGGACAAATTTATCCTGCCATCGCGGACGGGAATCGAGTTTGTCGATCTCAAGAAGCAGGATTGGAATATCAACCATTGGGTGCGCGGCGGCTGCTTGTATGGCGTGATGCCGTGCAATGGTTTGGTGTATGCCCCGCCGCACGATTGCGCTTGCTATCCCGAAGCCAAGCTGTACGGCATGAATGCCTTGGCCCCGACGGCACCCTCGCGGCAGATTCCTCCAGGCACCTCGGAGGAGGATCGGCTGACGCGCGGTCCGGCACTCGGCAAGATCGACGCAAAAGCCAGCACGACGGCCGCGACCGATTGGCCGACTTATCGGCACGACGGCAGCCGGGGCGGCTCCACGGCCAGCGCGGTGCAACCCAATCTGCAGCCGGCGTGGCAGACGAATCTGGGAGGCAAGCTATCCAGCGTGGTGATTGCCGATGGCCGGCTGTATGTCGCCCAGGTCGATGAACACACGCTGCATGCGCTGGATGAGAACAGTGGCCAGCGGCTATGGAACTATACGACGAGTGGCCGCGTGGACTCACCGCCGAGCGTCGATAAAGGCCGGGTGATTTTTGGCTCGGCCGATGGGTATGTGTATTGCCTGCGTGCGACCGATGGCGAACTGGCGTGGCGCTTTCGAGCAGCACCGCACGATTTGCGGTTAGCGGCATTCGAGCAAGTGGAATCGGTCTGGCCCGTGCATGGCAGCGTGCTAATCAAGGACGACTCAGTTTATTTTGTCGCGGGCCGCTCGAACTTTCTCGACGGCGGATTGCGGTTCATTCAATTGGAAGCGGCGACGGGCAAGAAAATTTCGGAAACGATCATGGATGAACGCGATCCCGAAACGGGGGCGAACATTCAAGACAGTTTGCAGGTGTTGCAGATGCCCGTGGGGCTACCCGATGTGCTGTCGAGCGATGGTAAGTCGATTTATATGCGGTCGCAGCAATTCGATTTGAATGGAAAGCGGCTGGGCATGGGGCCGCATTCGGGGCAAGCACCGGTTCATGGGGCGGTGCAGAAGGGGGAAACGGCCCATCTTTTCGCGCCAATGGGATTTCTCGACGATACGTGGTTCCATCGTTCGTACTGGGTGTATGGTCGCAGCTTTGCCGGCGGGCACAACGGCTATTATCAAGCGGGAAAGTACACGCCGTCGGGGCAAATTCTGGTGGCGGACGATTCGCACGTCTATGGCTTTGGACGCAAGCCGGAGTATTTGAAATGGACCACGACGATTGAGCACCAGTTGTTCTCTTCCGATAAGAAGGCTGCGGATCAAGCCTTAAGTGATGGCAATGCCGAAGTGCAGCGAGCGGCGCGACGCGGCGAAGCGGCGACGGGACTGGTTCGCTTCGAGAGAAAGCCGAGCTTGAGCCCGGCAAACACGCCGCTGGCCATCATGGCTTGGGTCAATGCTGAGCAGCCGAACGGAGTGATTGCCGCCCGCGGCGGACCGAATGTGGGCTATTCGCTGGCGCTGTCGCAGGGGAAGCCGCGGTGGTTTGTGCGGACGGCTTCGGACAAAGTAGTTTCAATTACGGCCCCGAGCAGCATCGTGGGGGGCTGGGCACATCTGGCGGGCGTACTGACCAAGGACAAGCAACTCGAACTGTATATCAATGGCCGGCTGGTCGATTCGGTCGCAGCGCCGCAGTTGATTGCTACTGATCCGGCCCAGGCGCTGGAAATTGGTGGCGATGAAGGGGGCTCGGTGGGCGATTATCCGAGCCCCAATCAGTTCCTGGGGACGATCGACGAGTTGCGCATTTATCACGGCGTGCTCACGGAAGAGGAAATTGCCGCGTTGGCTTCGCCCGATGCACGCAGCCGCAGTGTAAAGCCGGCGGGTGCGAGTTTGCAGTTGTATTGTTCGTTCGATGAAGGGAACGCTAACGATCTATCGGGCAACAACAATCACGGCCAAGTGTCGGGCAACCGCACGACCGAGGGGCGGATGGGGATGGCGCTGCGTTTTCAAGGTGGCGGCCCGGCTGGCGGAAAGGACTCGTTCGTCGTGCATCACTGGAACAAGGATTTGCCGCTGCTGGTGCGGGCGATGGCCAAAGCGGGGGATGTGCTGTTCATCGCGGGGCCACCGGACTTGATCGACGAGGAGGAAACTTTCCAAAAGCTGGCTCAGCGCGATCCTTATGTGCAGGTGCAGCTTGCGCGGCAAAACGATGCCTTCGACGGCAAGTTGGGCGCGCGAATGCAGGCTGTTTCGACGGCGGATGGCAAGACGCTGCACGAATTCCACCTGAACACGTTGCCCGTGTGGGACGGCATGGCCGCCGCAAATGGCAAGATTTTTATGGCGACAACCAACGGCGAAGTGCATTGCTACCGAGGAAGCCCATAACGAGCCGGTTTTGACGCAATCGGATAGAATGGGACGCAGGCATGTCAGCCTATAAAGGACAGAGTCTGTAAAGGACGAAAGTGCTTCGTGGAAGCCGAGCAGGTTGAAAAGCCGCTGTCGCGGGCGTTGTCGCTGAGTGTGGGGGCGATGACGGTTTTGGGGGCAATTGTGATTGGTCTGCGGCACAGCGAGCCGTGGTTGCCAGCGCTCGCGGCAATCGTGCCCGTAATCTCATTTCTGGTCACCGATATCTGGAAGGTGGTCCGGTTGAACTGGTGGGTGGCCAACGCGGTCACCGTGCTGGCCGTTGGCTGGTCGCTGCGGAGCTTTTTGCAGGTTTCGAGCGAAGAAAAATTGATGGCGATTGCCAGCATGATTTGCTTGCTGCAAATCGTGTTGTTGTTTCAGGAAAAGACGGCACGCATCTATTGGCATTTGGTCGTGCTGAGCGTGCTGCAAGTGGTCGTGGCGTCGGCACTCGACCTGGGCGCGAACTTCGTGCCCTTGGTGGTTTTGTTTTTGGGAATCGGCCTGACGACGTTAATGTTGTTGTCGGTCTATCGAGAAGTGACCACGGTACGCAGTGAGAGATTTAGCTTTTTTCAGTTGCTGCGAGGCAACGGCTTACTATTGCGAAAGCAGCAGGCGGGACACGAGAAGCAGCCAGCGAAAACAGAGTGTCCGGCGAGCAAATTGGACAGCCAGGCAGCGATGTTGCTGTCGCGCGCGCCGCGCGTGACAGCAGCGGAGCATGGCGAAAAGTCGCTTTTGGCAATCTTTCCCGCCCGCCTGTTGTTTGGCAATACGGTGTTGCTATCGGCGGTGACGTTGCTTTTGGCGATGGTGTTTTTCTATTCCACGCCCCGGCTGAAGGAAGTTTTTAGGCCCGAGGGAGGTTCGTTCGGCGGGGCCGTGTCTGGATTTCAGCCAGAAGTGCGGCTGGCCCGCACGGGGCGAATCCATTTGAGCAATCGGCCGGTGATGCGGGTGCAGCTTTCGCGGATGAGCGACCGGCGGCCCGTGGAAATGATGGAGGAACTGTACTTTCACGGAGCAATGCTGAGCGAATACCTGACGGACGACGGGGAGAGCCGGTGGGTTGAGGCGCAGTTCCTGCCTAGCCCGGCCGGTGGTAGAGGCACATTGCTGGCCGTCCCTCAGACATCCAACGCGCTCGTCAGGCAGGACATCATTTTGGAGTCCAACGCGAACCGGCGATTCGCGATTATGCCGGTGCTGTCTTTGCCAGACGATACGACGCCGGTTTATGGCGGACCTCGCCGGGGTCGCGGGGAACGCGGCCGACATTCGCGGTACGCGTGGGCGACGCCCGCGATCATCAGCAAGTCGCAGGTGAAGGCGATTCCCAATCCCAATCGTCGCCAAACTTCGCTCGACGAAATCGCCTTCATCGCGGAGATCAACCAGGCGCGCAAATTCGACGAAGAACGATTCCCGCGCTTGGCGCAGATCGCCGAAGACGAACTAGAGCAGCATCAACTGACGGAGGGGCGTGCGTTCGACAAGGCCGTGGCCCTGGAACGGCATTTTTTGGCGGCTGGCGAATATCAGTATTCTTTGAACTTGGATCTGCCAGGCGAGGAGATCGATCCGATCGAGGATTTCGTGGCTAATGTGAAGGCTGGCCACTGCGAGTATTTCGCCAGTGCGATGGTGATGATGTTGCGGAGCCAGGGAATCCCCGCGCGGCTCGTGCGGGGATACAAAGGGGGCACGTTCAACTCGGTGGGAAAATACTATTTGGTGCAGGAGCGCGATTCGCATAGCTGGGTGGAAGTGTGGTTGCCAAATGTGGAAGTGCCTCCCACGGAGTTTGCCGGGACGGCGAGCGAAGGTGGAGCCTGGTATCGGTTCGACCCGACGCCAGGGAGGAGCAACCAGATTGTGCTGGAAACCGCCGATACTTGGGATCGCATGGCCCAGGCCTTCGATTATGTCGAGCTGTTGTGGCGCGACTATGTGCTGAGCCTTAACAGCAGCCGCCAGGAAGAGATGGTGTATGCCCCGCTGACCGCGCAAGCGGGGGCGTTGCCGCAGTGGGTGGAGTTCAGAAGCTTGATGTGGTGGATGCGGCGGACGGGAGCGTTTGTAGGACTCGATTTGTGGCCGCGGCAGAACCGGGGCGCGCGCGCGTTCGAAGGTTGGGCGGCGGTCTTTGTCATCGTCGCGCTGGTTGCGCTGATGGCGAGCATTGGCGTCGCACGGGGGGTGTGGCGCGTCGTTCGCGCTTGGCGGAATCCCAAACATTCGCGGGGGGTGAATCGATCGCCGGAATTTTATCGCCGGCTGGAGCGACTGCTGGCGCGGATGGCGGTGGAACGAGAAACTGGCGAGACGGCTCGGGAAATGGCGCAGGCTGCAGAAGCGAAGATCGCGGCGGCCAACGTAACGCCGGCGGTGGCTGCGTTGCCCGATCGGCTGGTGACGGCCTATTATCTGGTGCGATTTGGCGGAGGGCGTCTGGACAAGGTTGAAAGCGACGGGATAGAACAGGCTTTGCACGAAATCGAAGGAGCGGTGGCCCAAATGAGACGGAAATGACGAGCAGCGACGTGGGGTAGTCCCCGCGGTAATGATTTATTGACCAGGGAGACCGGCGGACGGGTTACGAGGTGTAATTTGCCTCACCCCAGCCCTCTCCCCGAGCGAGAGGGAATGGTTGTTGGATGAAAATAGGAATCGTGGGATACCAAGGATCGGGCAAGAGCACGCTTTTTTCTTGGCTGACGGGCGTGGCAGCCGATCCGGCGCTGGCACATTCGATGCAAAGCGCGATGGCGACCATACCCGAAGTCCGCGTGGCGCAGCTCTGCGAGATCTATCAGCCGAAGAAAATCACGCAGGCGGCACTGGAAATCGTCGATACGCCCGGCTTGTCGCGGACGCACGAGGGTTCCGCGCAAAAGCTCGCGGTAATTCGCGAGGCCGGGGCGCTGGTCATCGTGGTGGCGGGGTTTGGCGGCAACGATCCGGCCGCGGACTTGCAAAATTTCGACGATGACCTGCTGATTGCCGATTTGGATATTTTGAGCGGACGCGTGGAGCGGCTGAAGGACCAACTGCGTAAGCCGCGACCCGGCAAGGAGAAGGACCAAGAAGAGTTGGACTTGCTGATTCCCGTTTTGGCAGAGCTGGAGGCGGGAAGGTCGTTGGTTAGCTTTCCCATGACCGTGGAGCAGCGTAAGGCCATCAAGTCGTTTCAGCTTATTAGCGACAAGCCGCGGCTGATTGTGGTCAATGCAGCGGATGACGATGCCAAGGCTGAGCGTTTTCAATCGCTGACACCGCCGGGCGGCGAGCTGTTCGCGTTTTCGATCTCGCTGCAGATGGATTTGGCGGCGATGAGCGGCGAGGAGCGGGAAGAGTTTTGCCGCGAGATGCAGGTGCAGCCGATTGACAAGGATCACTTTATTCGGCGGATCATGCACGTCTCCGGCCAGATGATTTTTTTCACCGCGGGAGAGAAAGAAGTCCGCACGTGGCTGTGTCGCATTGGCGGCACCGCGGTGGAAGCGGCGGGCGGAATTCACACGGACCTGGCCCGCGGTTTCATTCGCGCGGAAACGATGAGCGTGGCAGACATCGTGCGTCTGGGCAGCGAGCGGGAAATCAAGGCGGCCGGCCTGATGCGGCAAGAGCCGAAGGATTATGTGATTCAAGACGGCGACATCATCAATATCAAGCACTCGACCTAGGTCGGTTGGTAAGAGAGGGCAGGGAGAACCGTGGCAGAAATGGATGCGCCGGAAGTTTTGCTCTTCACCGACGGAGCCTGCAGTGGGAATCCGGGCCCGGGCGGTTGGGCCTATATCTTGCGGCATGTGGCAACGGGAAAGAACAAGGAAGTGTTTGGCGGCGAGCGGGAAACGACGAACAACCGTATGGAGTTGCAAGCCGCGATCGAAGGCTTGGCGGCACTCAAGCGGCCGTGCTATTTGGAGTTGTTCACCGATAGCGAATACGTTCGCAAAGGATTGTCAGAGTGGATGGCGGGCTGGAAGCGAAATGGCTGGCAGCGTCGCGACAAGGGAAAACTGAAGCCGGTGGCCAACGCCGATCTGTGGCAGCAGTTAGACGATTTGACCGCCAAGCATCGGATAAAATTCACTCGTGTCGCGGGACACAGCGGCCACCCGGAAAACGATCGCTGTGATGAAATGGCAGTCCAGGCCTATCAGCAATTCCGGTGAGCAAAAAAAATGGGGTGCTCAGACTATTCGTCTGGCACCCCACAAATGAGATCAACGAAGTAGATACCAGGCCAAAGTCCTACTTCTTCTTCATCGAGCCTTCCTTGTATTCTTCCAGCGAGACGAAGCCGTCGCTGTTCTTGTCCATCCGGCCAAAACGCATTTCGGCCTTGCCCTTCTTTTCAGCGTCGTCCTTCACGCGAGCGACGAACTCGTCTTTGCTGAGCTTTTTGTCGTCGTTAGTGTCGAGCGCCTTGAATTGCTCTTCGGGGCTCTTCGTCTTCTTCTCTTGGGCACCGGTCATCATCACGGGCATGCAGAGGCCAGCGATGAGCGCGAGAAACAGAACCTTCTTCATTCGGAAACTCCTGAAGTCGAACAGGTAGGGAGGGAATTTTGGGGGCACTTGCCCAGTTATAGGGAGTATGACGCGCGGCGGGCGCGATTTATGCGCCTCAAAGGACGAAAAGCCATTTTTATTGATGAGATTCCGGTTTCCAGTTGAATTTGAGAAAAAGCGGAAAATATTCATTGCCGTTTGAGCAAGCCCCGGTCGGCCAGCCAGTCCTGCATCCGCACATGCCAGGTGCCAAAGGGGATGCCGTCGCGGGGGTTGATGGCTTTGCCGTGGCCGCCGTGGGCGTAAATGTGCAATTCGACGGGAACCCCGACTTTGAACAAGGCGTTATAAAACTCGACAGTTTGGACGGCATGGGAGGCGTCGTCGAGGCCGGCACTGGTGAGGAAGGCGGGAGCGGCGTCCTTGGGTGCGGTAATGTCCATCGCGCGGTTCCAGCCGGGATAGACCAACCCGACGAAATCGGGCCGGCAACTGGCATGGTCGATGGCGTCGGCCGAATCGGACTTACCCCGGTCGAAGCGGATGTTGGCCAGGGCGGCGAGAGCCCCGCCGGCTGAGAACCCAAGGACGCCAACGCGATCGGGTTTGATGCCAAACTCAGCGGCGCGGGAGCGGACAATCCGAATGGCCCGCTGGGTATCGGCCAGCGCTTCACCTTCCACCGTGTATTGATAGTTGGGCGTGAAGGCCAGACGGTACTTGAGAACGAACGCGGCGATGCCGAGGTCGTTCAGCCACTTAGCGATGTCGGTGCCCTCCGAGCCCCAGACGAGTTGGCGGTGGCCGCCGCCGGGCGCAACGATGACCGCGGTGCCGACCGCTTTGTCAGCCGGGGGCAGATGAACTTCGATCGAAGGCATGTGAACGTTGACAATCGAGTTGATGCGGTCGCCCGGTTTGACGTTTTCAGGCTTGGTGATTTCCTTTTCGTCTTGCCCTTTGAGCGTCGGCGAACCGGCGGGCCAGAGGGGGATGACTTGCGGAGCATCCGCGGCGGTTAGCAAACCGCTGGTGAGCATAACGAAGATAAACGCAACTGCCTTGCAGGACATAGGGAACCTCCGGAGAGTTGGACATTAGTTTCGACGTGAGGTGTCGGCGGCATCATAGACAATTTTTCCACCGACGATTGTGTAGGCGACGCGGGCTTGAAGGATTTGGTCGTCGGGCACGGAACGCAGGTCGTGCGTGAGAACGACGATGTCGGCGAGCTTGCCTGGCGCGAGCGTGCCTTTGTCGTGCTCTTCGAAGGCGGCGAACGCGGCGTCGCGCGTGTAGGAACGGAGCGCTTCCTGACGGGTCATGCATTGCTCAGGAAAGAACCGCTCGCCACTGGCCATCTGGCGGGTGACGCTGGCATAAAACGAGCCGAGTGGATTGACCGGCTCGACGGGAACATCCGTGCCATTAATAACGACCGCGCCGGCGTCGAGCAGCGAACGCCAGGCATACGCGCCGAGTTTAGTGCGTCGCTCTCCCAGTCGAGCGACAACAAACGGACCGTCCGACGTGGCGTGGTTGCCCTGCATCGAGGCGATGACGCCCAATTGCCTGAAGCGCGGGATGTCGGCTGGGTCGATGTGCTGCGCGTGCTCGATGCGCCAGCGCAGATCAGCGCCGTTGATCTTGTGCTTGGCGAATAGCCGCTCAAACAGGTCGAGCACTTCGCGGTTTGCTCGATCGCCAATGGCGTGAACGCACAGTTGATAATTGTGCTGCAATGCGAGTTCGGCCGTCTGCTCCAGCGAAGCGAGCGAAACCGTGTTATTGCCGATGCTGCCGGGCAGATCGTTGTAGGGGGCTAATAGCCACGCGCCGTGCGTTCCGATCGCGCCGTCAACAAGCCGTTTGATGCCGCGAACCGCGATATAACCGTTGGAAGCGCCCGTCGTGCGATATTGGGCCAGTCGGCGGGCCAGCACGTCGTTGCTGTCGTCGAGCATGATCCACAGGCGAACGGGCATTTGTCCTGCGTCGGCCAGCGATCGCAAGATATCGACGTCGCTGGTGGTCGAGCCGGCATCTTGAAAAGTCGTGATACCGTGCTGGATGCATTCCTGCGCGGCCAGGCGGGCTTCTTCGATGGTGTCGGCCCGACGCTGCTCAGCCGTGCGGGAGGCTTGGCTGCGGCTGTGAGCCTGATGAACCGGCCGGCTGGCGTTCTCGCGAAAGGCTCCGGTCGGTTTTCCCTGCGAATCGCGAAGAATCTCACCGCCGCTGATTTCTGCCGACTTTTCCGAAATACTGGCAAGTTCCATCGCCTTGGCATTAGCAAAAGTCATGTGGCCAGTGCCGTGGGTTAATAGAACCGGATGGTCGGGTGTGGCCCGGCTGAGCGCTTCATGCGTCGGATAGCCCTGCACGTTGGGCGCTGGGGGCGAGGACCATTTGCCCTGATGCCAGCCGCGACCGACGATCCACTGGCCGGGAGAGTGTTTTTTCGCTTCGGCGGCAACGAGCGTGATGATTTCGTCCCAGGTGGCGGCTTTCGTCAGGTCGAGTTTCCGCTTCGAATCACCCAAGCTCAGGAAGTGGCCGTGACCTTCGATAAAACCGGGCATGGCCAGGCGGCCGGCAAGTTCGATCGTATTGGTTTTTGGCCCAATGAGCTGGGTAACCTCGTCATTTGTGCCGATGGCGACAATCCGGTCGCCGCGGATGGCAAGGGCTTGGGCTGCCGGCAATTTGTCGTTGAGGGTGGCAACATTTCCGCCGCGCAGCACAAGGTCGGCCGGTTCCACAGCAGGGCACAAAGGTGCCATGAGCAATGCCAAATTGAAAACGACAGTTGTGTGGCCAAGGCACATGCCAGCAAAGGGAGTTGTAAAGCGTTCAGGCATTTTTTGACTAATTAATCTCGAAAGCGGCTGCGTGTTATGAAGATTGGGTGACATCGCTGCAAACTAACCCTCTTTCCGAGGGGCAATTGAACCCTATTTGCGACAGCAGATCGCAAGGCAGGTTAAGTTTGGGGAGCCGAGATGAGAAATGCAATAATTGGCTGGCAAAGATCGTCTTATTTGTTCGTAAGACTTTTTTGAAGATGTGCTAAGCTTAGTATCCTCAGCCCAAGGGGCGCGCAGCGTGGAGCAAGGAAGACTATGAAACAGAAGCTCGTCGTCGTGCTGTCACTTTTTTGCTTCGTGGGCCTCGTCTCGTTGGCCTCTGCCGACAAAGACACCGATCTGAAAACGTTGATCGGTAAGGCCAGCAAGACGGTAATGCAGGAGAAATTCGACACTCCCAACCTGCCTAAGGGGTGGGCGGCGAGCAAGGGAGAGTTTCAGGTGCGGGAAGGTGCGATTGCCGGTTGGGAAAAGAAAGAAGACATGCATGCGGCGGTGCTTACGCTGCAAAAGCCATTCAAGAACTCGATCGTTCGGTTTTCGTTCAAGCGAGATGGCGTGACGGGCCTGAACGTGAGCTTCAACCATCCCAAGGGACATTTGTTCCGCGTCATGATCAATGACGACGGGCTGACGATCAACAAAGATAAAGACAAAAACGATCTCGCTTCGAAGCCAATGATTTTGGGCAAGGCGGAAGGAAAGTTTCCGCCGGGTGTTTGGCAAACGATGCAGATCGAAATGATTGGCGATAAAGTGGCCGTGCAAGCCGACAACGGCGTGAAGCTCGAAGTCAAGCACGCCGCGCTCGATGTCGAAAAGACCGGCTATCGATTTGTGATGCGTGGCTCGACGTTGCTAATCGACGATGTGTCGATTTGGGAAGTGCAACAGTAGAAGTTCACGCTTCTACTTGCCCTTTTTGTTCTTCGCCTTGGCTGCGGGGGCAGGCAGCTTTTCCCCGCTGTGAAAATTGACGGCGACGGCATTTTTCTGCGGAGAGCCAGGCGTGCTGCGGCCTTCGGCAACGTATTTGGCCATTAGATTGGTTAGCCTCGAGACGATTTCGGGCCGTTCGGCTTGCAGATTCTTCTGTTCGCCAATGTCGCTAGCCAAGTCGAACAATTGCAGTGGCGGCATGCCCGTCGTTTCGTCGCGATTGGGCCGTGGAGCGCTCCAGCCGCCCGAGCCAGGGCAGAAGCATAACTTCCAATTGCCCTGGCGGATCGCGAACGAGCCGTTGATCGAGTGATGCACAGTCGCCTCACGCAACGGCTTCTCGGCCTGGCCTAGTAATGCTGGCACTAAGCTGACACTATCTTCCGCCGCATCATTAGGCAGTTTGGTGCCGACGATTGCCGCCGCAGTGGCTAGAAAGTCCGTGAGGCAAGTCGTTTGGTCGCTCGTTGTACCTCCTTTCACATGACCGGGCCAGCGCACGAGAAACGGAATGCGGTGGCCCCCTTCAAAAATGTCGGCCTTATTGCCGCGAAAGACATAGCTGGGATTGTGTCCCTTCGGCACAAGTTCCTCGAACTTGGCCTGCGGCGAGCAACCGTTGTCGCTGGTCACAATGACGAGCGTGTTGTCGGTAAGGCCGTTTTTGTCGAGCGCATCGAGCAGTTGGCCAATCGCCTGGTCGGTTTGCATGACAAAATCGGCATACGGATTGAGACCGCTTTTTCCCAGCCAGGGTTCGGTTGGGGCAATCGGCGTGTGCGGTGAAGCGAGTGGCAGGTACATGAAAAACGGCTGGCCGGCCTTGGCCGGAGCGGCACGCTGCGCGATGTATTCGACGGCTTTATCGGTCAGCAGTGGCAGAACATGCTCGACCTCAAAGCCCGGCGCGGCAGGGCCCAGACGCGTAGTGCCCGTGGTGCGGCCAACCATCATGGGAAATTGACGCTCGACTGTGGGCAAAATGGTCACGCGGTCGTTCTCGATGAACGTGTACGGAACCATGTCGAGCGAGGCGCTGATGCCGTAGTAGTAGTCGAAGCCGACGGCGGTCGGTCCATCGGCGATAGCTCGGCTGTAATCGACGCTGTTGACTTGTTCGGGCAACTCGACACTCAGCTCACTGACATCCTTGCCTGGCAACTTGGCCCAATTCATGCCCAAATGCCATTTGCCAATAGTGGCGGTGTGATAGTCGTGTTGTTTGAGCAGGTTGGCAACCGTTAGCCGTCTCGGTTCGATTAGCCGCGGGCTGAGGCCGCCGAGTACACCACTTTGCAGCTTCGTCCGCCAGGCGTAGCGGCCGGTGAGAATGCCATAGCGCGTGGGTGTGCAGACGGCTGAACCGCTATGAGCATCCGTAAACGCCATTCCCTCGGCTGCCAGTCGGTCGAAATTCGGCGTGGCAATCTTGCCATCTTTATTGAGACACTTCAGGTCACCGTACCCCAGATCGTCGCAAAGGACGTAAATGATGTTGGGCTTTTCGGCTGCAGCGAGCGTGGTTGCCAGAAAGATGGCGAGAATGGCGAAAGAGCGAAACATGGATGGAACCTTGAGCAGAACGACTTTTCGAGCAAGACGAATTCCGGCGCAGGCACTAAGTTTACCGCTTGCTCGCAACCTTCGCACTCGGGAATGCACACAGCGGCTTGCTACGGGTTGGCTCGGCGAGAACCTCCGCGAGGGTCGAATTGCCAAAGGCCTCTTCAACCATTGCCAAGGCGTTATCCAACCGCTTGTGCAACGGGCAAAGATGCACCCCATGCGCCGCGAGTCCGAGCGGGCAAGTGCGAATCCGTTGGATGGGTTCAACCGCGTTCACCACTTCCAGAATCGTGATTTCATCGGGTGTCTTGGTGAGCGTCATTCCCCCGCCCAGCCCACGCTGCGAATGCACCAGGCCAGCCCGACCGAGGCTTTGCAAGACTTTCGACAGATAGGCCCGCGGCACGAGTGTGGCCGCCGCAATCTGATCCGTCGTTTGGCAAGCCGGCGACTTATTCGCCAGATGCACGACCGCGCGCAGGGAATATTCCACGGTTTGCGAAAACACGCCGAGCCTCCATCCGTTTCGGGAACACCAACATCCAACGGCCGAATTTTATGACCGGGCACAAATGGATGTCATTATCCAATTTTCAGCTCCCGGCGACGATTCGTCAAACCCAAACTGCGGCCCTGGCCAGTTAAACCTCCAGCGACATCGGCTTGATGGTCTTGTAAGCTGGCGTCCATGCCCAATCACGTGGTCTATCTAATGCGCGGCCTGCCCTCGTGCGGCAAAAGCTACAGTGCCCGATCGCTCGTGCGGGATGGCGGCATCGTGCTTGAGTCGGACGAATATTTTTACACACAAGTCGGAACCGACCCGAAAAAATTCGATTGGTCCGACGACCTGCTGCCGCAAGCCCGTGAATGGAATCTCGCCCAGTTTCGCGACGCCTTGGCCCAACACATTTCACCGATCGTCGTCGATCGCGGCAATGGCCTTAATCCCGAAACTCTTGAATACGCGCAGCTTGCCATCAGTAGCGGTTATCGCTTGGAGCTGAAAGAGCCAAACGCTCCTCAATGGCTAGCAATCCGCCCGCTGCTGGCCGACAAGACCGCCAACCGGGCCGCCTTGGACGAATGGGCGCGGCGACTGGCCGAAATGAGCCGGGCCACCCACCGCTTTCCCGCCAAGTCCATCCGCAGTTGGATGAACTCCTGGCGGCTGGATCTAACCGTGGACCGCATTCTTGCTCAGTAGCCTGGCTCAACCGTTACGGCTTCGGCCCCGCTCGCAAGGCAAAGCGGATCGTACGGTAGCCGTAGCTGCATACCAGGCACACCGGTTGTTCCCTGTAACCGGCACCACTACCAGCAGGGGAACGGAACTAGCACGATATGACGGATTGCCGGATTTTACCCTCACCCGATAGAGCGAATCGACGTAGTCTTCTGGCATGACCACCTATTCGATAGCACACAGGAAATTTCCAATCGCAAGTCGTCGAAACAAGGACAAGGTTGGATTTGCTTGGTGGGCACTCGCAGTTGGCTCAACCTGTTTTTTCGTCGTGGCGCTTACCTGGTTGAAGTCGCACCCAACTTTGCCCTGACGCCAATCGCCGCCTTAGACGGAGTTCCGCATAGTTGACCAACATTCCCAATCGTAAAACCTTCGAGATCGCCTACACCAGAAAAGCTCCCTAGGACATCGGCAAGGGAGACAATGCCTCGTCTTTAATGCGTTTGCATCTTTCGTCTGCCGAAGTTGCTTTGTTTAGATTTCAGAGATAGGTAAACATCCAGCAGGGCCAAAGTGACGAGCAGATAGAAATCGCCGGCAACCGCTGGAAGGCTTCGACGAGATCGATCACGCTCCGATGAGCATCACGATCCATCGCCAACGTGATCGTCGAACGCTGGACAAGCGTCGTTCTCGCATTGAATGTGGCCAAGCCAACTACCATCCGACGATTGGCTGCTTTATAGTGTGGCGGTCTGAAACCGCGATGGGCGAGTGAAGTGGGCGGGTTGTCGCTTCTGTTTTACGACGATGCAGCAGTGTCTTTGGTGCTGGCAGGTTCGCTGCTGCAATGGGTACGCGCCTCTGGATTGTCGTCGTACTCTTACACCTTGAGTGAGGTTCCATGTCTGCTGAATCTTGGTCACTGGCAGGCACTGCTTTGCTCATCGGCTGTTTGCACACCCTGATGGGCCCCGATCATTATGTGCCGTTTGTCGCGATGTCGCGGGCGGGCAAATGGTCGGTTCCTAATACACTCTGGATCACCGCGCTGTGCGGAGTGGGGCATGTAGCCAGTTCGGTCCTGCTGGGCTTGTTGGGTATAGCGCTGGGAATCGCCGTGAGCCGATTGGAGGGGGTTGAGGAGGCCCGCGGCGGGATCGCGGCTTGGTTATTGATTGGGTTCGGGCTGGTGTACCTGAGTTGGGGCATTGTGTATGCCAGTCGCGTACGAAGCCACAGCCATCCGCATTGCCACGACGACGGAACCGTTCACGCTCATACGCATCAGCATGAAGGCGGGCATTTGCATGCTCACGTTGAGAAGAAAGAGACCAAGGCCAAAAGCTTAACGCCGTGGATTCTCTTCACGATATTCTTGTTCGGCCCTTGCGAGCCGTTGATCCCGTTGTTGATCTATCCGGCTGCTAAGGGGAGCGTGTTGGCGGTGGTAGTGGTAACCCTCCTGTTCTCGCTGGCCACGGTGCTCACGATGACGGTGATGGTCAGGCTCCTGATCGGCGGGTTCACGCTGGTTCGTTTCGCGGCGCTCGATCGCTACAGTCACGCGATCGCCGGATGCTTGGTTCTGGCTTGCGGCGTGGCTATTAAGATGGGGCTGTAGCCCGATACGTAAAATGTGGGGCTGTAGCCCGATTGGCTCTCCAGGTCGGAGTTAGAGGCGCGTCGGCTTCTGCCGCAGCATGTCTAATACGTTCTGCTCGATGGCCTGGGAGAGGTCGTCGAGAGGCAAGTGGCTGAGGTTGTCCGTCGCGAAGGGATTCTCCAGCTCGACCCCGAGCTGGTCGAGGGACAACAGCGGGTAGGCCACCAGCATGGTGACGAAGGGAATCAACCATTCTGTTTGCAGGCGGTGCAGCAGGGCGAGCGGCAAGCTGACCAGAAAAAGGAAAATGAAGTGACGGATTTTGAGCGAATACGCCCGGGGAACGGGTGTGTTGCGGATTCTTTCGCAGGCCCCGTAGTGGTCGAGCATGAGGACACGGTCGCGGTCGATCTGGAGAAACGCGAACGGACTCATCTCAAACTGGTCACAGGCGACTTGGAGCAATTCGGCAAGCTGGACCGCGACGTACATCGGCATGTGCTGGGCACTCGCGATACGCTCGGCCTCGACGGGCCCCACCAAGGCAGCAACCTCGGGGCCGGGCCGCTGATCACGAATGATGGCGCACCGCGCGATATGTGGATAAACGACGACCCACTTGTTGACGGCGGTTCAAAATGGGGGCGCGGGGCGGCCGAATTTGGTGGCGCTAGGTAAGTGAAAGGTCTCCGGTTGCCAAGGATGTGTCGCGGTAGAAATCGATTCGATCAGTCAGTCCGTCGCCGGCGGCGTTTGGCATCCTGCAGGCGGTAGCTTTCGCCCTTGGTCTCCAGGATGTGGCAGCGATGGGTGAGCCGATCCAGGGCTGCCCCGGTCAATCGCTCGCTACCTAACACTTCCGTCCAATTCTCGAACGGCAGGTTGGTCGTCACGATCAGGCTATTGCGCTCGTAGGCCGTGGCGATCACATCGAACAAGAGTTCCGCCCCGG
>JANNTN010000310.1:0-1133 GCA_031394445.1 Anatilimnocola sp.
GTGGCAGGTTGAAGTCGGGCCCCTGACTCCGGGAATCCACTCGCTGATCGTCAAGGCACGGGGAGCAGGCACGGCGCGATCTTCCCGTCCGCACACGATTGTCATAGCCAGTTCTGCCGAGGAAAAATGACCAAGGCCCGCGCGCAAAGCGGTTTGTTTTCGTCATGGCGGTAACAACCGTCGCATTTACACCGGCCCTGTCAGAACGCTTGTGTCAGTTGGCAGAAGGGAGTACTTGTGTCAGTTGGCAGAAGGGAGTAACTGTCATCACAGCTCCCAATTGAAGCGTTGACAAAACACTAGACGCGATTTTACAAGCGCGAGCGGAGCAGCTTGCGACTTAGTTTGCCAACCAGCACCGCGCCCTGCCTTATACGCATCCCAGCCTGAAGTAGCGCGCATCCTATTGCGCCCTCCCAGCTTACCCAGCATGATATGGCAACCCCACACCGCTGGAGCTTGCCATGGACGTGCGTTTTCATTTGCCGCTGGAGGAATTGGTCCGACTGGAACGGCTCGAGAAGGACGCGGCGCAGTCGAAGCGATTGCGAATGGTGATTCTGGCTCTGGGCGGCTACACGGCACCGGCGATTGCGATGTCGGTGGGCCTCTCGCGGCGGATCTGCCAGCAGTGGGTCTATCGTTACAACGAACAGGGACTGGCAGGCTTGAGCGATCTCCGCGGACAGGAGTCGAAGCCGATGCTCACGCCCGAGCAAGAAGTGCAAGTCTGTCAGCGACTCGAAGCGGGCCCGACCCCCGCGGACCAGGTCTGCTCGCTCCGCGGCGTTGACGTGCAGCGAATCCTGGCCACCGAGTTCGGCGTGCTCCGTTCGCTCTCAGCCGTTTATCATTTGCTGCACGACCTCGGCTACTCGTATCTCTCTCCGCGACCTCGCCATCGCCGGTCAAATCCGGCAGCGCAGGAGCAATTTAAGCGCGAATTACCGGCCCGTTTGCAGGCACTGCTCGAGCAGCATGCGGACAAACGCCTGCGGGTGTACTTTCAAGACGAGTCCCGTTTTGGCCAGCAAGGCACCACGACGAACGTGTGGGCCCGCCGCGGTTCGCGACCGACGGCCGTCCGCCAGACGGAGTACCAATATCTGTGGGTGCTCGGCGCGGTTTGCCCC
>JANNTN010000318.1:0-5058 GCA_031394445.1 Anatilimnocola sp.
CCAAAGAAGGTCGGTGCATTCAGGGCGTTTTCGATCGCTTGCGACAACGTCAATGAGTTGTTGCCCCACACGATTGGCGCCGTGGTTAGCGCGTCCGTCGGCGCTGCTCCTGGCGGAACGTAAGACAAGGTGAACGTGCCGTTCAACAACGCCGCATTGAAATTCAAGCGTTGCACTTCGCTCGTCGGCAGCCGCGAACTGGGCGACGACGACACCACTCCCGTCACGCCGCCCGTCAACGTGATCGCCAGGGGCGCCACGGGCACGCCAGCCAGGGCGTTGCCAAAAACAATCGTGAACGGACCGCCATTCCCGCCGATAACCGTCACATTGTCTCGCAGCGCTGACAGCATGTTCAGTTCGGCCTGAACCTCAGCCGCGGAGGGGCTGACACCCGCCACGAACAGCAGCGCATTGGGCGTGCTGGTTCCATTGTAGGTGATGCGCACCGTATCGGCCGTCGTCCCGCCATCTCCGCCCAGGCGAATGTATTGCGAGGAATTGCCGATACCGTCGCTGAACGCTGTGTTTGGCGCATTTACGAGCACATTGCCGGCTGCGGACATACCGCTGCCGACCAATTGCTGCAAATTCGTATTCGCGAGTTGCCCGGCCGTAAACGTCACCGTCACCGCCGTGGTCGATGTCGCCGTTGCCTGGGCATTGCCACCTCCAAACAGCGTGTTCAGCGCGGTCTGGATGTTGGCCTGCAAATTGGCTTGTGTGCCGCCATCAACGACCAGCGCAATCGTAGCGACAGCCGCGTTGCTGGTGCCGATATTGGCAACATTGGTTGCTGCTAAAGTTCCGCCAAAGGAAACTTCCCATGGACCGCCATTGGGGCCAGCCACCTGAAGTCGGCCGTTCAATGCCGCAATGGTATTTAGCGTGGTCAAAATGTTTGCGGCCGTCGTTGTCGTCGCCAGCGTGATCGGTGTGGCGTTTACACCGCCGAAAGAGAATGTCACGGCAGCATTCGTAACCCGCGTGATCCGCTGAACTTCATTGATGTAATTGATCGGCCCACTCGTCAGGTTGCCGTACGACAACGTAAATGTTCCCGCCGAGTTCGGCGCGAACGTGATCGTTTGAATCTCGCTCGCCCCAGTCGTCACCACCGTGTAAGTGGCAATCGGAATATCGTAACCGGCCAGAGCCCCCGTGAATGAAATCGTGTACACACGCTGCGTGGGCACCGCCGTATTAATTGCCACCGTAACATTGCCCGTGCCGATGCTCGCCATCGCTTCCAACTTCGCTTGCATCACGGTTGCGGAATCGCTAAAGCTGATCACATCGCTTTGCGCGCCGCCAAAATTCACCGCAAACCGCGCCACGGTGCTGGGAACCGTCAGTTGCTGCTGCTCGTTCCGGCCCGTCAAGTTCGTGTTGACGCCATTGATTCGCACGCCGCCCGGGCCTTGCTTCTCGAACCGGCCCAGCGAGTTGCCCACCACTCCACCACCGTTGATGTTGGCGTTGATCACCAGGTCGTACAGGTTCGGACCTTCAACGCTCCCGCCCGTGCCCGCCCCGGTCACCACCGTCCGGAACCCGTTGTTAAAGTTCAGCGTGCCGTTGTTGTTCGAGTTCGCCCCTTGCGTTGTCGGGCCGATAATCGCAACCTGTGCCGACGACTGAATTTCGATCGTACGCGACGACGAATCGTTCGAATTCGCCACTTGCGCGGTCACTATTAAAGAACCATTCGACGTATCGAACTGGCCGCCCGTCATGATCGCGCGGGAAATCGTCAAATTGCCAGCCGGCACGTTCGTTGTCACATTGTTGACCGTGAACGATGCCGGCGTGCCAGCCACAACGCCTTGGTCGATCGTCACCAAGTTGATCGTGTCGGTCCGCGTTGCATAGTTGAACCTGCCGGAACGGTTGACCACCAGATTCACGCCATCGGCGATCTGGTTGGTGCTCAGCACCGTCGCCCCAGGAGCCTGGTCGCGGTAGATCACTTGATCGGGCAATTTCTCAGCGCTGGCGTTTAGTGCCATGTCGTTATCGCCCACCACCAAGTTCACTGGAATGGCGATCGCGCCCGGATTGATCAGGCCGTTCTTGTTGAGTGCCAGCGTGCCGTCGTTGACAAACAACGTGCCCGCCGCGATGCCAACATTGCTTTGCGCACCCGACAATTCCAGCGTGCCATCACCCACCTTCAGCGTGTTCAGGCCCGCATTAAACGTCACCGGGAACGGCGGAACCGGCGGGAACACATTCAGCGGCGCGGGAGTAACCTGGCTACCGAAATCCACCGCCCCGCTGAAGTTCAGCACGTCCACGCTGTTGCCCTGCGTGCCGACTTGAGCCGACTGAATCGCACTGCTGTTTTGACCCACGCTCACCGACGTCGTCGGCACGTTGTTCGTGATCATGTTCGGCGTGCCCATCGTCACGTTGCCCGAAACAGTCACCAGCGCCGGAAGAAATCCGCCGTTTTGCGTATCGGGTAAAGTCGTGTACACCCGCAAGGCACCGGAACCGTCGTTGCCATATCCCGTGCCATTCAGCACGAGATTCACGTTCAAGTTCTGGCTGTTTTCCACTTCCAATGCGGCGCCCGCATTGACCGTGCGTTCGAAGCCGCCGGCCCCCAGAGCCTGGGCGCTCCGCAGCGCTACCACGCCGTTGTGAATCGTGAACCGGCCGCCCACGATGGCTGCCGTCGGCGAGGTGCCATTGGCCAGCGCGCTGTTGTCGCCGGTCAAGGTCAATCGGCCGCGTCGATCTTTGCGGCCCGAAGCAACCGACGACATGTTCGAGTTGATCGTCAAATCGGGAACGATGACGTTGTCCACCGTTACGTCCGGCGCTGCCGAGTTGATCGTGACCCCCGTGCCTGTTGTTTGATAATTCGTAACCGTCATCCGCGGCATCCGTCCGCCGCCGAGAGCGCCGATAAATCGAATCGTAAAGCTTGCGCCCGAGCCCGTTACCAACACATTGCCAATTCCGACGTTCGGCAACGCTTCCAGAGCCGTCTGGACCATCGCGGCCGATAACGACTGCCCCGCGAGCGGCAGCGGATAGGTCCGCAGCACACCCACGTTCACGCCGGGGCCAGCGATGGTTGAGCCATAATAGGGCAGCCCCAGCGCGAATTGGCCGGTGAACCCACCTGGAATTTGCAGGGTTTGGTCGTGGTTCTTCCCCAAGATGAAGAAGTTCGGTTCGGCATTTGCATTCGTGCCGCCCGGGGTGGTCAGCGCCAAGCGCCCCACGGGATTCAGGGTTCCATCGGTAAAGCCGATTACACCGCCCGAGCCCACATTGATGATCGTGCCGCTCGCGATTGTCCGCACGGCCAGATTGTTGATCGCCAAATTGATGCCAGTGCCGCCCAGGAACGCCGAGTTATCGATCACCAGCGCGTTCAAGTTGTTCGACAGCGTGTAAGCCGTGCCGAGCGGCGGATCCTTCAACTTCACGTTGCCGTTCACCGTCGTCAGCGCGTCGTAGCTTTCGAGTTGGCCCAGGCTCAATCCGACTCCACCGATGATGCCATCGCGGTCGGTTACCAAGTCGGTCGATTCCGTGCTGCCACCCACGAACGTCGTGACCGAAGCCCAGGGCAGAATGCCCACGCCGACAGTCCCCGTCAGGGCACCAACGAGGAAACCGCTATAGCCACCTGTCTGCCCCGTGAACCGCAATTCGTTCTGGCCGAGCACAAATCGGTTATCGGTGAACAGGTTGAGGGTCGCTCCTTCCAAGCGCGTCAACGACGAAGTGCCCGTGAAAGTGATCGCCGATCCGCCGATGTTGCCCCAATCGACGCGAATGTTGTTGCTCGTATTGGCCGTGAGCACCAATGAGCCCAACGACTCGGTCGTTGCGGCGAACTGGTTCTCGATAATGTTCAGCGTGCTATTGTTCAAGATCACCAAACCCGTATCGGGCAACCGGTTCGCCGCGTTAGTGCCGGTATTGTTCAGGGTCAAAGTCGTCCCCGGGCCGACATACACCGACTGCGGAACTTGCACGATTGGTGCCACGCCGGTCGTTGCCGTGGTCGATCCAAAGGGCGCTTGTGTCGAAATTTTGACAGGGTCGATCATTCGGCCCTGCGGATAAACCAACGTGAACGGACCGGTGCCGGTTGGCGAACCGAGCAAGTACAAGTTGCCCCCCGCGCCGTTCAGAGCCGACACCGCTGGAATAGTGGGGAAGTAGAACTGCAGATCTGCCAGTGAGGGCGCGGTACCACCCGTGAACCGGAAGCCGGGACCGGCAAACCCGTCCGATGCTCCTGCAAAGGTCGGGCTGCCGCTGGTCGGCGTCTGCACCGTGCCCAGCGCTGCGTCCGTGAAGCCGTCAATCAGCTTGCCGGACAGGAACGACAAGTCGCCCGCGTTCACTCGGCCCAAACTACCGATAAACCGCACCACAAACGGGGTGGTGCCCGTCGTCGCGCCCAACACCTGAATGTTGCCCGTCAATGCGGGAATCGTGTTCAAGGCCGCCAACAACGTCGCCGCCGTCGCGTTCGCGGGAACATCGACAGTCGTCGGATCGCCCGAATACTGCAACCGCGATGCTGCCCCCGGCAATGCGATTGCCTGCACCTCGTTGCCCTGGCCTTGCGCGGATGCCGCAACCGTGATCACCGGAGGAGCGGCATTGGGTAGATTCTGGCTGGAGGTGATCAGCGGCACATCGGTCGTCGCCAAATTGTTGAAGAACGTCACATAGAACGGACCACCACCCGAACCGAACACGCCGATGTTGCCGTTCAGCGATGGCAGTGCGTTGAGTGCGGTAAATACCTGCTGGGCCGTCAGGGCTGGTCCACCAGTCAAGTTGCCCGTGGTACGTCCCGCAAATCCATAGGTGAAGGCACCCGGTCGCGGACTCAGCACCTGCACTTCAGCACCTACCGCGGGGCGGTTGAACGCCCGCCTCACCAGCGGCGGCGTGCCCGCCTGCCGTTGCACCACCGTAACCGTCGAAGCCGGCACGGTAATGTCCACGTCCGCGATCACGATCGGCGAAACAATTTGCCCTTTCAACGCTTCCGTAAAGGTGACCGAGAACGGACCACCG
>JANNTN010000320.1:0-1175 GCA_031394445.1 Anatilimnocola sp.
CCGAGGGCACGGAACTCACTTATGCTCAGTTGGTCCGCTTGCTGGGCGGACTGGATCTGACGACGGGACGCCGCCGCAAGCGCTATCGCCGCCTGGCGTGAAGGAAGGGCTAAAAGTTTTCAGTTCGCGTGAATCCTTCGGCAGCGGCCGGTGTTTCATCTGGCATCATGAGCACGGATGCCGCTTCTTCTCCGCCGACTGCTTTGCAAGTCGATCCCGCGACGCTGCCGGATGACGCGGCGCTGCTCAAGTCGCTAGTCGCGCAATTGTTCGCTGAGTTGCAGAGCCGCGACGGCCGCATCAGCGATCTGGAGCACCGGATGTCGCTGCTCTTGCGGAAGCTGTATGGCAGCAAGAGTGCGAAGCTCGATCCCCGGCAGACGTCCCTCTTCGACCTGCTCACTGCCGCGACCGAAGACCAGATCGAGGTGGTCGACGATGCCCCATCGGTTGCCGCAGGCGACGATTCCACTGACAAGGCACCGACATCCTCGGCAAAACAGCGCCGCGGCCACGGCCGGCGGCGGCTACCTGACCACCTCCAGCGACGCGAGGTGGAGCATGATCTGACCGAACCCGAGAAAGAAGCATTGGGCGGTGCCGCGAATCTGGTAGTCATCGGCCGGGAAGTGACGGAGCAATTGGAGTGGGAGCCGTCGTGCCTATACGTCATCCGGCACGTGCAATTGACCTATGCCCGCCGGCAGCTACTGCCCGAAAGCGGGCTCACGCTGGCGGAACAGAACGTGGTGACCGCCTCTAAGCCACCGCAGCCGATTGCCGGATGTCTGCCAGGACCGGGGCTATTGGCTCAGGTACTGACCAGCAAATATGCCGATCACATTCCGCTCCATCGTTTCCAGAGAATCTCGGCCCGGCACGGCGTGGAGCTGTCCCGACAGACCACCTGTGGTTGGGCGATGGAGTGTGCTGATCTGTTCCACCCGTTCTACGAGTTGATGATCGACGAGGTGCTGGCGTCCTACGCGGTCAACGCGGACGACACCACGGTCAAGATCCGCGACGCCCAGCGGAAACTGAAATGCACGGGCTACTTCCATGCGTACGTCGGCGATGTGCGCCATCCATTGATCGTGTTTGACTATACCAGTGGCCATGGGCGAGACGGGCCGCAGAAGTTCCTGCGGAACTTTCGGGGTTACTTGCAAGCCGAC
>JANNTN010000360.1:0-1876 GCA_031394445.1 Anatilimnocola sp.
GTCGTGCCGAGGCATTGCGCCATTCCGGTTTGCGGCGCGACCACGGAACACCTAGACTTAAAGGATATGGGAACGAGACGAGTGAGCGATTTGATAGGCATCGAGGTACTTTTTTTAACTCGCCAGGAGCTGAAACATGAACGGCGCGAAGTCAACATCAGTTGGGCTGGCTCTCTTGGTTGTCGTCGTGGCAGGGTTACGCGCTCAGGAGAAAAAGGAGACGACGCTCAGAGGGACAATTGTCTGCGCCATGTGCGCTTTGAAGGAGACGCAGAAATGTGAAACCGCGATTCAGGTGAAAGACGGAACGAAGTTGGTAACGTACTATTTCCTGGATAAGGGCGAGGCTGAGAGTTATCACGATGCGATTTGCGGCGGCGAACGGAAGGAAGGCACCGTGACTGGTACCATTTCAGCGAAAGACGGTAAGCAGTACATCGCTCCCAAAAAAGTCGAATACGCGAAGAAATAGTGGGCGACTCATTTGGGTGGCGGCGCTGGCAGGTGTTAAGATTGGGCCACTTCGTTCCGATTCGCAGTCCCTCCCCACAAGGAGCAATCAATGTTTTCCCGTTCCGCTACGGTTCTTCTGGCGATGCTGGTTCTGGTTTTGTACGCCGTGAAACCTGCCTCTGCCCATGACAAGGAAGAGGGCACCGTAGTGAAGGCTGGTGAAGGAAAACTGGTTTTAACCTCCAAAGGCAAGGATAAGCCGAATACCCGAGAAGTTGCCAAGGATGCGCCTGTGACGATTGATGGCAAACCTGCAAAGTTGGAAGACTTGAAGGAGGGTTTCCACGTGGTGGTGGCGTTAGGCGAAAAGCATCTCGTTACGAAAATCGAGGCGCACTCGAAGGCGAAGTGAGCAGCTAGCCCGCTCAGCCTAAATGCGGCGCTAGTGACCCAGTCTGAGCGGTTTAGCTGCCAGCTGCGACAATCTCCTGCTCCACGAACCCACTTCCCAGCTATCGGCGGGCGACAGGGTGAATACTCAGCAGACTCTCCAACTAGCGAACCCGGTTGATAAGGCATTCGCCGCGCGTTGCCTGGCCGGCTGTCGTGTAGAATTCGCGGCCAGTTCCGTCCCCCAAGCAAACTGGAAGTTGTCATGCGAGTTTTCTTCTGCGTCACCTTCTTCATCGCAACAGTTCTGGCAGGGTTCGCCGCTGGCGACGAGCATGGCGAGGGCATTTCGCTCTACTCGCCTGGCAAGTTGAAGTGGCAAGACGGTCCGCCTTCGCTTCCGAAAGGAGCACAGATCGCCGTATTGGAGGGCGATCCAAGCAAAGAAGGTCCTTTTGTTTTCCGAGTCAAAGTGCCGGACGGCTATCGCATCCCGCCGCACACGCATCCGAAGATGGAGCGGGTCACCGTGATCACGGGCACTTTCAACATCGGTATGGGTGAGAAGTTTGACAAAAATGCGACCGACCCGATGCCGGCTGGGACTTACGGGCACTGGGAACCCGGGATGAAGCACTTTGTCTGGGTGAATGGCGAGACGGTAGCTCAGTTCCACGGCATGGGGCCGTGGTCGATCAACTACGTAAATCCAGCCGATGACCCGAGAAAGCAAGCGAAGTGACGAGGCCATCTCGCGGCAGCGCCGAGGCCAGTGATCGCCTCACCGCTTGTCGGGGCTCGATGATGTCGCCTCGCTTTGCTTGAGCTTGGCGATGGCTGATTTGATAGCCTCTCGTTTCGCCGCATAGTCCGGCTTCTCGTTCGCATCAATGCTCTGATGGAGTTCGAGAAAAGCATTGCGAATGGTCTGCCGCGACTCATTCACGATGCTCAATTGATCTTCGACGACGGCATTTTTAGCCAGCGTCATCGTCTCGTCGAGCACAATGCCCAACTCGTCCAGTGCGCGATG
>JANNTN010000405.1:0-25311 GCA_031394445.1 Anatilimnocola sp.
TTTTTGTTGTATGTTTTTGCGTTTGGTTGGTGTTTTTTTTTTTTTTTTTGGGGGGGGGGGGGGGGCCCCCCTGGACTTTAGCCGAGGCCGCTGTCGGTGGAGAGTTCGGCTTGCCCGTCCAAGAACCTGCTCAAACCAAGTTGACTCAAAACTTGACTTGTACTGGACTTATTTTCGGCTACGGGACACGTCGATGGCGTCGATAGGTGGCGGGTGACGTGTCGATGGAGAGATTCCTCGGCGAAATTTGGAAAGCGCTCGGCATCTCCAAACAAGGCGCACTCGATTCGTTGCGACCGCTGCTAGACGCGGTGCTTGTAGAAAGAGTTGGCGGGCGGAAGACAGGGCACTACGCTTTGAATTCGCCATGAAGGAAGCCGAGACGGTCCCCAGCCGTGGTTCGCTGCGCGACCGACAGCCACACGTCCGTTGTAAGGGATTTTGGTGGCTGGAGTTAGGAGAAACGGGAGAGTAGAAAATATTTTGAGAGGGAAAGGTCGAATGGACTAGTCTGGTCCATTTGGGCAGAGTGGCGTAACTGTTGAAGCATCGCGGTTATATCGAGTGAGTTGAAAAAGGATTCATCGCTGGCCGAGGAGCATCTGTGTCAAACGAGATTTATTTTGAGTTGCAGGGAGTGGTGGAAAAGGATGTTCACGCGGGGCGGTTGGAGCCGGGGATTGCGCTGTGTGAAAAAACGCTGGGGGAGTTGCCGGGGACGATTTTTCATGCGGCGAGGAGGCAGACGTTTCTGAGTCAGACGGAGGAAGCGGCGGAGTGGTTGGGGAATTTCTATCGGCAAGCGTCGGAGAAGATGCGGGTGAAGACGCTGTATGTCGAGATGACGCGGTTCGAGATTAACACAGATGCGTGGGATGCTCACGCGTTTGCTTACGACATTTTCGGCGATCCGGAGGATCTCGGCTGGCTGTGCGGCTGGAAAATGCACACCGAGTTGCCGATCATGCTGCAAGAATTGAGTGACATCCGCGCTTCATATCGAACGCACGACGGCGGCAGTTCCACGCCGGATGAAGAGCGGGCGGCCTGTGCGGTGAGCATGCTCGTTACGCTACGGTTTCAGGAACTCATCTGGGCAGCGGCGGTGCAGGCGCGGGCGAGCGGGGGGATTCCCGAGAACGTGCCGGTGATGGCCGCGGTTCACGAGTCGGAAATGGTGATGGTGTGCTATGGCCGCGTGAAGCCGCGAGTGACGCATAAAACTGCAAGGCCCAAACCGGTTCCCATTCCTGACGATGGGAAAGTGCGCGTCTATTCTGTGGAGGGGGGCTGGGACGAATTCAGAAACTCGTTGCCGTGGGATGTGCTTGATTTTGAGTCCACGGAATTGTCCATGCAAATGCACAAGGGCCTCGATCAGACAGGACCGCTGTTGGAGAGTTGGAAGCTATTGCAAATGACACTGCGCCGGCGCAAGTGGCGTTGTGACTTAGTTCAGGCGGGTGCCGGCAGACATTGGGCGGTTAGCAGGAAGGCTTATGATGTGCTCGCGCCGCTGCTGGGGCAGACGGTCGAGTTTTTGCCGGTGAATTGCGAGGAGTGGAATCCCTGCTGGATCATGCACCCGCTGCATTACGTCGGGTTGGGGCCGACAGGCGAACACAACGCGAAGGGGACGGCCAATATGACGGTTGTCCGGAAGTGGGCATTTCGGCGGGAAGATTTGGCGGGGCTGTACCTGTTTGGTTTGCAACAAGCGCCCCGTTCGAGCTCACGACAGGCTGGGATTGGCTTTCGCAGCAACCTCTGCACGGATCGCTTTCGGCTCGCAGTGGAAGCGAACGATTTGTCGGGAGTGGTTTTTGATGAGCTTTTCGCGTGTGCGGCGGCTGAGTGAGAGGTGCTTTGGAACAGGACAGGTCATTTAGCACTTTCCGCGGTGGGGTCGTGGTCCTGGGCCTTTTGTTTGTTTTTGCGAAATGAGTCCACGACGGATTCCTTCACGCCCTCCACAGCGCCTCAGAGTGCGCGTGGTGTTAGATAGGGTACCGGGGGTGGCGTCGCTGCGCTCCTGACCCCCGGCTATGGTCTGTAATCCCTGCGGGATAGGGAGCAGGCGTGAGATGTTGGGTACGAGGAGATTAGGAAAAAAAGAAAGACGCGGAGCGTCGAGAGAGTGCGTTCCCACGCGGAGCGTGGGAACGAGGTCGCGACCCTGTGGGCCTGGGAAGTTGACCAGCTTGACCCTGCAGGGAGTTCGCTAATCCCTAGAAGTTGATTCTGAATTTTTGGGTCATGGCTTGCCGGAGTTTGGCGGTTTCGTTTTCCCATTCGCGCGAGATGGCTTGGGCGGCGAGGACGCCTTCGGCGCGGTTTTCGGCGCTGATGGCGCGGCGCTGGCCGGCGACGTTGTTCCATTCGGTGTAGTAGGAGTAGCCGCCGCCGGCACCGTAAGGCCCGACACCCCCGTAACTACTGCCTGTAGTCGAATACTGTTGATAAACCTGGGCTTGTTGGGCAGCCGTGCTGATGCCAATTCCCTTGAGGGCTGCGGAAGCGTCGCGCATGCGGGCGGTGGTATAGCGGCCGTAGGCGAGCATGTCGGGATCGACATCGAGGACAGGGAGTCGATCTATCCGCCGGGCTGCATTGTCGAGCCACTGGGCCTTTTGCCCCCAGGTTTTCATGTCTTTTTCACGGAGATCGTCGGTGCTGGAGATGATGGATTTTAAATACTGCTGCGTGGCTTGGGCGGCTTGGTTGGATTCCTGTGGGGCGCTCGCTGCTGACGCTGGTTGGGCTGCAATGAGCGCAGCCGTGGGATGATCGATGAGCGAGAGGACGCGCTTGCGGCCATCGGCGCTGAGAGGGCCGCTCAGGGTGAAACGCTGCGGCTCGGTGACGGCTTCCCAATCGCGAATGTCGGCGATCATGAGGCCGAGGCCGCCGAGAACTTCCAAGATGAGCGGTTTCGCGACGGGGGCGAGCACCGAGGCATCGCTGTTGAAGTGGATGCGGAGGCGGCCGACCGAGGCGTCTGCAACGGTAACTTCGAACACCAGACCGCGCAGGTGTTGCAGCACTTTGGCCGCGGCGTTTAAGTCGATCTGCTTGCCGTTGAGTGTCGCGCTGGCCGCGAGCTTGGCGCGGATAACATCTGGCGGGATGGCGTCTTGTAGATCAAAGGCCACGACGACCTGGCTGGTTTGCGAAGCGACGAGCGTGCCGCGGAGATAGGGGGAGAGGGCCGTTTCCTTTTTGGAAACAGCAGCGCTGGCCCAGCGCGCGACGGACTGCCGATTGGCCGGCGACATCACTCCCAGTAGCTTGGGAGCGAACTGCACACAGTAGGAGTCGTCACTGAGAAGGACGACGGGAAGGTCACCGATCTGGTCGAGCGTGCCCTTGGTGCGGCGGGCGATTTCCGAGACCTTGCGGTCCGATGAGAAGTCAGCAATCGCCAACTCCCAATGGGGTTTCATGAATTCGTAATCGAGCTGCGAAGCGAGAATCATCCGGCGCGTATCGGGCGAGATGGTTGCGAGCCCGGCGGCAAACGCCTGTTCGTATTTTTCCGCCCAACCTTCTCGTTTGGCCAGAGGCGTTGCCAGCAGCTTCTGGGCGTCGAGCAGCACGAGGGCATTGGCCGTCGCCGGAACTTTCGCCGCCAAGTCTTCAAACTGCGCGCGCACGGGCTGGGCGGCCAGGAGGAGCACCCCCGACAGAAAGATGCGCAAATAGCAACGCAGTGAAGAACTCATCGAACCCTCGCAGGAGCAGAATTATCGGTGATCGAGCACAGCCGACAGAACGGCTGCGGCCAGAACCGCGCTGATTGTAGGCCACGGCATGTTGCATGTGCAACGATGCAGTGGGATCGATCTGGCACTGGCCGAGTCCGTGGCACCTGTCAAACGGAATGAATTCTCACGAATTCAGCTACCGAGATTTAGGGCAGGCGTTTTACGCGGATGTCTTTGAAGTACCAGATGCTGTTGGGATCGTGGGCTTGGAGGGCGAGGGCACCGCCGGCGGGGTCGAAGAGGCGGAGGGCGCGTTCGGGAGGGCGGGTGACGTTTTCCGGTTCGGTGTAGTCGAGAACCTCTTGGCCGTTGATGGCGGCGGTGATGCGTTTGCCTTGAACGACGATGCGGATGGTGAACCACTGCGTTTCATCGACGGGTGATTTATCTACATCGACGATGGCGTAGAGGCTGCCGGTTTTGCGTTTTTCCTTGGTGGAGCTGTTGAGTTGCACTTCGTAGCCCTTGGCGAGGTGCTTGGCGGAGTCGCGCGTGGACATGTCGGTATGTACGAAGATGCCGCCGTTGGAATTGGGGTCGGCTCTCGCGGTGGCTTCGAGCTCGAAATTTTTGAAAGAGACGAAGCCGTCGAGGCGGTCGCCGACGTAGAAGAGGTGGGCTTTGGACGCGCCGGGGGCATGGCAACGCAGCAGGCCGTTTTCGACTTTGAACGATTCGGGGTCGTTGTTGGCGCGCCAGCCGGTGAGGTCGCGGCCGTTGAAGAGAGGGAGCCAGTCGTCGGCGTGGATTGGCGTGGTGAGGAGGATCGCGAGTAGGCAGGCGAGGGTACGCATGGAAAGGTTTTGGATTGTTTGATCAGGTGGTGGGCCTAGCCCACCCTACAAGTCTAGCGGAAGGTGTAAGTGGTCGCGCCGTAATCGCTGCCGACGTAGCCTTCTTTGGGGACGGCGACGAGGTCGGTGTCGCGGTATTGGATGTAGTCGCGGTTGGAATTCAGGCCGCGGGCCCAAATGCGGAAGCGGGCACCTTTGATGTTCATCCCTTTGTAATTGGGATCGATGAGGCCGGTTCCTTCGCCGGGTTCGAGGTGTACACGCAGTGGCTGGCTATCGGAGCCGGGTGCGGCGGGATACCAGCGGAACGAGCCGTCAGCCGTGGGGGTGTAGTACTGAAAATAAACGACGAGGGGCTCGCTCGTGCCATTCTTCACGTTCAAGTAGTTCGAGTAACGCAGCTTCACTTCTTTGTTCTTTAGCTCAGGATCGAGGCTGCGGGCGGTTTGCATGTCGGCCCGGCTGCCGGCTTGGTCGCCCAGTCGGTAACGGGCGATGGAGCGGTTATGGTAGGCCGCGGAATATTTAGGGTTGAGGCTGATGGCGGCGTCGAGCGACTTATTGGCGGCCTTCAGTTCGCCTTGGGCAGCGTAGGTCTCGGCGAGCTGGTAGTGATAGATGGGATGTTGGCTGTTGAGCTTGAGCGCGGCGTTGTAGTCGCGGACCGCACCGTCCAATTCGCGACGGGTCAGGTTTAAATCGCCCCGGTACGCATGGCTGGCGGCGTTTTTGGGATTCAAACGAATGGCTTCGTCGAGATCGGCGGCGGATTTGTCGTATTGGCTGAGATAGAGGAAAGCGCGGCCGCGGGCCAAATAGGCTTGTGCGGATTTGGGCTGGTTTTCAATGACCGTCGTAAAGATCTGGGCACAAGCGGAAGGATTATTGGCTTTGAAGATCATGAGATTGGCGAGCTGGATATAGGCTCGAGAGTCGTTGGCGTTGCTCTCAATGGCGGATAAATAATCTTTCGCGGCGGGCTCGATTTCATTGCGGTTTTCAAAAACCATGCCGCGTTGCAAAGAGGCCAAGCTGAGTTGCGTTTTGTTTTCGGCGGCGCGGATCGCGGCGGCCAGATCGCGGAGGCCTTCTTCAGAGTTTTTGAGCGCAATTAACGCGCGGCCGCGATGCAGAAGAGAATAAAAGTAATTAGGTTTCAGTCCCAGGGCGACGTTGGCCGCATGGAAGGCCTTTTGGGGATCGTTGGCTTTGTCGAGCAGCATGTCGCCGAGGCGGCGGTAAAGATTCATGTCGTCGCCCTTGATATTGAGAGCGGCGATGTAGTCGTCGAAGGCCGCTGAATATTCGCCAGCCATTTCATGGGCGCGAGCGCGGTCGCTGAGTGTCTGGTGCTTGGCTACGGGAATTTTCTCGGCGAGCTTGAGCGCCCGCTCGAAATCGGGCAGGGCACTCGAGGGGTCTTGCTTGTCGAGATAGACCAGACCGCGCAAGTAGGCCGGATGGTAGTAATCGGGGCGGAGCCGAATGGCGGTGGTAGCGTCAGCGAGGGCGTCGTCGAATTTTCGCTGCGCCCGAAGGGCGAGCGCCCGGCCGGTGAAGGCGGACGAAAGTTTAGGATCGGCGGCGATGGCGTCGTTGTAGTCGGAGAGGGCCGTTTTGTAGTCGCGCTGCTCGCGAAAGCAATCGGCCCGGCGGGCGAAGGCGACGGCGTGCTTGGGCTGCAGCTTGAGGGCGGAGGTAAAATCGCCAATCGCCGCGTCGAGTCGCTTATTTTCCTTGGCGTTCAGTCCACGCTCGACGAAGAGGTCCGCTGTCTTGGGTTCATAGACGCGATTGGCTCGCTGGGCGAATGTTTTGACTTCCGAAAGATCGATGAAATTGGAGGCCAAGCGGGCAGTCGTTTGAAATGAGAACACGACGCCTACAAGCTGATTGCGATCGTTGACGGCGGGGCCTCCACTATCACCGTAGAAGACGGGAGATTGGGTCTCGACAATAGTGGCATCGAAGTCGCTGAATTTCGTGTGATAGACGGAGCGAACGGAACCTGTCGAGAGAACGAACAGGGCACCGCTGCCTTTGGGACTTCCAATGGAACACACGACCTCACCGGGTGACGGGCTTTCGTCGGCCAGGACGGCGGCCTCGACTCCCGGCGGTAGTTCGGCGAGCCTCAGAACCGCGAGGTCTTTCTTGGCGTCGGCAATGAGGATTTCAGCCGGTATTCCTGCGGTCTTCCAGTAAGCATCCGGATCGGTGATCAGCCGATCATTGTTGTACTTAGGAAAATAGATGCGTATGGTGTCCAAGGACTCGATGACGTGATTGTTGGTCACCACGAGCTTGCGATCCTTGTCGAGCAACCAACCGCTGCCAGTGCTCAAACGATTTCCATCTTTGTCGAGATTGACGATGTAGGCGGTGCTTTTGAGAAGGCGGCGGTAAATTTCCTTTTGGGGGATCGGCGCGGTTTCATTTGGCAAAATGGGGCGATTGGTTGTGACTTTTTGGTCGGGGGGAATAATGGTGTCAGCCGTTTTGACGGTCGGTCCGTCCTGGCCCGGCAGGGAAACTGCGCACAGTAGGGCGGCCAGCACGAAACCGGCTATCGAGAGGAGGCGGGGGGAGATGGATGCGAGGCCGGCGGCCAGGGGGTGACGGAACATGGTGAACCTCAAGGTAGAGCTGGGATTGCGTTCCCATACCGGCAGGTCGAGCAAATTCAAGGTTGCCGCCAGAACCGGTGGAAGTCAATCAAAATCGCGTGGTTATCCAGGGTTGATTTAGCAGGCCGTTCCTATGGCCTGTTTGACCGAAAAAAGTTCGCATTTTCCGAGGTTCCTGGCTTCGGAGAGCCGCGGTTTTTTGCCGCCACCTAATCAAGCGGAATCGGGGGCGGGATGTTACACAAGATTTTCTCAGCAATTTTCAGTTGGCAATTCGATCGCGAAAACCGTAAATTCTTAGCGTCCTGCTGTAAGCGGCCCGGGGCGGAAGCTGGATGCCCAAGGCGCTGACCTACCTTCCCATCCCTCCTGGGAAATCAAAGCATGTGGTCGTCATCACACGCGCGGAAACGCGCTCGGTTCGGTTTTACGCTCGTCGAATTGCTGGTGGTGATTGCGATCATCGGCGTGCTGGTGTCGCTCTTGCTGCCGGCGGTGCAGTCGGCCCGCGAGGCATCGCGGCGCACGAAGTGTCAAAGCAACCTGCGGCAGTGGGCACTGGCGATGCATAATTTTCATGACGTGAACAACAACCTCCCCTATTTCACGCAGGTGACGCCCAACCGGCAAACGTGGGCACCGTTCGTCATGCCGTATTTGGAGCAAGGCAATCTCGTCGCGGCCTACACAATGACGACGCATTGGTACAACGCGCCGAACCTGGCGGTGACGCAGTTGACGCTGCCGATTTTTTCGTGCGCCAGCGATCGGCCCAAGGCGCTGTGGCTCGATCAGACCAGCTACATTTCGGCACGCGGTAACTATCTGGTGAATTACGGCAATCACACGTTTGGCAATGATACGGGCTTTGGCCCGGGGCATGGACCGTTTGGCATGACGACCATCACGAGTGCCGCTTCGAATTTGTTTACGCCGTATCAATGCCGCCTCGCCCAGATCACCGACGGCACGTCGAACACGCTGCTGATGTCGGAAGTGATTGTGGCCCGGCAGGACAACAACCAGGGAGGCGGCGGAAACTGGCAACTGGGCGATTTTCGCGGCCACATCTGGCACGACGCCACGGCGTCGTCTCCCAGTCACTGCCCAAATGTTTTTATGACCATCAACGGCCCCAACAGCACCGTTCCCGACAACGCCCTCTGCGGATCGATTCCTAACCCCGACACCAAAATGCCGTGCGTTAACAGCGGCACTAATTCGCGGCAGAACGTGGCCCGCAGCCGCCATCCCAGCGGCGTGAACGCGGCGCTGGCGGATGGCTCGGTACGGTTTGTCGCGGATTCGATCAACCTGGCATCGTGGCGGGCGCTCGGCACCATGGACGAAGGGGATGCGATTTCTGAATGAGTAGCAAGCAATTTTTTACTCGCGGGCGCTGGACGGCTTTCGCAGTGCTCGGTGCTTTTTTGTGCTCGGGCTGCAGCGACGGCAAAGGGAAGGTGACCGGAAGCGTCACTTTTGACGACCAACCGGTGGCGAGCGGCATGGTGACGTTCGTGCGCAATGAGGGGCAGTTGGTTCGTGAAGGGGCCGTGATCAGCCAGGGATCGTTTCAGGCCGTGCTCGCGCCGGGCAATTATCAGGTCGAGTTGAACGGCCAGAAAGTCGTCGGCACGCGCAAGCAGAAGGGGTTTGATGGCAAGGACGAGGTGCTGGAAATCTCGGAGGAGATGTTTCCGGAGCGATACAATCGGAAGACCGAGCTCGTCGCGGAGATTAAGCCGGGGGCGAATGCGTTGAAGTTTGATGCGACGGCGAAATAAAGCATCTGCGCGCGAGCCGCTGACGCGAACTGCTATTTTTTTCATCTGAGGCCAACGTGAAGCGAATTCTTCTAGCTGCGGTTATTGCCTTGTTGCTCGGATCGGCCGGATTGGCGCAAGCTAAAGGCCCGGCTTACACCGACCCGAACAAAACCGACGCCGATTTTGCCTTTCAGGGAGAGTATGTGGGGCCGGTCAAGGTTGGTGACGAGCGTATCAAGATTGGTCTGCAAGTGATTGCCCTGGGCGGGGGGAAATTTCAATCCAGGGCGTATGTCGGCGGGCTGCCGGGTGATGGCTGGAACAAAGAGATGACGCACACAACCGAAGGCGCGGTGCAGGATGGCGAGTTGGTGTTCATGCAGGGCGATGCTTGGGGCAAAGTGAAAGATAGCGTAGTCAAAGTGGGAACAAAGGATGTTCCCGAATTTGCCCGCTTCGAGCGAGTGATTCGCACGAGCCCCACCGAAGGAGCAAAGCCACCAGCCGGCGCAGTGGTGCTGTTCGACGGCACATCTGCCGATGCGTTCGAAAAAGGGAAGCTCGACGAGAACGGTTTTCTCATGTCTGGCTGCACGAGCAAACAGAAATTCGGGAGCTACAAGTTGCACATCGAGTTTCGTCTGCCGTATCAGCCGGAAGATCGTGGGCAAGCCCGCGGCAACAGCGGCGTCTATATGCAGGGGCGGTATGAGGTGCAGGTACTCGATTCGTTTGGCCTGGAGGGGAAGAACAATGAGTGTGGCGGGCTGTATGAACTGCGCGATTCCGACGTGAATATGTGTTTTCCGCCGCTCGCCTGGCAGACCTATGACATCGACTACACGGCTGCGAAGTATGACGGCGAAAAGGCGATTGCTCCGCCGCGGATCACCGTGGTACACAACGGCGAAACGATCCACCGCGATGTGGCCTTGCCTACGGACCGCGGCACTCGCGCTTCACCCGTGAAGCCCGGCCCTGAGCCCGGACCGATCTATCTGCAGGACCACGGAAACCCGGTGAGATACAGAAATATCTGGGTTGTCGAAGCCAAATAGCGGTTTAATTGGCAAAAAAGTTGCCAATTTTGCATCCGCGGAAGGAATTCGGAGCAGTAAGGTTGCTCGGAATAGATTTCTCGCCCAAGGTTTTTAGGCGAATTGCTTGTGGCGTGGCACCTCGAGGCGCGAGCTTGGTGCGCGCTCCCGGGAGTTAAAACATGCGTGCGCTGAAGAGTCGGAAACTGAACAGAGGGTTCACGCTCGTCGAACTACTGGTGGTGATTGCTATCATCGGGGTGCTGGTCGCCTTGCTGCTGCCGGCGGTGCAAGCCGCCCGCGAGGCGGCGAGACGAACAACGTGTTCGAACAAGATGCGACAACTGGCGCTGGCAACGCACAATATCAACGACACTTTGAAGGCTCTGCCACCACTCGCTGGCAACTTTCCAACCGGAACCACTGACCGAGGGACGGTGTTCTATTTTCTGCTGCCGCACATCGAGCAGAAGAATTTTTACGACAGTACGGTCGATGCCCAGAGCCGGCATGTAGCGTCGAATATCGTGCAAGGATCGAGCCCACAAATCCGGGGATATGGCGTGTCAATCCCGGCGTTTCTTTGCCCTTCGGATGTGAGCAACTTGAACCGAACTGTGCGCAATCCCGGCACACTGAACGCCTGGGCCACTGCGTCGTATGCGGCCAATGCGCTCGTGTTTGTTCAAGACGCGAGTATTGCCCGCACGATTCCGGATGGTACGTCGCACACGCTGATGTTTGTCGAGCGTTATCAAATCTGCAACGGCGACTGGCATTACTGGGGGACGTTTCTGAACTCCCAAAATCCTGATCCGAGTCCTGCGAAAGCTCCGTGGTGGAGAACGCCTGGCATCACGATCACCGGGCAGCCAGGAAACCCAACGACGGGCGTGGCTGGAAGCCGTTCATTTCAAGTTGGTCCCAAGATCACCGGTCCGGCAACCGACGCAACCGTTTGCAACTGGGCCACTCCCAATACGCCGCACTCGGCCATGGTCGTCGCCCTGGCCGATGCCAGCGTGCGAACTTTCAGCGCCAATATGGCCCTGCTGAATTTTCAGGGGGCGTGCCGGCCCGACGATGGGGCAATTTTGGAAGAGAATTAGTGAGTCTGACTTCGGTGAGGCAATGGTGAGTAGGTGAGTGGTCAAGTTGGTCTCAACGAGGTCGCGAGCTTGAACCTGAGTTACCTTCCACGGCCAACGCGATTGCTGCTGGGAGCGTTCTTATCGATCTGCGGCTTGGGCTACTGCGTTGTCTTCGTGTTGGCGTATCTTCAGGTAACCTCGCCTAACTCCGTGTGGCCCGATTTTCGAGAATTGGACGGCATATTCTTCGGGCGGGCCAAACCGATCAGCCCGCTGGAACGATTGTTGGAAGCGACTGAGGGACCGATGAACCGCGCGGGAACCATGCGGCCGGCATTCACGGACCAGTCTATCGACTGGGATTTGCTCACGCAAAATATGACTGCCGAGGAAAAAGCAGCACTGGCGGCCGAGCGCGAGGGGGAACGTCTGGCGCTGCTGGAGTGGGTTCGTTCGGGGTTCAGCCGGGAAGCATACGAGGCGGATGAGTTTCGGTGGGATGACACGGTCCCAGCGCGTCCGATCACCGCGAAATACCTGGTGACCGGTCAGTCGTCGCCGGATCAGGAAGCTCCAAGCCAGGTGCGAATTCGATCCCTCGTGACGGATCGCTGCGCGAGCTGTCATAGCGAAAACGGACGCAGCGAGCATGCCCGTTGGATTCCGCTGGATACATTTGATGACATTGAGCGGCAGTGCCGTCCTGAAGATGTCGCTCGGCCGACCTGGGTGATCGCTTCGCTGGTCGCTCTGCTACCGCTGGCGCTGTTAACGGGGCCTGTTTTCTACCTGACTAACACTCCTGGCCGGACGAGGCTTTTTTTGACCGTCCTTCCCTTGGCGGCCTTGGTCGCAGCCGTTGGTTGCTTGCTGCTTGGTCAGCCGGGAACGCATTTCATTTATGTGTTGGTCGGCGCGACTGTTGTGGCCGCGATCGGCGTATTGTTGCAAATTGCTGCCAGCTTGGGCGAACTTTTTGCAAAACAACACGTATAGGCCATGCTTCTCGCCTGCGTCTGCGGGTCAATCGATGAGGGCGTTTTTGTGCAGGCCATGGTCCGATCAACGATTGGAACGCGCCTCGCCATGCTGCTGGGCACATTGGCAGTCGTTGCGGCGGCATGGATCTATGATTACTCGTTCGCGCAGACCGGAGTCGAAGGGGCCGAGAAGCAGGTTGATGAGTTGGTCAATGCCCGTGTGCGTCGCGGCGTGAATGAAGTCGTTCGCGTTACGGCTACCGACATTCATCAAGCGATTCGCAGGACGCCGACGTGGGTCGATAAGCACGTCGATGATCATTACGAGGTCGAGTACTACTGCTGGTGGGGACGAGTGCCGCTCTTGAATATGCGGCGGCACTACCTGGCAATTGTCTATGTGGGGGATGAACCGCGGCGCTACAGTTCGCACCACAGAAATGAACGACCGCCGCGCGAAGCGCTGCCGATGCCGTTCCTGAATAAGCCGGCTCAAGTTGCCGCCGCAGATTCCGACGCCCACTTGCCGTTCAAAGACCGACCGCATCTCCGCCGCCCCGTCGCCGCCGCCTGGATCGAACGGGACAAACTCCTCGCCATCGCAAACCAGCGGAGCGGCAGTATTTCGATTGTGGATATTCCTAAGAGTAAAGTCCTCGACGAGATCGTCGTTGGCAAGCGGCTGACTGATATCGTCGCCGACCCGCTGGGCCGCTGGCTGCTTGCGACTGACGAACAAGAGCACGAATTGATCGTGCTAAAGCGAGAAGGTGATTCGCTACGCGTGGCCGGTCGGCATCGGGTCAGTCCGTACCCCGTCAGCATCGCGGTTTCCAAGAGCGGCGAACGCATCTCCGTCGCTTCGTTGTGGTCGCGAAAACTGACGATTTTTGAATGCCTTCGCGAGAGCAACGTCGTCATACGAGGGGCGGAGATTTCGCTGCCGTTCAATCCGAGGGCGCTTTTTTTTAACAGCGATGAATCGGTGCTCGTACACGACGCGTTCGCGAATCGCGGCTGTGAATTCAACACTCGTAAGCGAATGATCACACGTCACATTGAGCCGACTTATGTAAGTGTGAGCCCACAGCGCTATGGTGGGCCTGCAAACGACATGGATTGGCACATCAAAGGCGTGATCATGTGGAGCAACATCAACGATGGCCAGGAAATGATCAGCGGCGGCCAAATGTCTATCACGCTTGGCCCAGTGCCGCGTCAGACTCCCGAAGAGCGCGGCGAGGAACTTTTCTATGGTCGCGGGTTATCATCGGTTATTGGCAAAAATTGCCACGATTGTCACACTCACGGCCACACGACGTATGAATTAGCCGACACGCTGGGGGACGAGACAACCGGCACGCCTAAACGCATTCCCACGCTCCTTGGTACGAGTCTGACCTATCCCTGGGCTTGGAACGGTAGCGTCAGCGAGCTCGATGATCAGGTGAAGAAGTCGCTCGAAACCACGATGCACGTGCGGGACGTTACTCCACAGCAAGTCATTGACATCAACGCGTTCTTGCACACACTGGCAGCGCCGCCACCGCTCCAGCCGGCAACCGATGATCCGGCAGATCGTGCGCAGCTTTCTCGCGGCCAGTCCCTCTTCACAAGTCTCGGCTGTGCAAAGTGTCACTTGCCGCAATTCACCTATACATCGCCCGATGTGTACGACGTGGGCCTGGAGGATGAAAAGGGAATGCGCAAATTCAATCCGCCTTCGCTGCTGGGCGTCGGCCAGGGCTATTCGTTTTTTCACGACGGCCGGGCAAAGTCGCTGGAAGAGGTGTTCACCGTCCACGGCCATCAACTGGATCGTGCCCTGGCGGATGGCGAACTTGCCGATTTGCTGCGTTTTCTCCGCAGCCTGTAGTTCAGGCGTAAATCACCCATAATCCGTTTGCCGCAAATGGCGATTTCCGTAATAATATACAATTGTGCTGTTAGCAACTTTGGCTCCTGCTATTCCCTCTGATTGATCGCATGTCGCTTGAGCTGTTTCATCCGTTGATTCGGCAATGGTTCGCTGGCCGCTTTGGCGAGCCGACGGAGCCGCAGATTCGCGGCTGGCCGGAGATTGCGGCGGGCAAACACACGCTGATTGCCGCACCGACGGGTTCGGGCAAAACGCTGGCGGCGTTTTTGGTCTGTCTCGACCGGCTGTTTCGCAAGTGGCTCGATGGCAAGCTGCCCGACGGTGTCGAGGTCGTTTATATCTCGCCGCTCAAGGCTCTCAGTAACGACATCCAGCGAAACTTGCAGACGCCCCTGGCCGAGATTGCGGCGCTGGCGGCCGAGGCGGGCCTGGGGGAGTTGCCGATTCGCACGGCTGTTCGCACCGGCGATACTCCGGCGGCTGATCGGCAGGCAATGCTACGCCATCCACCGCATATTCTCGTCACCACGCCCGAATCGCTATATCTGTTGCTGACGTCGGCGAAGGGGCGTGAAAAGTTGAGGGGCGTGAAAACGGTCATTGTCGATGAAATTCACGCGCTCGCTCGCGATAAACGCGGCTCGCACTTGGCTCTAACTCTCGAACGGCTGAATGCACTCTGCGAGCAGCCGCCGACGCGAATCGGCCTGTCCGCGACGCAGAAACCGATTGAGGAGATGGGGGCGTTTCTTGTAGGAGTCCAAGGTTCAAAGTCCAAAGTCCACAGTCATACCCAAGCCACAGCCGCTGACCTTGGACCTTGGACCTCGGACCTTGGACCTTCCATCGTCAACATCGGTCACGCTCGTGATTTAGATTTGGCCCTGGAAGTTCCGCCAACAGAACTCGCGGCGGTTTGCACGCACGATCATTGGGGGGAGATTTACAAGCAGCTTACAACGCTGATTCAGTCGCATCGCAGTACGCTGGTGTTCGTGAACACACGGCGGTTGGCGGAGCGAGTAGCGTTTCGGCTGACGGAGCAACTGGGTGAAGAAGCGGTGGCGAGCCACCACGGCAGCTTGTCGCAAGAAATCCGTTTGGATGCGGAGCAGCGATTAAAAGCAGGCAAGCTCAAAGCGATTGTTGCGACAGCATCGCTCGAAATGGGCATCGACATCGGCTACATCGACCTGGTTTGCCAGGTTGGGTCGCCACGGGCGATTGCAACATTTTTGCAGCGTGTTGGCAGATCGGGACATGCCGTCGGTGCGCTGCCGAAGGGGCGAATGTTTCCACTGACGCGCGATGAGTTGCTCGAATGCATGGCCCTCGTTCGCGCGGTCCGCCGGGGCATTTTGGATCGCATCGAAATTCCGCAAGCACCGCTCGATATTTTGGCGCAGCAGGTGGTGGCCGCCGTCGCAGCCGACGAATGGGAAGAGGACGCCCTGTTCGATTGCTTCCGATGTGCCTACCCGTTCCGCAATCTGGAGCGGAAGGACTTCGATGAAATCGTCAAAATGCTTTCCGATGGTATTAAGCCAGGAAACAAGGCGGGGGCGTATCTCCATCGCGATTTGATCAACGGCCGTCTGCGGGCGCGGCGTGGGGCGCGGCTGGCGGCGTTGACATCGGGCGGGGCGATTCCCGAAACGGCCCAATTTCGCGTGGTTACCGAAGGGGAGGGGACTTTCGTCGGCTCGGTGGATGAAGATTTTGCCGTCGAGAGCTTGGCCGGCGACGTGTTTTTGCTCGGCAACTCGTCGTGGATGATCCGCCACGTTCGCGGCGACCAAGTGACCGTTGTCGATGCCCACGGCTCGCCTCCGACGATCCCGTTTTGGCTCGGTGAAGCACCTGGCAGAACGATTGAGCTGTCCGAAGAGCTGTCGGCATTGCGGAGAGACATCGCGGCCCAGGCAGTTGACGGCTATATCCAAGAGCAAATGCGGAGTGCGGAATTCGGAATGCAGAATGAAGACGCGTGGGACCGCGTCTATGAACAGCGGACTTCCTCCACTCCGCACTCCGAACTCCGCGCTCCGCGCTCCGATGATGCCTTCGCCTGGCTCCCATCCGAAACCGGCTGCTGCCCCTACGCCGCCGAACAGGCGGTGCGATACGTCGCGGCGCAGCAAGCCGCGGTGGGACGCGTGCCGACGGGGACGGATGTCGTCTTCGAGCGGTTTTTTGATGAATCGGGCGGTATGCAACTGGTGATTCACGCGCCGCTGGGGGCGCGAATCAACAAAGCGTGGGGATTGGCGCTCCGCAAGCGATTTTGCCGCAGTTTCGATTTTGAGCTGCAAGCCGCGGCCGATGACAACGGCGTGCTGCTCTCGATCGGTCCACAGCACAGTTTTCCGATCAACAGCCTGTTTGGGATGCTCAATTCACAGAATGGCCGCGACTTACTAGAGCAAGCGGTGATTGCCGCGCCGATGTTTGGCGTCCGCTGGCGGTGGAATGTCACACGATCGTTGGCTGTGCTGCGACAGAACGGCGGTAAGCGAGTGCCGCCCTTCCTGCAAAAGTTTCGCAGCGAAGATTTGCTGGCGGCGGCATTTCCAGAAACCGTCGGCTGCCTGGAAAACCATCACGGCCCGGTCGAAATTCCCAAGCAGCCGATCGTGCGGCAGACGATGCACGATTGCCTCACCGAGGCGATGGATATCGAACGCTGGCTAGCATTTCTCGATCGCGTGAAGTCGGGTGAAGTCAAGTTTCATGCAATCGATACACGCGAGCCATCGCCGTTCAGCCATCAATTGCTGAATGCGAATCCGTATGCGTTTCTCGACGACGCGCCGTTGGAAGAGCGGCGGACGCGAGCGATCACCACGCGGCGCTCGCTGTCGATCGAAGAGGTCAAGGATCTGTCGAAGCTTGATCCGTTGGCGATAGACCAGGTCGCCGATGAAGCCTGGCCGCTGGTTCGTGATGCGGATGAGCTGCACGACGCGCTGATGTCTTTCGTCGTGCTGCCGGCAGCGGAAAGCCGCGAGTGGAGCAAGTATTTTGACCAGTTGGTGCGAGCGGGCAGGGCAGGGGAGGTGATCGTAAATCCCTTGGAGCAAGCGGGAACTACATTTTGGATCGCCGCCGAGCGCTGGCCGGTCGTACAGGCTGTTTATCCCAGCGCTCAAGTCCAGCCGAAGCTGGAACTCCCCGCTGCCTTGACGGCCCAAGCGTGGTCAGCCGCGGATGGCCGCGTCGAAATTCTCCGCGGGCAAATCCAATTCCGCGGCCCACAAACGGCTGAGGAACTGGCGGCAAAACTCCATCTAGAGCCTTCTCAAGTCTTCGCCGCACTCGAATCACTCGAAGGCTCCGGACTCGCCATGCGCGGACAGTTCCGCACACCATCACTAACCACTAACCACTCACCTACTCACCCTGTCACCGCCGAATGGTGCGAACGCCGGCTGCTCGCTCGCATTCATCGGCTGACGCTCGATGGCTTGCGTCGCCGCATCGAGCCGGTTCCACCGGAAGTGTATTGGCAATATCTGGTGGAACTGCATCACCTGCCGCGCGATCGGCAGTTGACGGGCGAGGTGGGCCTGCGCGAGGCAATTGCCCAGCTTCAGGGGTTCGAGCTTCCGGCTGGCGTGTGGGAGCAAAAAGTCCTCGCTCCTCGCCTAGCCGACTACGATCCGGTCTGGCTCGATCACCTATTTCTCTCTGGCGAGCTGGTCTGGGGTCGCTTACGGCCGCCGCGACGCGACCAAGAAGACGGCCCCGGCATGGCGGCGCTCTCGCGCAACATGCCGATCTCGCTCGGCCTCCGCGAAAATCTGTCCTGGCTGTTGTCCGACGAGCGGCCTGACGTGAACGCGTTTGCCAGTGGCCAATCGCAAGAAGTGCTGAATGCCTTGCGGGCCCGCGGGGCACTGTTCTTCCAAGATTTGAAGGCGTTGACGGGATTGTTGCCGTCGCAGCTTGAGGAAGCGCTGCGCGAGCTGGCCGCACTAGGCCTCGTTTCGTCGGATACATTCGCCGCCGTCCGGGCCATCGATGGCCACAAATCGGCAAACACGTCAGCCCGCCTGCGCCGTTTTGCCAAAATGAAGGTTCACCGGCCCGCCTCACCCATTGGCCGCTGGTCGCTATTTCCCGGCAACTGCGAGCCCGTGGAGCCCACCACGCGCATCGAGCGCTGGTGCAAGCTGCTCCTCGCCCGTTACGGCGTGCTCTTTCGCGATCTTCTGGCCCGCGAGCCGGCCGCGCCCCCGTGGTGGGAATTGGCACGCTTCTTGAGACGAATGGAGCTGCGCGGAGAAGTTCGCGGCGGCCGGTTTATCGCCCGTGTGGGCGGCGAACAGTTTGCCGTCGAATCGGCTGTCAGCCGGCTGCGCGATCTGCGCGACGGCGAAGCGTCGAAAGAATGGTCACTCATCTCCGCCGCCGATCCGCTGAATCTCTCCGGCGTCATTAGCGAAGGCCCGCGGATTCCCGCTATGCACAAAAACGCCCTCGTCCTACAAAATGGCCGCTGCGTCGCAGCCAAGATTGCCGGTCGCATCGAATTCCTGGCCGATATCGACTCGTCAACTATTGAACCCAGCGAGCAACTGCTCGTTCGCAAGAGCCTGCAAGTTGGCCGTAGGCTGCGTCCCGCGGCTGTCGCGGTGGCCGTCCCCGAGTCTCACTTCACCCGTTCACCGAAGACCAAGATAGGCAGCGAGCCCGATCATACGCAGCTCAACAGCCGCCGACGTCTGGGCTGGTAGTTACTCAGCCGCCACCAAATCGGGCACCAGCAGATCGGCGCTCGTGCCAGTGCTGGTTTGTGTCGCGGAAAAATGATCGGCGGTCAGCCGTTCATTCAGTGCCGCCAGCGAGTGGCAATACACGATGCCGCGTGGCTCTTTGTCGGCAACGATGATCGCCAGAATGCTGTTCTCGCCCGTGAAGAACTCCATCAGCTCCGCGAGCGGGGCATCCACGTCAAACCGGGCGACATCCTTCGTCAGAATGTGCCGCACCAAGCGTACCGAGTTGCCGCCGCCTGCATCCGAACGCTGCTTCGGGTTTCGCAATTTGGCCGCGGCAACCTGATCGAGCGATACCACGCCGGACAGCCTTTTATCGGCATCGACCACCGGCACATGGGCCAAACCTGTTTGCGACAACACCGCGTGCGCGTGCTCTAGCGTCTCGTCGAGCTGTAGTAAAACCGGGCAATGCTGCATCACGTCGCGGGCCAGCGTCGTTTCAAACAATTTTCCTTCGGCTGCCATCTCGGCCCACTCCTGGGCATCGCGCTCGACCTCGTCACTTGTAACCACGCAGTTCTGGCCGGATTTTTTGGCCAGCCGCAAGGCCTGCGACGCCCGCGACTCGATTACTTCCAAGCTTTCGCCGGCTTTGATCTCCGTCAGGCCGCAACTCGCCGTGAGCCGGTTGGCCTGCTGCGAAATCGTAAATGTCGTATCGGCCAATTCGACCAACAGCTCCTCGCACCGGGCCGTGGCGGATTCGCTGCCGCTGGTGGGCATCAGCACCGCAAAGCGGTCTTCGCTATTGCCCGCGACAAAGCTTCCTTCGCCTGCCGTGCCGCAAATCTGCCGGGCAATCTGCCCCAGCAGATCCTGCGCGGCAAAATGTCCATGCCGCCGGCCGACTCGCGAAAAATCATCCACGTCGTACAGAGCCAGCCACCCAATCGTGCCTTTGGCTCCGACCGACCGGCGATTTATTTCGTGCTTCAGCGCCGACTTATCCGCCAGCCCGGTCAGCGCATCGATGCCGGCGTGCTCGCCAATTCGCTTTTCAAACTCAATGAAGCGAGCGCCCACCCGCAGGCGTGCCAACAATTCACCAAACACGATCGGACCGGCGAGAAAATCGTCGAACCCCGCTTCGAGCGCGGCGGTGACATCCCCAATCTCCATGCCCTGGGCCGCCAACAGGCAGTAGGTATAGCGCTGCGGCCAGATGCGGCGAATTTCGCGGCACAGCGGCAGGTTCGCCGTCTGACCGTCGCTGCAATCCACGATGAGGAAATCAGGACTCGCGGCTTCGGCCGCCGCGACGGCACCGGCCCCGCTCGTCGCCTGCTGCACGTTGTATCCAAACACTTCCAGAAATTTCGACAACCGCCGCAAATTGCTGCGATTGGGCGACACAATCAAAATTTGAAAAGGACGTGCGTCCATGAGGCAACCCCGGGGTTGTGCGTGTCGCACGGACCAATAGCGTTGGCGGCGGCGTCTTTCTGTATGATCTCAGCGCAACAGCCATTACGTTCTGTTGAAATGCGCCTTATGCAACAAAAACCTACGTCAAACCGCACTCTCTGAACCGCCATTCGCCGTCCCACGGCAAGATTTTTATTGTCCCCCATACTCACCGGCTGACGATCGGACTGGTTGTAGCGATCAAACGCCGTGCTTGCCGCCGGGCATTTCGCCGCCACGGCCAATTCCCAAATTTTCCGCCCCCACACGCGCCGCCCCTGAGCTAGGTTTTCTGTTGGCTATATTTTTTGTCGCCAACATCGGGGGAACGAACATGCGCACGAACCTGCTGCCCGTTTCTGCCGCGGATAAGTCTGCCGCGGACACGGCCTGGCTGGAGTTCGACGTTACCGGCAAAGAGCCTGAACGCATCGAGCTCGAGCGCCTGCCCTTCACCCTGGGACGCAACGAGTCGTGCGACTATCAAATTCCTTTCTCGCGGGTCTCGCGCGAGCACGCCGAGATCGTTCGCGAAGCGGGAGTCTTGAAGCTTCGCGATTTGAAAAGCACCAACGGCACGTTCGTAAATGGCCAGCGGATCGATCAGCACCGCTTGGTGGATGGCGACCTCGTCGTCATCGCGGATGTGCGCTTCACCGTGCGTACCAATCACTCCGACCATATTCGCAAAACGGTCACACAAGTCATGCCGCAAGCAGCGGCAGCAGCGGCCCGGGCTGAAGATCCCGCTCGCGATTTGATTTACACCGTCCGCCGCACGCAAGAGGCGCTGTTGCATCGGGCCGCCCGCATTTGCTTTCATCCCGTCTGCGATTTGATGGAAAATCATTGCATCGGATTTGAATCGGCCCCGCGCGCTGCCGCGCATGCCGGGGATCAGGTGCTGGAAGGTACTGATTGCCGCCTGATGGAGCTAACCAGCCAACTCCATCGGCTCGTCGCCGCCGAGCAGTTTGCCCGCTTGCCAGCCGCCAAGCTGCTGTTTTTCAAGCTGCAGCCGTCGGAAGTTGGCGCTGATCTCTTGCCGCAATCACTCTCCCGGCTGACAACGCTGGCGGGCCGCAAGAAGGTCGTCGTGGGCATTCCCGACAACGCCGTCGTCGATATCCCGTATTTCCGCGATTTTTGCGGCAAGCTGCGCGAGCTGGATATCGGCGTGGCGTTCGATGGCTTCGCCGGCTCACCCAACCAGATCAAGACCCAAGCCGGCTTCGATCCCGACTATCTCAAGCTGGCACCGGCGCTAGTTCGCGGCATCGACAAAAGCACGCAAAGGCAGCAGCAAATGAAGGCCCTCGTCGAAGCCCTCCGCGACACGAACATTCAATTGATCGCGACGGGCGTTCACAGCGAAAACGAAGCCTGCACCTGCCGCGAGCTCGGCTTTCGCCTGGCTCAAGGTGATCATTTCAACCACATCCGGACCAGCGATCGGTCGCTCGAAAGCCTCTCTCAAAGCGCGTAACCCAAGGCCGCGATCAGTGGTCGCGCTTCGCGCTGCTAGGAAAACATGCCAGAAAATCCGGTGGCCTCAAAAGCGTTTTGAAAGTGTTCGATGGTGGGGCGGCGGCTGTCGTTGGGCCATGTGACGGCAACCACATCGAACCGCGCGGCACATTCGAGCAAATCGTGCCGCTTCATGTATGAAAGAGCCAAGCGCGTCAGCCGCTGCTGCTTTTTTTCGTCCACCGCGTCGGCCGGATGGCCGGCGTCGTGGCTCGTGCGCGTTTTGACCTCGATAAACACAACCGTGCGGCCATCGACCGCGACCAGATCTAATTCCCCGATGTTATCGCGATGGCCGCGGGCCAGGATCAAATAGCCCAGCTTCTTCAGATAACGAGCCGCGGCCTCTTCACCGCGCACGCCTAACGGCTTGGGCGCAAATAAAGTTTGGAGACTCGCTTGGATTGGTGCCAAACAGCGCATAGCGGCCACCGTATTAATGACGAATGACGAAATCCGAATGACCAATGTCCCGATCATTCGTCATTCGCGCTTCGTCATTCTTAGGCCTTGGCCTTCTCTTCCTTGCCGACGGCCTTCTTCTCGCGGAGGCGGACGGACTTGCCGACGCGGTCGCGCAGGTAATAAAGCTTGGCTCGGCGAGTGACACCGCTGCGCTTCACGTCAACCTTGGCGATCTTGGGCGAGTGCAAGGGAAACTTGCGCTCCACGCCTTCACCGGAAACAATGCGGCGGACCGTGAACATCTCGCGGGTGCCGCTGCCCGATCGGGCGATCACCGTGCCGCTAAAAATCTGTATGCGCTCGTCTTCGCCTTCCAGAATTCGCGTATGCACATCGACCGTATCGCCGATCGCGAATTTGGGCGCTTCCGCCTTCAGGCTGGTCTTCTCAACGAGATTGAGGATGTCTTGGCTCATAATTCATTTCCTTCTTTAGTTGTATCTGCTCGTATTTTAGTGACCAGGCACCAAATCTCAAATCACAAACAAATTCAAAACGCTAAGAATTGCAATGTTCCAAATGAATCTCATCACCATTGGTCATTGGTGCTTCGTCATTGGTCATTGTTTGTGATTTGTTGTTTGCGATTTGGTGCTTTCGTTGTCTAGTAGGTCGGCTCTTCTTTTTCGCGTATGCAAATAACTCTGTTCTTGCCGCCAGCGGGCGATTTGTTCGTGGTTGCCGCCGACGAGCACATCGGGCACGTCGTGGCCGCGAAATTCGCGGGGCCGCGAGTACTGCGGAAACTCCAACATCCGATTGCCGCTGGAAAACGAATCGTGCTGGTTGCTTTGCTCGTCTCCCAGAACGCCGGGTATCAGGCGGATGCACGCGTCGATGATGACCATCGCCGCCGCTTCGCCGCCATTGAGGATGTAGTCTCCTATCGAAATCTCGTCGGGCCGCAAAATCTCAAAAACGCGTTCGTCAAAACCTTCGTATCGACCGCACAGGAGCAACAGCCGCGGCTTCGCGGCCAGTTCCTCGACGATCGTTTGATTCAGTGTCCGTCCCTTCGGGCTGAGGCAGACCAGGTGGCCCGGCTGTATTCCTGGGGGTTGGGTCAATTGTTGCACCGCTTCGACGCACTCCACCACCGGCTCGACCTGCAGGATCATGCCCGGGCCGCCACCGAAGGGGCGATCATCGACCTTGTGGTGCTTATCTTTCGACCAACGGCGGATGTCGTGCAACTGCACGTCGATCAGCCCCGCGTCGATCCCTTTCTTCAATAAGCTCTGACCTAAGTAGCCGTCAAATATCTGCGGAAACAGGGTCAGAACGTCGAATCGCATTGGCAAAGACCAGAGGCCAGTAGCCAGTGGTCAGTAGCCAGTGGCCAATGGCCGGGTGTTATTCAGCCTTCGGTTCTTCGGCCGCAGCTTCAGCCGGGGCTTCGCCTTCCGTCGCGGGCACTTCAGCAACCGGCTCCGGTTCGGGTGGCTTCGGCGGGGGAATGTACGGTGCGGGTGCTTGGGGCCGTGTAGCCTTGATCTTTTCGAGCGCAACTTGCTGTTGCGCTAAGTGCGTGCCGTCCTTGCCGTACTTTTTGATCAACACTTCACAATTTTCCGAAGGCGACGCGCCGACAGACAGCCAATACGCGATCCGCTCGCCATTCAACAGGGCGCGGGCGTCGGTGTCTCTGATCAGCGGGTCGTACAGGCCCAACTCTTCGATCACCTTGCCATCGCGCGGCGCGCGGCCATCAATCGCCACCATGCGGAAGTACGGCCGATGCTTCCGGCCCAGCTTCTTCATACGAATTCGAACTGCCATAGAACCTCTCAAAAAACTAAAAGTCTAAATCGGTTGTTTTGTCATTCGTCACTTGCCATTAGTCATTTATCACTTGCAGAAATACAAATGACTAGTGACAAATGACATTATCACCACGCTCCCCGTGGTCCCTTCTTCTTCTTCAACTCTTTTTCCCGCTTTTTCCGCTGGTCGGCCTTCTCCTGGGAGGTCAGCCGCTTGCCGGTGTCGCCTTTAATTTTAGGCATACCCCCGCCAGGGTTGAACAGGCCACTCTTTTGCAGGTCTTGAATGGCTGCCATCTTTTGGCCCATGCCCTTGCCGGCCATGGCCTTCATGATGGGTGCCATCATATCAAATTGTTTGAGCAGCGAGTTGACCTCCTGCACCTGCACCCCGGCCCCCCGGGCGATGCGATTTCGCCGGCCGGGCTCGATAATTTTGGGGTTTTTACGCTCGCGGAGGGTCATCGAGTCGATAACCCCCATCATCCGCTTCATTTCACCCTCGGCCTCGCCCCCGTTCATCGCTTCGGTGAGCTGCCCCATCCCCGGCAGCATGCTCATCATCTTCATCATCAGGCCCGGCTGCATAATCTGCCGCAGTTGGACCTTAAAATCGTCGAGCGAGAACTCGCCGGCGGCGATTTTGGCCTCCAGCGCCTTCTGCTGCTCCATATCGACGGCTTTTTGCACCGTATCGACCAGGCCGACGATATCGCCCATCCCCAGGATGCGGCTGGCCATCCCTTCCGGGCGAAACGGCTCCAGCGCATCGAGATGCTCGCCGGTGCCGATGAACTTGATCGGTACGCCGGTCACTTCTTTCACGCTGAGCAGCGCGCCGCCGCGGGCATCGCCGTCGAGCTTCGTCATGATGACGCCGTCGAGCTCCAGCGCCTCGTTAAACGCCGCAGCGCTATTCACCGCGTCCTGGCCCGTCATGCCATCGACGACCAAATACACCTGATCGGGCTTCACCCGCTCGTCGATATGCACGAGCTGGTCCATCAATTCTTCGTCAATCGCTAGGCGGCCGGCCGTATCGAGCACGACGACGGGAATCTGCTCGGCCTTGGCTTTTGCCACTGCGGCGAAGCAAACAGCGATAGGATCTTTCGCCCCGGGCTCGGAATAAACCTGCACATCGAGCTGCCGGCCGATGACGTGAAGCTGCTCGATGGCGGCGGGCCGCTGGAGGTCAGCCGCGACGAGCAAGCACTTCTTGTTGCTTTGCTGCAGCAGCTTGGCCAGCTTGCCGCAGGTCGTAGTTTTGCCCGACCCTTGCAAGCCGCACATCATCAGGATCGTCACATCCTTGCGGAGCGGGATCGACGGATCGACCGGGCCTGATGATGAAGATGATGAGCATGCTGCCGGGGATGGGGCAGCTCACCGAAGCGATGAACGGGGGCGAGGCCGAGGGTGAAATGAAG
>JANNTN010000477.1:0-9246 GCA_031394445.1 Anatilimnocola sp.
TTTGAGAACACTAATCAACGCTAATTCCCATTCGTGCTATTCGTATGATTCGTGGTGACTACTCCAGCCGCTGACGCTCCCAGTTCTCTGGTGGCCAAAAATACTTGTGGCGGAGCCCCGCTCAAAGTGCCACAATACGTCGACGCAACACTCTGCCTAGTCGACGACAATCAGCATCGACGCCAGAGCGCGCGGAACCGTTTTGTAATGAACTAAATTCAAGGAGTTTTGGCCACACCATTGAAAACTTTGCACCATAAATTTCGTGCAATCTCTTCCGAGTCGCGGACAATTCCAGCGAATAAAGTCCAGCAAATCGAGATTCCGCATTTCGGGACAAAACCTGCGACGTTATCCCGAAACAGCCATTCCGATAGACCACCCTCGCCAGTCTGTTTAGAATCGCGGGATTACTTTTCCTGCTGTGGTGGGTTGAATCGCATGTCGGACTACGAAAAGCTTGGTTCCTTTTATCTGGGGCGCTCCTTTGATCTGGCCTCGGGGCAACTCGCGTCGGAGAAAATGCTCTACGAAGCGAATGATCTCACAACGCATGCCGTCTGCGTCGGCATGACTGGCAGCGGCAAGACAGGCCTTTGCCTGGCTCTCTTGGAAGAAGCTGGCATCGACAACATCCCGGCAATCATCATCGATCCGAAGGGTGACCTCTCCAACCTGCTGCTCACGTTTCCGCAACTCCGCACCGAGGATTTCGCTCCTTGGATCGACGCCGAAGAAGCCAAACGCGCCGGTACAACTCCCGACCAACTCGCCACCAAGACCGCCGAGACGTGGAAAAAGGGCCTCGACGACTGGGGCCAAGACGGAGCCCGCATCCAACGCCTCCGCGACGCCGTCGATATCGCCATCTACACGCCCGGCAGCAGCACGGGCTTGCCCCTCACCGTCCTCCGCTCGTTCGATGCCCCACCCGCCAGCACGCGCGACAACAACGAAGCGATGCGCGAAGCCGTCAGCGCCGCCGCCTCCGGCTTACTCGGCCTCCTCGGCATCGACGCCGACCCGCTCAAAAGCCGCGAGCACATTTTGATCTCAAATATTCTCGACCGCGCCTGGGCAGGCGGCAAAAACCTCGACATGGCAGCGCTCATCCGCGCGCTCCAATCGCCCGGCTTCGACAAAGTCGGCGTCATGGACCTCGAAAGCTTCTACCCGGCCAAAGAACGCTTCGAGCTCTCCATGCAGCTCAATAATCTCCTCGCCTCCCCCGGCTTCTCCGCTTGGATGCAAGGCGAACCGCTCGACATCCAGCGGCTGCTCTACACGCCCGAGGGCAAACCACGTCTCGCCATCCTCTCTATCTCCCACCTCTCCGACGCCGAGCGGATGTTCTTCGTCACGATTTTGCTCAGCAACATCATCGGCTGGATGCGCAGCCAACCCGGCACGTCCAGTCTGCGAGCGCTTTTGTACATGGACGAAGTCTTTGGCTACTTCCCTCCGTCGAAAAACCCGCCCTCGAAAGTGCCGATGCTCACGCTGCTCAAGCAAGCCCGCGCGTTTGGCCTCGGTGTGGTGCTGGCGACGCAAAACCCGGTCGATCTCGACTACAAGGGACTGGCGAATTGTGGCACTTGGTTCCTTGGCCGGCTGCAAACCGAACGCGACAAGATGCGTGTGCTCGACGGCCTCGAAGGGGCCTCGTCGGCATCCGGTGCAAGTTTCAATCGCGCCGAGATGGACCAATTACTCTCCGGCCTCGGCAATCGTGTCTTCTTGATGAACAATGTTCACGAAGACCATCCCGTTGTCTTTCAAACTCGCTGGGCGCTGTCGTATCTGCGCGGTCCCATGACGCGCGAGCAGATCGGCAAGCTCATGGCAGAGCGCAAGGCGACGACCGCGACAAGTGGTTTACGCGCAGAGCGAGAAGACTCCACACGGAGTGGTGCAGCCAAGGCCGATCGCCCCGTTCTCCCTCCCGAAATCATCGAGCGTTTCGTCTCCCGCCGCGCCAATCTCCCCACCGGTGCCACTCTGACCTATCATCCGGCCCTCCTCGGTCAAGCCAAGCTCCATTTCGCCCAAGCCGCCACGGGCGTCGATTGTTGGCAAGATGTTTCGTTGCTCCTGCCGATCGACGATGCAGTGCCCGGCGAAATCTGGGCGAAGGCGGAGGAACAAGCGGATGGAATCGACCTTGAGCAGCAGCCCGAAGCTGGGGCGAAATTTGCTTCGCTTCCGGCCGAGTTGTCCCGCCCCAAGCGTTATCTTGAATTCACGTCGGCCCTGAAGGACCACCTTTACCGCAATCGCAAGCTCCGGCTGTGGAAATGTTTGTCGCTTAAACAGACATCGTTGCCTAACGAAAACGAAGGCGAATTTCGTATGCGTTTGTCGCAGCAAGTTCGCGAAGAACGAGATGGAATGGTGGAAAGTCTGCGACAGAAGAATGCGCCAAAGCATGCCAAGCTACAGGAGCGTCGTCGAAAGGCAGAGTTAAAAGTGGATAAGGAGAAATCTCAGTTCCTTGGCCGAATATGGACGACTGCAATCTCGATTGGAAAGCTCTTGCTTTCCATTATGCAAAGCCACAAGCGAATAAGTATTAGTAACATTTCGCGCGCAGCAAGCAGCGCCGACGCAGCGGGCCGAGTTCTGAAAGAGCGACCAGAAATCGCTGAAGCAAAAGAGCGAGTTGAGTCGATCGATCAAGAAATCAATGAGCTGAATTCTCAACTCGAGGCGGAGATCGCGAAGATAGATTCTGCGATGTCACCCGAAGGTCATCAACTCGAAGAGGTTGTGATTCAGCCAAGGAAATCCGACGTGAATATTAGCCAAGTCACATTGGTGTGGACACCTCAGGTTCTTTGTCCCGAAGAAATTACATTGCCGGGGTCGTAGAATTGCAACATACGCCTCGGCGTGTTCTATCTTGGTCGAGTCGCAGCTTAGATTTGGCTGCTCGTAAACCAGACGTTAGACTGTCGACGCGGGAGGTTCAGATGGGATGGCGGTTTCGCAAGAGCTTCAGCCCGTTTCCCGGAGTCCGGATTACGCTTTCACCTCGTGGGCTCAGTACGAGCGTTGGAGTTGGTCCGCTCCGGTTTACTGTGGGTTCTCAAGGTGCTGCCGTCACTGCAAGAATACCGGGTAGCGGGATTGCCTATCATCAACCGATCACAACACACTTTTTCACGGAGGCTGCGGCGATTCCCGGAACTGCTTCCGATCCACCTTCTCTCATTTCACCGATTCCGGACGAACCACGCCAAGTAACCCCGAACAACCAGGACGAAATCAGGAGTGCCGACACGTCGGAGCTAACCAGCCCTGGCCTATCGAAGTTTCGGGAGCTCCTGACGCAATCCCAACAGGAGCGTCGTACACTGCTACCCGAGCTCCAAGCTGCAACTGCACAGGCGACGCAGTTCGAGCAGGAACAGGCGGGCTGGCAAAGTGGCTGGCTCCTACGGCGGCTCTTTCCCGGCCGCAACATACGCATCCGGGAAAACGCCACGGAGGCCAAAGCCCGTCAGGACGAACTTCAGGAGCAAGAGAGACTATCTCGTCTTCAGACGCAGATCGACATCCCCTCAGAAGTTCGGAAGGCGTACGCCCACCTCTTAGATGCTTTCGCAGTCCTTACCAAGTGCGAACGCAAATGGGACACTGTCTCGCGAGCCGCCGCTGATCAAGTGCGGGATCGAACCACCGCCGCGCATTCGATTGATCGTAAAGCCGTCGTGTTTGACGTTGGGATCTGCGATCTCATCGAATCCGAGTGGAGAGTGCCGCACCTAGCGAATGCCAACGGCGGCGACCTCTATCTCTATCCATGCTTCGTTCTCCTGCACATCTCGGCGGATGCGTTTGCTCTCGTTGATGTATCGGAGGTTGACATCGAGTCTGGCAGAGCAGCGTTCATTGAAGAAGAGGCCGTTCCTGCCGATGCCAGAATCGTGCGACAGACGTGGAAGAACGCCAACCAGGATGGTTCGCCCGATCGACGTTTTGCGAACAATTATCAGATTCCAGTTGTCGAGTACGGCAGGTTGACGATTACCAGTCCGAGTGGCCTCAACGAAGAGTACATGCTCAGCAACCACGGAGCAGTTTCTCAGTTTGTCTCACTCTGGAAGGCATTCAAGCAGGCGGTCACTGGTGCCACCGCCTAACTACCGGTTGAAGCGACGAAAAATCATATTTGCTGCGCGGGTTCATTCCCCACGTCAGTCAACAACGGCGATTCCTCCGCCAGCCGATCCATCATGACCTGCAGCGACTGTTGAATCTGCACCATCAACGGATCGACGCTCGCCCGCCGATCGCGCTCGTGGCTGACAGGAATCGCCTCGCCAACCTCCAGCACAACTTTGAGTTTCCCATGCAGCCGGGCCTTGTCGGTCAGGTCTTCCTCGAATTTTTCCACCATCTCTAGCACGCGATCGACCGTGGGCCTCTTCAAATAACCCGGCGGATACGCCGCCAGTTGTTGGGCCAGATAAATTTCAGCCAATTGCCGCCACCTGCGAGCACGCTCCACTACATCCACGCGGCCAGCCACCATATCGGGCAGCATGCGTGACCGCAGATTGCGCACGCGCGGCACCGCCGGGCCTGTTTGCATTTTCCCAAACCACTCCATTTCCAGCGGCCCCAGCAGCCGGTCAATCAATCGCGACAGACGCTCGGCCCAATCCCCCTCCTGCGGCTTACCAAGATATTCCGCCTCCTTCAGGCTCAACAAAGCGGAACCGACTTTGATCAATCGCTCGACGAGCGGCAGTTGCCGTTGTGGCCGCCAGGTCAGCCGGTGTTCGATTTCCGTCAGCACATCGTCGCACACGCTGCGAATATCGCCGCCAAAAAAGTACTTCACAGCCACCGGATGAATGACGACCTTGCCTGGCGGCGATTGCTTCGACCGCTTCTTTGCGGCCGCACGGGCAATGAATGCCACGCCGTCGAGCATGGCATTCAAATGGTCGGCCGTGCGACTCGTCGCTCCTTCCGGAAAGATAACCATCGGCCGCTTCGCCTCGGCGAGCAGCTCAATCGCCGTGTTGATCGCTTGCCGATCGACCCCCTCACGATTGACGCTGAATCCACCCAGTGCCCGAATCGCCCAGGCATTCACCCGGCTGCTTTGAAACAGATGCCAGCTCGCCATGACATGAAAATGGCACGGCGCTTCCACCGCCAGCCAACCCATCGCCAGCGGATCAGCCGTCCGCGGATGGTTCGGCGTGATCATGACCGCATCACCCGCCGCGATCGATGCCCGCAGCCGCTCCACATGCCGCACCTCGTGCGCGACAACTCCCTCGCTCTTTCGCAAGTAGTAATCGTGAATGCGAACGCCGCGAAAAATCGTCGGCCAAAACATACCCCGATACGGGGGCAAAAACTGATAGGGTTTTTCAACAATAATCTTCTGCATGGCCGACCATCGTACCGGCAAGTCGCCGCCTTGTCGCCGCGAGGTCCGGGCCGGGCTATCTCCGTTTTCGTTTGCCCGACTCTGGTCCCTTGGGCGGCGGTTGAATTTGCGCCACCAAATCGACCAGCTCGGCAAGCCCCGCGGCGGCCAGTTCGTGGCCAGAAACATAGCGGCCAGGCTTCATCCAGGCCGCCAGCTTCTCGGTGCTAATGCCGAAGAGCCGGGCCAGCACGGCATCCATATCCTGCTCCAAATGAGCGAAATGTCGCGCCCACTCGGCCGCCTCGTCGATGGCGACATGTTCCCCGCTTTCCCATTTCAGCGGGTGAAATAAGAGTACGCTATGGGCTGTGACAATCCGCCGTTTGCAAGCCGCCAGCGGCCAAATCGCGGCTGACGAACACTCGGCCAGCACCACGCCGGTCACGTTCATTCCCCGCAAAACGATCAACGAGGCAAGGGCCAAGGCGGAATACGCACTGCCGCCGGGCGAGTTGAAATAGAGGGTACACTCGCCCCCGGGCGGAACCGCCAGGAGCCGCTCATAGATATCGCTCTCGTGCTCGGCCAGGTCGCCCGCAATGGCAATTTCCAGCGGGCCTTCGGGTTCGTCGTCTGGTTTTAGCGTAGGCATCGGATAATCGAGTTGGATGGAAGGGAAAGCAGGCGTGGAAATGCTGTTATTTGGCATGTATCTACCAAGCGACTGAACCTGATGGAATTCGCGTCAGCGAAACGGCAATTCAAATTTGTGTGTGTATAATAGGTCAACCGAGACAACTGAGGATGGGGTACGCCTGGGGGTAATGCCAGCGGGGCGACCCAAAGCTGTTTGCCAGGGGTTCACGAGAGATTTGTTCGGTTAAGCCGAATTGACCAGAAGCGATGGGCATCAAGTTTCATTGCCCCCAGGGGCACAAGCTAAACGTGAAGGCGTTTCTGGCCGGCAAGAAGGGCATTTGCCCGAAATGCGGGACCAAGCTTCGCATTCCAGAAGCCAGCGAGCCGGAGTTGCTGGACAGCGAAGAAGAAGATTCCGACGGTTCCGACGCCGTGGTTAAAAACAATGGTGCCGGGGAAGTGGCAGTGGTGGGGAATGCCCCCGCGCCGGCTGCCCCCGCCGTTTCGTCCGCTCCGGCAATGGCCGCGGCCGTTGGCCAGAGCGACCCGATTGCCGAGGCACGAGCCGCGATTTGGTACGTACGCCCGCCCACCGGTGGCCAATATGGCCCGGCACGCGGCGAGGTCATGCGCAAATGGTTGTCCGAAGGGCGCGTTAGCAGCGATTCGCTGGTGTGGCGCGAAGGATGGACCGACTGGCAAAATGCGGGCAAGCTGTTTCCAACCTTGAATGAATCGAGCGCCGCATCGCCAGTTCCAGCGGTGGCCCCGGTTGGCTCGACGACCGTTCCCGTCGCTTCGCCCTCCAGCCAGCGCACGGCTTCGCTCTACGAGAACAAAAAACGCGATTCGAACGCGATGGCAATTGCGGTTTTGGTCGGTTTGGGTGTGTTGTGCGTCATTCTCATCGTCGTGCTGGCCTTCGTGGTAGTGCGAATGGGCCGCACTGCCTAAAACGCGCTGCTGCATCACGGGCGGCGTGTGGCACCTTGGGATTGAAGCCCGCCGCCTCTAAAATGAACGGCCCGGCTATCAGCCGATTCCGCCAAAATCGTCGTTCCTCCCATTGGAGTTTGTCATGCGCGTTTCGTCAGCAATCGTTGCCATGCTGGTTGCAGTGTGTGCTTTTGGTTCGTTTTCACTTATTCAAGCGGCGGATGGCAAGCCGTTTACGATCGGTGAGGGCAAATTAGAGCTGACCGCTCCCGCAAGCTGGACGAAAAAGGAGCCGGCCAGCCGGATTGTGGAGATTGAGTTTGCGATTCCGCCCTCCCAAGGGGATGAAACGGCGGGCCGGTTGACCGCGATGGGCGCCGGTGGGTCGATCGAGAGCAATATTGACCGCTGGGTTGGGCAGTTTGCTGGCGAAGGAGGCGCTGCGGCGAAGGCAAAGCGCGACAAAGCCACTATCAGCGGCACCGAAATCGAGATCGTCGATCTGGCCGGAACGTATAAGGACTCTCCCGGCGGCCCCTTTGCCGGCGGCAAGACGATCATGCGCGACAACTATCGCATGCTCGGCGCGATCATTCAAACCAAGGACCGCGGCAATTACTTCCTCAAGCTCTACGGACCGAAGGCTACCATCGACGAGCATGAAAAGGGCTTTCAAGAGATGGTCAAAAGTTTGAAGGTGAAGTAAGCGACCATGTTATTTTCGTAGGGTGCAAAAGCGCAGCGCATTGCACCATGTTTTGCCGCTGACGGTGCATTTCGCTTCGCTCATGCACCCTACATCTTTGGCCCGATCGGTTGCTGATGAAAGTTAACGATTTCCTCGATCACCACGGTATCGCTCGCAATCCGTTCGCGGAGGAAGATGCGCAAACCGATCCGGTCTTCAAAGAATTCTGCATCGAAAGCACCTTTCACCCGGCGTGGGACAAGGTCTATGGCGATCCCTCCGAGCCGGCGACCTCGATCATCTTTGGCGAAAAGGGCTCTGGAAAAACGGCGATGCGCCTGCAGCTCGCTCGGCACATGGAACGGCACAACGAGCGGCATCCGGGCCGGCGTCTGTTTGTCGTGCATTACGATGACTTCAACCCCTTCCTTGACCGCTTTCGTGATCGACTAGGCCAGCGCAATCGCCAGCCAGAGCGCGTGCTGAAATTGTTCAAGCTGTGGGACCACATGGACGCGGTTCTGTCCCTAGCCGTCACGGGGCTAGTCGATCGAATTCTTGCCGTGCGGCAGCCGAGTGGGTCGGTGATTTGCGATGTTGATGCGGCTGTGATCGACAAGCTCGACCGCCATCAAGCCCGCGACCTCTTGCTGCTGGCCGCGTGTTACGACCAATCGACAGCCGAGACATTCAAAGGCCGCTGGCAACGGTTGCGGCGACGGCTGAAGTTTCAAACGTGGCAGTCGTACTGGCCCGTGGTTTTGGGGTGGAGCTGGACAGCGCTGTTGATCGTGCTCGTAATCGCCATTCTCGCCAACGGTGGCCAAAACTGGCTGCCGCCGTGGTGGGTTTATCCGATCTTGATTATCGCTGGTTGGGCTCCTTGGGTTTGGAAAGCCTGGAATAACTTCTGGCTGGCCCGCGGTATTCTTAGCCGGATGCGCGTCGGCATTCGCGAAACGAATCCGCTGCGGCAAGTGCTCATGCAGTTCTCGCCGGCTGAACTTTCGGGCCAGCCGTTGCCGAATAAGGACAGCACGGATGACCGCTATGAGCTGCTCATGAAGCTGCAAGGGTTGCTCCAGCAACTCGGCCACACGGGCATCATCGTGTTGGTCGATCGGCTGGATGAACCGCATTTGGTTAACGGCTCGGCCGAACTGATGAAGGCCCTGCTCTGGCCGATGCTCGACAACAAGTTCCTCAAGCATCCCGGCATCGGCGTGAAGCTGATGCTGCCGATCGAGCTGACGCGGTTCATCGAACGCGAAGAGCGCGACTTCTATCAGCGGGCTCGCCTCGACAAGCAGAACATGATTCCGTCGTTCGAGTGGACCGGCGAAGCCCTCTTCGACATCGCCAACGCCCGCCTTCGCGCCTGTGCCAAGCTGGGTACGACGCCAAAACTCGCCGACCTCTTCGACCCCGGCATTACCCAAGGCCGCATGATCGACGCCTTCCGCTCCCTCCGCGTCCCCCGCCGCCTCTTCAAATTCCTCTACCACCTCCTCGTCTCCCACTGCAACGCCCATACCGACGACAGCCCGGAATGGCAAGTCAAAGCCTCGCGGTTTGAATCAGAGCTGGCTCTCAC
>JANNTN010000500.1:0-6565 GCA_031394445.1 Anatilimnocola sp.
GCTTTCCACGTCGATCATCGGCGTGCTGGCCCAAACGCTGGTGCCCACGATTGGCGGCGGCCGCTGCGGTGCTTACGAGTTGCTGGTGGTCACCTCGGCCATTGGCAATCTGATCCGCGAAAACAAAACATTCCGCATCACCTCGGCCATTCAAACCGGCTCGAAGTTCGGCATGCAACTCATGGACGACGCCCTGTTCAAGCTGTGGCGCGCGGAGTTGACCACGCTCGAAGATTGCCTCGGCAAGGCTCACAATGCCGATGACCTCGCCAAGCGCATTCTCAACGCCCAACGCGGCCTCGGCGACGAAGCACCCAAAGTCGATGACAGCGAAGGCGGCGGACACAAAGGCGGACACTAAGCCGCTCCGCGGCGAAGCACCAATGACCAAACAGAACATCCAATGTCACATCCCCATTGGTCATTCAATGATCCAAATAATTGACAACTAGCAACTGATAACCCAATGGCTATTCGCAGAATCGGTCAAATCTTCATTGATATGGGCTTCATCTCCGATGAGCAGCTCGAAATGCTGCTCGAGGAGCAACAGCAGCGGCCTGGCACTCTGCTGGGCAAGATCGGCCTGGAACTGAACATGCTCAACGAAGAGCAGGTGATTCAGGCCCTCGCCGAGCAGATGGGCATGCAGGTTGTCGAGTTGGGCGAGACCGTCATCCCCCACGAAGTCATCAATCGCATGACCGAGTCGATGGCCCAGTTGTATCGAGCCGTGCCGATCCACTTTGAAGGCAACCGGTTAACGGTCGCCACCTGCGACCCGCAAAACATCACGATTCAAGACGAACTGCGGTCGATGCTGGGCCACGAAATCAAGGTCGTGATCGCCGGCGAAACCGACGTCAAGAAGACCCTCGAAAAGTATTACGACGCCGAGAAGGAAACCGTCGATCGCATCATCGACGAGATCGAAGACGATCCCGATCTGAAGAGAAAAATGGAGGCGGCCGATACGGGCAAGCCGCTCGAACTGGCCGATGTCGAAGCCCTGGCCGACAGCGCGCCGGTCCGCAAGCTGCTGAACATGGTGCTGCTCCTGGCGATTAAAGACCACGCCAGTGACATTCACTTTGAGCCGTTCGAAGACGAGTTCCGCATCCGCATCAAGGCCGACGGCGTGCTCTTCGAGATGGTTCCGCCCCCGCGGCATCTGGCCTTTGCCATCACGACCCGCATCAAGGTGATGGCGAACCTCGACATCGCCGAGCGCCGCCTGCCGCAAGACGGCCGCATCGAGCTGACGGTCGGCGGCCACCCGGTCGATCTCCGCGTGAGCGTGCTCCCCACGATGTTCGGCGAGAGCGTCGTTATGCGAATTCTCGACCGCTCGGTCGTGTCGCTGAACCTGACCAAAGTGGGCCTGGACGCACCCACCCTCAAGAAATTCCGCGAAATCATCGAACGGCCCAACGGCATCGTGCTGGTCACCGGCCCCACGGGCAGCGGCAAAACGACCACGCTCTATTCGGCCCTCTGCGAGCTGAACCACATGGAGGACAAGCTCATTACGACCGAGGACCCCGTCGAATATCAGATCGACGGCATTATCCAAATTCCCATCGATCACGAAATCGGCGTTACGTTCGCCGCCTGCTTGCGCGCCATTTTGCGGCAAGACCCCGACATCATTCTCGTCGGCGAAATTCGCGATCTGGAAACGGCGCAAATCGCCGTGCAAGCCTCGCTCACCGGCCACATGGTGTTCAGCACGCTGCACACCAACGACGCGCCGAGCACCATCACCCGCATGAAAGATATGGGCGTCCCCACGTTCCTCATCACCGCCACGGTCGAGGCCATCCTGGCGCAGCGCCTCGTCCGCCGCGTGTGCAGCCAGTGCCGCGAGGAAACCGCGCCGTCGGAAGACTTGATGCTCGACCTCGGCATGAAAATCGAAGACTTCAAAGGCAAGAAGGCCTATAAGGGCCGCGGCTGCGAAGTCTGCAATAACACCGGATACAAGGGCCGCGTCGGCCTGTTCGAGCTGTTGATCATGAACGACAAAATGCGTGACATGATTATGGAAAATTGTGCCGTCGATGAACTGCGCAATGCCGCTGCCAGCTTTGGCATGGTCACGCTCCGCGAGGCGGGAATGAACTTTGCCTTCGAAGGCATGACCACCTTAGACGAAGTCGTGCGCGAAACAGTAATGGAAGCCTAAAACAGTCATTGGTCATTTGTCACTTGCAAATGACTAATGACCAGTGACAAATGACGGGAGTGAGCGATGCCAACCTATCAATTCGAGGCGATGGACCATACCGGCGCGGAGATCAAAGATGTGATCGACGCCGCGTCGGAGGAAGAAGCCCAGGCGACTATTCGCCAGATGGGCTATTTCGTCACCAAGATCTCCGCCAAAAAAGCGGCTGCCAGCAAGACGTACGGCGGCAAAAAGAAACGCGGCTTCGCGATCGGCGGGGCAAAAACCAAGCAAATCTCGCTGTTCACCAAGCAGCTTTCCATTCTGCAAGACGCCGGCCTGCCGATTCTGCGCAGCCTCCGCATTCTCGAAAATCAGCAAAAGCCCGGCCGTTTGAAAAACGCCCTCGGGGATACCGGCGATGAGATCGAAAGCGGCTCCACGCTCAGCGAAGCAATGGCCAAAAGCCCCAAGGTCTTCAATCGCCTGTACATCAACATGATCAAAGCCGGCGAGGCCGGTGGTGCGCTCGAAGTCATTCTTCGCCGTCTCAGCGAGTTTCTCGAACGCAGCGAATCGCTCAAGACCAAGGTGAAGGGGGCGATGATCTATCCGGTCGTCGTCGTGCTCGTCGCGGTCGGCATCTTGACGTTCATCATGCTCAAGATCGTCCCCGTCTTCCAAAAAATGTTCGAGGAGTTCGGCCTAAAACTCCCCGCCATGACCACCTTGCTGGTCAATATCTCCAAGTGGGTCGTCGCGCACGGCTGGTGGATGATGCCGCTGGTGCCGTTCTGCTTGTGGATCTTCGTCAAGATGCTCCGCAAGTTCAAACATGGCCGCATGGGCTGGGACATGTTTGTCCTCAAGTGGCCGATTTTCGGCATGCTGGTCGAAAAGAACACGATGGCCCGCACCACGCGAACGCTCGGCACGCTGGTCGCTTCCGGCGTACCAATTCTCGAAGGGCTGAACATCACGCGCGAAACAGCCGGCAATGCCCTCTTCGAGCGCATGTTCGCCAAAGTGACCGACGCCATCCGCGAGGGCGAAACCATCGCCAAGCCGATGGGCAATAACGCCAAACCCGGCTTCCACCCCGTCGCGCTGTTTTTGTGGGCCCTCAGCGGTGCGTTTTTCCCCCTCATGATCATGACCATGCCCGGCATGATCAGCACCCTCGGCATAGCTCCGCTGGCCTATGGGGCTCTCGGCGGTGCGGCGGCGGGCACGGCGTTTTACCTGCTGAAAATGAACGCCCGCGTCGTCGATGAGCTGGTGGTGAACATGATCGACGTCGGCGAAGAAACCGGCGAGCTCGACACGATGCTCTACAAAGTCGCCGACATTTTCGACGAAGAAGTCTCCGCCCTCACCGACGGTTTGATGAAGCTCATCGAGCCCCTGCTCATCTGCTTCCTCGGCGGTGCCGTCGGCTTCATCGTCATCGCCCTCTTCATGCCCCTCATCTCACTCATCCAAGGCCTCAGCTAACCGTGGGGCGGGCCTCTGGCCGGCCTTAAAAAAATACCAACAGCCGGGACCAAACCTGGTCCCGGTCCTCTCCATCCCCTCTCCCTCTGGGAGAGGGCTAGGGTGAGGGTGTTACGCCATCCTTGAGCTTGCAAATGACAAGTGACCAACGACCGAAGGATCGTCCCATGCCCATCCGCCCAAATCGCCCCTCCCGCGGTTTCACCCTCGTCGAAATGCTCGTCGTCATCACGATCATTGGCATTTTGGCGGCGCTGCTTCTCCCCGCGATCAACCGCGCCATCATCGCCGCCCGCAACACCGCCGTCGCCGTCGAGGTCAACCAACTCGCCAGCGCTATCGAGTCCTACAAGCAAGACAAAGGGGACTACCCACCCAATTTCCGCGACCGCTCCATCGTCGAACGCCACATCCGCAAGTGCTATCCCAAAGCAGACCCAACTTACATCAATAACTTCGTTAACTACGCCTGCGGCATCGCCAATACAACTTCCTTCATCGATGAAGGCGAAAGCTTGGTCTTCTGGCTCAGCATGACCGATGCCGACCCTCGCTATCCGTTTCTCTCGTACTACTTTCCCACCGGCGTCACCGCCACGGCGGCTCCTAAAAAATACTACGACTTTGACGAATCGATGCTGGCCGATCTCAATCCTAGTGAAGCTCAAGGCCCCATCACCAACGTCGGTTCCTTTGCGGATGTCCGCGCCTGCCGCGCGAAGTACTGCAAAGACACCTATCACATCTACGTCGATAGCCGCTTCTATCTCGATCGCTGCCGAATCTCGGGATACGGTGGAGATACGACGAATAGTTACACGTCTGTTGAAGGCACAGACGGCCCTCGTCCCTATTGGTCCACAGCTAAGACGAACCTCACGACCGGAACCACTCGTGATTTGTACAAACCGGTCAACCCCACGACGTTTCAAATCATCTGCGCCGGCCTGGATGGCGAATTTGGAGACCTCGCCGTGAACGACGTCAAAGCATTTCCCACTGACGGCACGGGCACGTATCAAGACGGCGACAACGACAACATCACCAACTTCAGCGCCGGCAAAACGCTGAAGGACAACATCCCCAACTAAGGGACGGACTACGGAACAGGCGGAGACGCGGCAATGCAAAACAAAGTTCAAAGTCGGGGCACCCGCGAAGCGGGTCGATTCAAAGTTCAAAGTTCCTTAACTTGGAACTTGGGACTTGGAACCTTGAACTCGCGTACTCGCGCTGCATTTACTTTGACCGAGCTCCTGATCGTCATCGCGATCATCGGCATAATGACCGGCCTCGGCCTCTCCGCCCTCGCCGGTGCCACCGAGCTCGCCCGCGAGCAGCGCACCCGCTCCATCATCGCCAAGCTCGACCAACTCGTCATGGAGCGCTACGAATCCTACCGCACCCGCGCCGTGCCGATCAGAATTCCTCCAGGAACTGCCCCGCAATTCGCCTCAAGGGCGCGACTCAATGCGCTCCGAGACCTCATGCGGTTGGAGCTTCCCGACCGTAAGTCAGACGTGACTGATCCACCGTGCTATTACAATCCTCTTGTAGGAACCGCCCAAATGCAGCAGCCGTCGCTGTGGCGCAGCTACCGACGGCAAGCACAACGAAATTGCGGCGCAAGCTGGGCAACAAATTGGACGGCGACATCTCAAGGTGCCGAGTGCCTCTATCTCATTGTTTCCACGATGCACGACGGCGATAAAAACGCCCTTGATTTCTTCTCCTCGGATGAAATCGGCGACTTCGACGAAGACGGCATGAAGGAAATTCTGGACGGCTGGGGTCGCCCAGTCGAGTTCTTACGCTGGCCCGCCGGCTACACCATCGAACAGCCGGGAGACGATTGGCAATGGGGCGGAGGTTCCAACGATCCAACTGCCTTTGATCCTGACACGTCCGCCAGCAAGGATTTTCGGTTCTCGATAACGACCCAGAGCCGCGACTACCGATCCTTTCCAGATCCCTTTGATCCGATCAAGGCGGATTTACGTTGGTCCGACGCCACGGTTCTCCAAAAACCGTACGCCCTCCGCCCGCTGATCATGTCGTCAGGGCGCGACAAGGAATTCGACGTGGTCACAGATAATCCGGCCTCGAATATTCAATACAGCATTCCCGCTACTCCCAACAACTCCCCCAACCCATATTTTTCGGTCAATGTTCCAATCGCCGGAACCAATGTCACAGTTCTCATTGGCACACCGGGCGACACGGACAATAACGGCATCAATTTCGCCGACAACATCACCAACCACTACCAACAAACACCATGACGCCGCTATTCACATCGCGGCTGCCCCGCCGCATTTCCAAAAATCCGTGTCATCCGCGTTCATCCGCGGCTCAAATCTCCCTCCGCGCCTCCGCGGCTCCGCGTGACGCCTATACGCTCGTCGAAATGCTGATCGTGGTTTCGATCATGATCGCGCTCGTCGCCGTCACGCTCCCCGTCGCTAAAAAAGTCATGGACGGCTCGCAAGGCCGTGAAGCCTCCCGCCAGCTCAACGCCTACTTCGCCATGGCCAAGTCCCGCGCCCTCCAAACCGGCCGCCCGTGTGGACTCTATTTCCCATTCGTCAGGCCGCTCGGCATCAACGACAACCCGAGTTTTATAACCACCGGTGCCACGGGCAACGTCGGAAAGTACTGGCCCGTGCGTCAAACGACGCAACTCTTCCTCGCCGACGTCCCCCCCCCTTACTCCGGCAGCACGACCAACGCCGTCGGAAAAATCTCGAACAGCGGCGGCACCTACGTATTCACACCTTGGATCAACTCGCCACCTTCAGCCGACACCGCCGAGGCCCAATACCTCTACAACACCACCAACCCCAGCGCCTCGCTCCTCCTCCCCAACGAACAATTCCTCGTCCGGTTCAACTTCAAGGGCGATTG
>JANNTN010000515.1:0-12401 GCA_031394445.1 Anatilimnocola sp.
TGGCGGCGAGTTCGGTGAAGGAGGCGAGCGATTCCAGGCCGATGACGAGTTGAGTGTCGATGTCAGCCGCGGAGGCATGTTGCAGGATGCGGTCGGCGGTCGCGCAGTCGCTCACGCCGGCATCGAGCCACAATTTCAAGCCAGTAGCGGCGATTTGTTGCCAAGCCTCGATCGATGGGCGGTGGTGCAAAATGGCGTCGAGGTCGGCGACGTAAGCCGTGTCGAAGGCAAACTGGTCCACGAAGGCTTGGGCGACGGTTTTGGGGTGTGCATCGCTGGCGATTTGGCTCTCGATGGGGCGATATTCGCTGCGCCGGCCGGCGACGCCGCGAACGACCTGGCCGTTCAGCAGATCGATGACGGGAATAACGCGCATGGGCCTCATGGTAGGGCATTTTTGCGAGGCGGATGCGAGGTTTAGCGGGTGAAGCTGGTCAGGAAGCGGTGATCCTACGCTTTTCGACCCAATTGACGGATTGCGGTTGGGTTTTGACAATCCAACATTGCACATGCAACCGCGCGTGTGTAACCACCCAGTGGCAATTGCCAGGGCACCCCAGGCACCGAGACTCAAGAACGCGATGAAGATTTTAGCCCAGTACGACCCGCCGGTTGCTGTTGCGATTCGCGAGGAAGAGCGTCGTCAGCAAGACGGCTTGGAGATGATCGCCAGCGAAAATTACACGAGTGCCGCTGTCATGGAAGCGGTCGGCAGCGTGCTCACGAACAAATATGCCGAGGGCTATCCCGGCCGGCGGTATTACAACGGCTGCGAGTTCGTGGACGTGGTTGAGAATTTGGCTCGCGACCGGGCGAAGCTACTGTTTGGGGCGGAGCATGCCAATGTTCAGCCGCACAGCGGATCGCAGGCCAATCAGACGGTGTATGTGTCGTGCTTGGAGCCTGGCGACACAGTGCTGGGGCTCGATCTGGCTCATGGCGGGCATCTGACGCACGGCATGAAGCTGAACCTGTCGGGCAAGCTGTACAAGTTCATTAGTTACGGTGTGATGAAGGACACGCATCGCATTGATTTCGATCAGGTGGCCCGGCTGGCGCGCGAGCATCGGCCGAAGCTGATTGTGGCGGGGGCGAGCGCCTATCCACGAGAAATTCAGCACAGCAAGTTTGCCGATATTGCGTTGCAAGTGCGGGCCAAGTTGATGGTCGATATGGCCCACTATGCGGGATTGGTCGCAGCGGGGCTGCACGATAACCCGGTTCCCGTAGCCGATTTTGTGACGACGACGACGCACAAAACGCTGCGTGGTCCACGCGGTGGCATGGTGCTGTGTAGGAATGAACATGCTCAGGCCGTGGACAAGACAGTGTTTCCCGGACTGCAAGGCGGGCCGCTGATGCACGTGATCGCGGGCAAGGCGGTGTGCTTTGGTGAGGCGCTGCTGCCGTCATTTAAGGAATATGCCAAGGCGATCATTGCGAATGCGAAAGCGCTGGCGGATGTGTTGCTGAGCGGCGGCCTGAAGCTGGTGAGCGGCGGGACGGACAATCACCTGATGCTGGTCGATGTGACGCCGCTTTCGATTGGCGGCAAGACGGCGACGCAGGCTTTGGAAGCCTGCGGCATTACGGTCAACATGAACATGATTCCGTTCGATACCCGCAAGCCGATGGACCCCAGCGGCGTTCGGATTGGCACGCCGGCCCTGACGACGCGCGGGATGGGCGTGGATGAAATGAAGAAGATCGGCGGCTGGATGCTGGAGTCGCTGAAGCACGCGACGGACGAGCAGGTACACAAGCGGATTCGCGGCGAGATCAGCAGTTTGTGTTCGCAATTTCCCGTGCCGGCCAACGCTGTGTAATAAAACGCAGGGCAATAACATGTCAGAGAAGATTGTCTGACAACCTAGGAGCCATAGATGGCCGAAAAGAACCGCATTCTGATTGCCGACGATAATCAGGCCAATCGTGAGCTGCTGGAAGCCTATTTGGCGGAAATTGATTGTAACACCGAGCATGCGGTCGATGGGCAAGACACGCTGACAAAGGTGCAGTCGTTCCGGCCCGATCTGATTTTGCTCGACGTGATGATGCCCAAGCTGTCAGGGTTTGAGGTCTGTCAAAAGCTGAAGGCAGACAAGGCGGCCAGCAAGATCATGGTGCTGATGGTCACGGCACTCAACGAAGCGGGGGATATTGAGCGGGCGGTGCAGGCCGGGACGGACGATTTTTTGAGTAAGCCGGTCAACAAAGCGGAGTTGCTCAAGCGTGTCGAGAACATGTTGAAGCTGAAGGACGTGACCGACGAGCTGGAGCGGTTGAGGCGATACATCAATGAAATGGAAGGCGGCTCACGCAAATAGCGACCTCTCTGCTGGGCCCATTCGGTCGAAATGCTATCGAATCGCTGATTTTCGCCCTTCCTCTGGCGGCTATTCATTTCGCCGCGTTTTAATCAAACTCAAGGTTTGCCGAATCTGAACCGCATCGTGGGAATGTTCCATGCCGGCTGAAACCACTGCTCCTCTCGTCGGCGTCATCATGGGGAGCAAGTCCGATTGGGAAACGCTCAAGCACGCGGCGGATGTGCTGGCGCAATTTGGCGTTGCTCATGAGTGCCGCGTTGTATCAGCTCATCGCACTCCCGACTTGATGAACGAGTATGCGAAGGCCGCGGCCGCGCGGGGCATTCAGGTGATCATTGCCGGGGCCGGTGGCGCGGCCCATTTGCCAGGCATGGTCGCCTCGCAGACGGTTTTGCCTGTACTCGGCGTTCCCGTTCAGAGCAAAGCTCTCTCCGGCCTCGACTCACTGCTCTCCATCGTGCAGATGCCTGGCGGAATTCCCGTGGGTACGCTGGCGATTGGTGACGCGGGCGCGAAGAACGCGGCGTTATTGGCGGTGCGAATTTTGGCTGCGACGCGACCAGAGCTGCAAAGCAAACTCGTGGCTTATCACGCTGACCTAGAAGCCAAAGTGCGAGCCGAAACATTGCCCTAGTATCTCATTTTGATTTTCTGACTTCGTATTTGTTTGGTCATTGGTGCTTGGTCATTCTCCCCTCCATGTCTCGCGAAATTCCTCCCTGTAGCACGCTTGGCGTCCTTGGCAGTGGCCAGTTGGGGCGGATGTTTGCCATTGCGGCGCGGCGGATGGGGTATCGGGTGCATGTGCTGTCGCCGGATGACGATACGCCGACGGGGCAAGTAGCCGATCGAGAGTTGCGGGCTAAGTACGACGATTTGGAAGCGGTGGCGGAGTTTGCCCGTGGGGTTTCGGTGGTGACGTTTGAATTCGAGAACGTGCCTGCGGCGACGACGGATGTTTGCGAGCGGTTTTGCCCCGTGCGGCCGGGGGGCAACGTGCTGCATACGACGCAGAATCGCATCCGCGAGAAGACGTTTCTGCGCGACGCGGGAATTCCGGTCACGCCGTTTTGGCCCGTGCGAACGAAGGAGCAGTTGCAGGCGGCACTCGCCGAGTCTGGCTTCCCGGCTGTCTTGAAAACGGCCGAATGGGGTTACGACGGGAAGGGGCAGGCGAAAATTGCGTCGCTGGGCGATGCGGATGCCGTGTGGCCGAAATTTGCCGGCGGCGAGTCGGTTTTGGAGGCGTTCATCGACTTTGACTGTGAGATCTCGGTCGTGGCCGCGCGGGGCGAGGACGGGCAAATCGTGACGTACGCGCCGTCCTTGAATACGCATCACCAGCATATTCTGGATGTTTCGGTCGCCCCCGCTCTGGTTAAGCCGCAAGTGGCAGTGGCGGCCGAGGCGATCGCTCGCGAGGTCATGCAACGGCTGAATGTGGTGGGCGTGCTGTGCGTGGAGTATTTTGTCGATCGACAGGACCAGCTTATGGTCAACGAATTGGCACCGCGGCCGCACAATTCGGGGCATCTGACGATCGACGCCTGCACGAGTTGCCAATTTGAGCAGCAAGTGCGAGCCGTGTGTGGGCTGCCGCTGGGATCGACGCGGCAACATCGCCCGGCGGCGATGGCGAATTTGCTGGGCGATGTGTGGCAAAATGGCGAGCCGCGCTGGAGCGCGGCGCTGGCCATGCCCGATGTGAAGCTACACTTGTATGGCAAAGCGGAGCCGCGGCCGGGGCGAAAAATGGGGCATTTGACGGCCCTGGGGGACACGCCTGAGATGGCCCGCGAGTTGGTCGTCGCTGCTCGGGCGGCTTTGTCGGTTCGGTAAAGACATTGGTGCTGGACATCGGTAGGATAGACGAACAATTTAATGTCTTGCCGGGGTAAAGACCGGGACCAAGTTTGGTCCCGGCTAATGAAGAAGCTGATGGACCTTCACGCCGACGCCGCCAAACGACTTGAAACGCTCCCGCCCGAGCAGTTGCAAAAGCTGATCGCGCAGCTCGAAGCCAACATGAGCCAAGTGGTGCTGGGCAAAGCGGATGTGGTTCGCTGGTGTTTGGTCGCACTGCTTTCGGGCGAGCACGTGCTGCTGGAGGACGTGCCCGGAGTGGGCAAGACGCTGGTGGCCAAGGCATTGGCGAAGAGCGTGGCCGGTGAGTTTAGCCGCTTGCAATTTACGCCAGACCTGCTGCCCAGCGATATTCTGGGGAGCAGTGTGTTCGACAGCAAACAAGGTCAGTTCGTGTTTCACCGTGGGCCGATCTTTGCCAACATCGTGCTGGCGGACGAGATCAATCGCGCCCCGCCGCGAACGCAATCGGCCCTGCTCGAAGCGATGAGCGACAGCCAGGTTTCGATCGATGGGCAGACACTGCCGCTGCCCCGGCCATTTTTGGTGATCGCGACGCAGAATCCGTTTGAGTTCGAAGGGACATACGCCCTGCCCGAGAGCCAGCTCGATCGGTTCTTGATTCGGCTGTCGATGGGTTATCCCGGCCGCGACGATGAGCGCCGCGTGCTTACGAGCCATCGGCTGGGCGAGCCGGTGCAGGAGTTGGAGCCCGTCGTGGAATGCGATCAGGTCGTGGCGCTGCAGGAAGCCGTGCGCGGTGTAAAGGTGGAAGAGTCGGTCGGCGATTACTTGCTCGACATTGTGGAGCGGACGCGGCACAGCGATGAACTGCGCGTCGGTGTCAGCACGCGTGGGGCGCTCAGCCTGTATCGTGCGTCCCAGGCCTTGGCCTTGATCGAAGGCCGCGCATTCGTCGTTCCTGACGACGTGAAGCGGCTCGCGCCGCTAGTGCTGTCGCACCGCGTGATTCTGAAGGGATTTTTGAGCACCGGCCAGCGCGAAACGGCCGAGGCGATCATTCGCCGCTTAGTCGCACAAACGACCGTGCCGATTTAGATAGCCACGAAAAACACGAAACACACAAAAAGAATTCTGTCCTGAGTTTTTGTGCCTTGTTGTGTTTTTTGTGACTATTTCTGCGCGCCCCAGTGGTCGTCTAATGCACGCGCATGCCGGGTTGGGCACCTTCGTCGAGGCCGAGCAAGAAGACGTTGGTTTCGCCGGGGCCGCAGGCGGTGACCATGCCTTCGGAGAGGCCGAATTTCATTTGTCGCGGTTGCAGATTGGCGACCATGACGACTAGCCGGCCGACGAGCTGTTCGGGTTTATAGGCGGACTTAATCCCGGCAAAAACCTGCCGCTTCACGTCGCCGCCGAGACCGAGCGTGAGCTTGAGCAGCTTTTTCGCGCCGGGAACTTCTTCAGCCGTGAGTACGCGGGCGACGCGCAGATCGATTTTGGTGAATTCGTCGATGGAGATCAGATCGGCGAGAAGCGGTTCGGCTTGCAATGCCGCGTCGGAGTCGCCAGGAAGTGCGGAGTGCGGAGTGGTGAGTGCGGAGTCAGCGGCAGGTGCCGTTGCCTCTTGGGTTTGCTTGCTGTCTTCGATCATGGCGTCGAGATCCTTTCGTTCGACTCGCTTCATCATGTGGCTAAAAGGGGCGACCGGCGAGCCGACGAGCGGCTGTTGCGATTGGTCCCAACTGGTAACTGGATCGTTAAGCAACGCCCCGGCTTGCTCGGCCAGCTTCGGCAGCACGGGTGCCAGATAAACGACGATCTGCCGGAATAGGTTCAGGCCGACGGTGCAAACGTCTTGTAATTCGGCCGCACTATCGGGCTGCTTGGTCAACACCCAGGGCTTTTTGGCGTCGATATAGGGATTCGCTCGATCGGCCAATTCCATGATCAGCCGCATCGCGCGGGCGTAGTCGCAATTTTCGTAGGCGGCGGTGATATCCGCGCCGGCGGCTGCGCCTTGGGCAAAGAGTCCGCCATCGTCGGGATAGGTTTTGGACAATCCAGTTTGCTGTACAAATTTCGCCGTCCGGCTGGCTAGATTCACTACCTTGCCGACGAGGTCGGAGTTGATTTTATCGACGAACTCGTCAGGATTGAGATCGAGATCGTCCAAGCGGGGGCCGAGCTTGCTGGCGTAGTAATATCGCAGCCAAGCGGGATCGAGATGCTTGAGGTACGTCGCCGCCATGACGAACGTCCCCTTGCTCTTGCTCATTTTCTCGCCGCCAACGGTGAGAAAGCCGTGGATGTGGACTTTCGTCGGTAGAGTGTATCCGGCTGTTTTCAACATGCCGGGCCAGAAGAGCGTGTGGAAGTAGGTGATGTCCTTGCCGATGAAGTGATGAACTTCGGTATTCGGCGAGCGCCACCAGTTGTCGAGCTGCTCGTTGTTCCGTTGGCACCACTCGAGCGTGCTGGCGATGTAGCCGATCGGTGCATCGAACCAGACATACCAATAGTTGCCGGGCGAATCGGGAATCTCAAATCCGAAATAAGGAGCGGGGCGCGATACATCCCAATCGCGCAACTCATCACCGAGAAAATGGCCTTTCAGGTAATTGGCAACTTCATCCTGCAAGTGCTTTCCCGATTGGGTCCATTCGGTCAGGAATGAATGCAGCTTTTCCAGCTCGACAAAGAGATGCTGGGCCGTTCGCAATTCGGGCTTCGCGCCACTGAGCGTGCTGACGGGATCGATGAGATCGGCGGGTGTGTAAGTTGATTGGCACTTGTCACAGCTATCGCCATATTGGTCGGGCGACTTACACTTGGGGCACGTTCCCTTCACGAACCGATCCGCCAAGAATGTTCCGGCCTGCGGGTCGTAGAGTTGGTGAACGTCCTTTTCGCGAACCAAATCGGCCTTTCGCAGCGACTGCCAGAACTCTCCGCACAGCTCGCGATTCTCGGGACTGTTCGTGCTGCCATAGTTGTCGAAGGCGACTTGAAAGCCGGCAAAATCTCGCTGGTGCTCTTCACTCACCCGTTCGATGAACGCCTCTTCGCTCACGCCGGCCTTCTTGGCCGAGATCATGATGGCGGTGCCGTGCGTGTCGTCGGCACAGACATAGACGCAGCGGTTGTCGGCGAGCCGTTGAAAGCGGACCCAGATATCGGTCTGGATGTACTCGACCAGATGGCCGATATGAATCGGCCCGTTGGCGTAGGGGAGAGCGGAAGTAACGAGAATTTGGCGCGGCATCGGACTTTCGGCGGAGTTCAAACGCGTCATTGTAACGCGCGGCAGATGGATTGAATCGTCACTCGCTCTTGCGTAATCGTGGTGTCCTCGTTTGTTGCCTTTCGCTCTGGGAAAGGACGTTTCTTTCGCGGAGCTAAAGACGACTATTACTTGCCGGGCTTGGCGGCGGCATCGAGGGCTTTGAGGATGTGGTCGGTAATGTCGAGCCCTTCTTCGTAGAGGATGGTGCGGTTGATGGCTTTGGCGACGTCGGGCAAGGACTGGCCGTCGTCGAATGAGGTTTCGTATTGGCGGAGAACGAGCTTGAACCCGTTGGCCTTGGCGTATTTGCTGATCTCGGTATCGAGTTGTCGGAAGAACGACAGGTAAGCGGTAGCCTCTTTCTTTTGCAAGACGCTCCGGCCCTCGGCAATGAAGCGCTGCAAATCAGTTTGCATCTTCACGAATTGGATTTGCAGCCGTTGGTGATCGGGCGAGCCGGGCTGGATCTGGCGAATGTGGTTGCCGACGTTTTCCAGTTCGGCTTGGCGCACTTGTACCGCGCCTTCGAGCTCCTTGGCTTCGGCCTTGAGCGGATCGAGGTTGTTGTTGAGCGGTTTATGCTCTTTGAGGATGCGATCGACGTTGACGAGGGCGATCGGCAGGGGCGCGTCGGCAGCACGGACTCCGCACGTCGCGGAGACGAAGATAGCCCAGACAATGATTAACGATTTTTGGTTCATAGGCACCTCACCAGTTGGCAACCAGGGAAGCAGAGCTTCGAGACGTGCGTTGCCCAAGCAGAGCTTGGGAACGAGAACATCATTCGTGCTTGTTTCGTGCTTCGTACTTCGGATTTCGTGCTTCTTCCGCAGTTCCATCAACGTATTCTTCCACTACTTCACAATCGGGTAGCGATTGCAAAAAGTCGCGGCCGTAGGGCTTGGTTCGCAAGCGGGGATCGAGGATGACAACGATGCCACGATCTTGCTGCGTGCGAATCAGGCGGCCAAAGCCTTGCCGCAGTTTTATCACCGCTTCGGGCAATTGATAATCCCGGAAGGGGTTGCCGCCGGCGGCGCGAATGGCGTCGAGGCGGGCTTCCAAGAGGGGCTGATCGGGAACGCTGAAGGGGAGCTTGGAGATAATGACATTGGTGAGGGCATCGCCGGGCACATCGACCCCCTGCCAAAAGCTGTCGGTGCCGAGCAAGACGCCGCGCGGGTTCTGCTTGAATTGTTCGAGCAATTGGGAGCGCGGCGCGCCATCGGCCTGGCTATAAAGCGCCAAATTCTTTTTGGCGAGCCACGGCGAAAGCGCCGCGGCGGCGCGACGCAGCGATTCGTAGCTGGTAAAAAGCACGAAGGCGTGGCCGTCGGTGCGCTCGACATAGCGTTGGATCAACGGAATCGACGCCCGCTCGTAGCTGTCTTTGGCGGCGCTCGGATCGGGCAGGCCACGCACGAGAATCAGCTTTGCCTGCTCGCGAAAATTAAACGGGCTGCCGGCGCGGAGGGTTTGGCACTGCGTCAGGCCGATGCGGGACTTGTAAAAATCGAACCGGGCCGGCTGGCCGATGGCCAGCGTGGCGCTGGTCATAATCACGCAGCGAGTTTTCTCGAAAAGATGCTCGCGGAGGACGGGGCCGACGTCGATCGGGGCGGCGGTCAGCTCCACACGGGTGCGGCCGGCGCGACCGGCCGTGGACTCGATCCAATAGACGAAGTCCTCGCTTTGCTGCTCGATCCAGTGGGTCAGTTCGCCGGCGAGCGCGGTCAGCCGGTCGCAGGCCGAGGTGAAGTCGAGCTTTTCGGAGTCGCTGTCGATGTTTTTGGCTTCCTGGCGCAGCTCTTTGGCCAGGCGAGTGAGGGCGGGGCTGAGCCGATTTTCCAGTTCGTTGGGAGCGTGGATTCGTCCGGACTTATTGCCGGGGCGACGAGCGAGTTGCCGGGCGTCTTCGAACAGGTCGTCGGCTCGGTGATGGCAATCGAGGGTCATCTCTTGCGCGTCTTTGAGCTTGCGCGTAACGAGAAGACCCTTGTTGGTGCGGTCGTTGTACAGCTTGTTTAGCAGAAACTGGACTTGGCCCGAAGTGACGCTCAGGCCCAAGTGATTGCCGGCGACGGACTCCAGCGTGTGGGCTTCATCGAAGATTACCGAGTCGTAGTCGGGCAAGATGCTGACGCCGTTACGCCGCAGCGCGAGGTCGCTGAAGAACAGCGCGTGATTCACGATGAGCAATTGCGCGTTGTGGATGCGGCGGCGGGCGCGGAAGTAGAAGCAGTCGCCATGCGTTTTGCATTTGCGGCCCAGGCAATTCGTGCTGTCGCTATCGACTTCGCTCCAAACGCTCGGTCGCGGGCTGAAAGGCAAATCGCTGCGCGAGCCGTCCCCCGTTTTTTTGGACCAGGCGATAATCTGCCGCAGATCGTGCAGTTCTTCCTGCTGCGAGAAGAGGCTGACCGAGCGTTCGGCAGCCAGATTCATGCGGCGCAGGCTGAGATAGTTGCCCCGCCCCTTCACGAGTACAGCCGTGAACTCTTCGGGGATGATGCTGCGGAGCAGCGGCAGATCTTTTTGAAGGAGTTGCTCTTGGAGGCTGATGGTGTGCGTGGAGATGATGACGCGGCGACGGGGCTTCTCATTTTCGCTGGGGGAATCTTCATCGGCGTCTTCCATCAGGCTGCCGGGTTTGCTGCGCGATGCGCGGGCCGGATCGGAAGTGACGTAGTTGATGGCGGGAACGAGATAGGCGAAGGTTTTGCCGACGCCAGTGCCCGCTTCCGCCACCAGATGCTGCCCGGCTGTTAGGGCCTGCTCCACGGAGTCGGCCAGGGCCAATTGCTGCGGGCGATGCTCATACGAAGGCAAGCGGGCAGCGATGCGGCCGTCGGGACCGAGGATGGAGGCGGGGGAAAGCACGGAGGGCGGAACAGGGGCCAGAGGTCAGGGGTCGGAGGGCTGAGGTCAGAGCAGGAAAATGCAACTTATCAGGTAAATCGCGGATGAGGCAGCGGCGGCGGGCAGATGGAGCGGATTGCTGCTGCGAGTCGAGCGGAAGGTGAGTACGATAGGCGGTTTGTGAAGGCCCAGAACTGGTGGGAGCCTCCCCCTTCCGTTAACTGCTTCTTTATTTTTCACACCTATGCCCATCGAATTTCGTTGCAGCCAGTGCGATCAATTGTTGCGAGTTCCCGAGACTGCGGCGGGCAAGCACGCCAGATGTCCGCGGTGCCAGGCGCTGATGGCGGTTCCGAGTGTCGCGACGGCTGTGCCTGCATTCCCAGGCCAATCGCCTCAAGCAGAATCGCCCAGTGCGGCATCTCCGCACGCGTTTGGCTCGCCAGTGCCTCCGGCGAGCGATGCGTCTCCGATTCCCAGCAACCCGTTTTCCGGTGAACAAGCACAAGCAGGCTTCCCACCTCCGCCAGTTGGTAACCCATTCGGCGAAGGCACTCCGCCGCCGTCTCTGAATCCCTACGCTTCGCCCGCTGTAGCCGACGCCACATTGTCGCAGTTTGCGGTCCCCGCAGTTCCCATCGATCCGCGTCCCGTCTCGGCCGATACAATATTTAATTACGCTTGGTTCATCTGGAAAACCAACCTCGGGCTCCTTGTAGGCGTTTCGCTCACTGTTGGCGCTGCGAATTATGTCGTTGGCATCCCGTTTCAAGTTTTGCAGGCTGTTTTACAGCAGCAGGGTGAAGATGAAGCGGCGATCGGAGCCATCGCCATCGGGCAGATCGTTGCTAACCTCATCCAGATGTACCTCGGAATCGGAGTAGCTCATATCAACCTGAAGCTTGCCCGCAGGCAACCAGCCACGTTTGGCGATTTGTTCGGCGGGATCGGACTCTTGCTCCCGGTGCTTGGGGGTTCGATCATCGCCTACCTGGCCCTAATTTTGGGGGCGCTTTTCTTTATTGTGCCGGCCATTCTGATGCTTCTGGCATATTGGCCGTTTTATTACCTGATTGTCGATCGCAAGGCGGGCGTTATGGAATCCTTTTCGGTTGCCTCGCGGATTACGCAGGGCAACTGGGCCAATTCATTCCTTCTGTGGCTGATGAGCATGGGCATCATCATCTTGGGTTGCCTGGCGCTTTGCGTCGGTCTGCTGTTTGCCGCACCGCTCGTAGGCATGATGTTCACCGTCGCTTACTTGATGATGTCTGGGCAGTTGGTTCCTTACGGTGTGCAGCCCGCCTATCCGCCGCAGTATCCGCCACCGCCGGCCAATAGCTGACGGAAGACACAGCATGAGCAGCAACTGGCGGCGCGGCGAACGGGTCGGGCCATTCTATAAGCCGCGCTTATGCAGCAGTGGCTTTTTTGCCGCAAGTCCTTATTCAGTAAATGTTTAGCGCGGCTGACGATGGGATATTGCCACGAAGATAACAAAGTCGTAATATTGGCGTTGCGGGCTTGAAAAAGGCAACGGAGATGTTGTGCCCATTAATGGGGCATCCCTCTTGGCGGACGGTTTTTTATCGCGAGCATGCACAGCGTTTTGACCCATTTCCGTTGTGAGAACTCAAGCTGGGTGCGATGGTACGCGCTGTGGTTACTGATCTTCAGCCAAGCGGCGGCACTGCCGAGCGGTCGGGTCTGGTGTGTTGTCCTCACTCTGGCGGAGCAATCCGAATCGGAATCGGCTCCTGAATCGAACGAGGAAGAGATTGTCGGCGAGACCGCGCTCTTGACGGCTCGCTCTGGTCGCTCGTCGATGGCGGGTGACCAGGCACCGCGGTTGTGTGCGGCGACGATTCAGCTTCGGGTTGCGATTGTGGCTCGGCGTTGCGCCTTCTTCGCGGAATTAGACGGGCGTAACGGTATCGGCGGCCCCTTGCGCTGTTAGGCGTGCTTCTTCTGGACACGCCCGATTGGGGCAGTGCTCCTTCACGCGCTGGCCAGTGTCAGCGCAACAGCCAGCCAGTCTTTGGACTGGCTAATTCTGGCGGGTGACAAGCGAACAACCAACGCGAGTCGAGGCCTCCGTGACG
>JANNTN010000530.1:0-5321 GCA_031394445.1 Anatilimnocola sp.
CGAACCACTTCATCTAATTCGCCTCCCTCGGCTGTCCGTTTCGATAAAGCAATGTCCATTCCACCTTCATGGAGCGAAAGCACACCTGACTGCTGCTTTTCCGGAACGGTGCGAGCAAATCGTCCTCCACGCCCTGCTCCGCACCCTGATCACCGAACTACCAGACACTCAACGCGAAGCCCTCGACCTCTGGTCCGACGGCTTCAGCTACCTCCACATTTCCGAAATCACCAACCACACCGCAGGCCACATCCGCGTCCTCATCCACCGCGCCCTAAAAACCCTCCGCGCCCACCCCCGCATCCAACCCCTCACCGACTCCGCTCCCCCACCAACCCGACGCGCCAGCGAGGGACAAGACATACCAACCCGAAGCGTCAGCGAGGAAACACCAACCCGACGCGTCAGCGAGGACCAACCACGTTCCATACCAGCCACCTCCGCCCCATAAACCTCCACCCAACCACCAACCGCGTCACCCGCGACCCAATACCATGTCCCACAACTCACCCAACCACCACGACGACCTCCCCACCCCCGACGAGCTCGCCGCCGCCAACCTCACCGCCCACGCCCTCGGCCAACTCCACGGCGATGACCTCACCCCCTTCGAGCGCGCCAACCATTCCACCGGCACCGAGCGAGAAATCCACGAAATTCAATCCCTCGCCTCCGCCATCACCACCTCCCGCACCTCCGACACACTCCCCCAACCATCCTCCGCGCTGCGCGAGCGCCTAGAACAACACTTCGCACCCACGCCACTGCCACAACCGACCAAGCATCAACCGCGCTCCCGCCGCTTCGCCATCATCGGCTGGTCCGTCGCCGCCTCCCTTCTCCTCGGCGTAATATCGCTCCCCATCATCCAACGCTACCGCGAATCCCAGCAACTCAGTTACCATCTCAATCAAATTGGTACTGCCTTGCAAAACTATCACGACCGATTTCAAAGTCTGCCAGAGGGAGCGAGACCGAGGTACGAAGTCACAGAGAAACTCGCAGATCTTCAAATGATGGTCACACCGCGCATCATCATCACGGAGGAAGAAAAAACCAAACTCGGAATAGAAGTACCGGATTCTGCCGGAAAAGGTGAGCAGATTAGTGAGAATCGGTTCACCACTCAGACGCTAGGCAAGCTGGTCAACACTGTTGAGCAGTTCAATAAGTTGATGGATGAAAAGCGGTATGCGGAGGCGGAAGTGATCGCTCGTCAGGCCAACGACATTGCTCCGGGTGAGAGTGTCGTGGTGAACATGATTGAAAAGTCGAAGCTGGCGAAACGAATTTCTGAAGATTTGGATATCCGCGATAAGTCGGAGCGTTATTTCGCCGACACGATGCTTAGCGCGGGACGATCGGCGACTGGATCGCCAATCGATGAGGCCCTCGTCTTTCGAGGACGATTTGCTCGCACCGTTCCGGAAAAGCAGCAGTCAGGTGTGCTTTCGCTCCATGAAGGTGGAATGGACATTGCTTTATCGAAACGGACAGCCGAGGGAGGCGAATTAGATGAAGTGGTTCGAGAGAGCAAACGCCTTCACGAAGCGAGAAATGAGGCTCGCAACACCGAACAATACGCCCCCATCTACGAAAACTCCTTCCTCTCTCCCGTCCAACAACCCCTCTCCACCTTCTCTATCGACGTCGATACCGCGTCCTACGCGAACATGCGGCGGTTCCTGACGAGCAATCGGCTGCCGCCGCCGGATGCGGTGCGGATTGAAGAGCTGGTGAACTACTTTCGCTACGACTATCCGCAGCCGAAGGATGGCAAGCCGTTCTCGGTGAACATGGAAGTGGCCCAGTGCCCGTGGAGCGAGGGGCATTTGGTCCTGCGAGTGGGCCTGAAAGGCAAAGAGATCGAGCGGACCAAGCGGCCGGCGAGCAATCTGGTGTTTTTGGTCGATGTCTCCGGCTCCATGGCCGACGAAAACAAGCTCCCGCTCCTCAGAACGGCACTCAAGCTGCTCGTGAACGAACTCGGCGAGAACGACCGCGTCTCGATCGTCACCTACGCCGGTGAGGCCGGTTTGAAACTCCCTTCCGCTCGCGGCCACGAACAACAGCGCATCCACGCCGCCATCGATTCGCTCCATTCCGGCGGCTCCACCAACGGCAGCGCCGGCATCAACCTGGCCTACGAACAAGCCGCGGCGCACTTCATCACCGAGGGCACAAACCGCGTCATTCTCTGCACCGACGGCGACCTCAACGTCGGCGTCACCAGCGATCAGGCCCTCGTCGAGCTCATCAAGCAGAAGGCCCAGAGCCGCGTCTTCCTCACCGTTCTCGGCTTCGGCGAAGGCAACCTCAAAGACGCCAAGATGGAAGGCCTCGCCGACAATGGCAACGGCCTCTACGCCTACATCGACAGCGTCCGCGAAGCCAAAAAGGTGCTCGTCGAGCAGCTCACCGGCAGCACCATCACCATCGCCAAGGACGTGAAAATCCAGATCGAATTCAACCCCGCCCAAATCGCCGCCTACCGCCTCCTCGGCTACGAAAACCGCATCCTCGCCGCCCAAGACTTCAACAACGACAAAAAAGACGCCGGCGAAATCGGCGCCGGCCACACCGTCACCGCCCTCTACGAATTAGTCCCCGTCGGCACGACTGAAAAGACCGAACCACCTCAGCCGGGCACCGACCCGCTGAAATACCAACAGCCGGGAGCAATCCTGCTCCCGGAGAATCGCCAAGCCGATCCCTTTGGCGGCGCACCGGGACCAAGTTTGGTCCCGGCTAAGAGCAATGACGCACCCGCCGCCGCTTCCAGCGAACTGTTGACCCTCAAGCTTCGCTACAAACAACCCGACGGCGACACCAGCCAGCTTCTCGAATACCCGCTCACTGAGCGCGGCCACTCCTTCAACTCCGCCTCGCCCGATTTCCAATTCGCCGCCTCGGTCGCCAGCTTTGGCATGGTCCTCCGCAACAGCCAGCATCGCGGCACCAGCAATCTCGCCGCCATCTCCGAAATCGCCTCCGCCTCCCTCGGACCCGACCACGGCGGCTACCGCGCCGAATTCCTCGACCTCATCCGCAAGGCCCAATCCCTCGGCTCGCGCTAAAACCGTACGGCAAGTTACCGCTGATAGATCGGCAAATACGCCCTGTCGAGTTGCAGCATGATGAGGTTGCAGGCGGTGACGTAGATGGGGCCGATGTTGCCTTCCCAGGAGCCATCGGGCTTTTGCTCGCCGACGATGTGCTTGTAGAGCTTCTCGCGAAACGGATCCCACTCCTTGTTGCCCTGGCGATACATGACCTGCGAATAGTAGAGATAGGTGTAGTGCCAGTGACCGAAGGAGTTTGGCCCTTCGCTCAGGTTCTGCAGGTTCTTCTTGCAGAAGTCCAACATGTCCGGCACATGTTTCTCATCGTAAGCACCCGCGTTGTACAGCGTCGCCAGTGCGGCCGCGGTTATGGCCGGGCGGGAACTGCCTCGGTTCCGCGAGCTGTACGAGATTCCGCCATCGGGATTTTTGCAGTCGAAGATATATTCCTTCGCGCGATCAATCACTTCAGCGGGAACAACAATGCCGGCATTGCGACAGCCGCGAAGGCCTTGCACCTGCGTGATCGTGGTTGAACCTTCGTCGAAATTGTTACCATCCTTCGCACTGACATAGCCCCAGCCGCCGCTGGGCGTTTGGGCCTTGCCACTGAAGTCGCAAGCCAGCTCCAATTTTTCAACCAGCTCCTGCCGCCGCTCTTCGTCTTCTTCCTCGCCGAGTATTTGCGAGAGGAAGAGCATCGAGAAGCCGTGCCCGTAGGTGTAGCGGTTATCGGAATTGTCTCCGATGAGGCCGTTGACTCGCGACTTGCCGAGAATGTAATCGACCGATTTGCGGATGTTTTTGGCGTAAGGGCCTTGGATCGTTGTGGAGCCGCTGCCGATGAGGGCGGTTCCGGCGAGAGCCGTCATCGCGGTGGGGTAGCCTCCAGCAGTCCAGTGACCGAGCGAAGACTGGTTCTTCGCTACCCACTTCAAGCCTTTATCGATCGCCTGCTCGATCTTGGGGTCCCCTTTGGCGGCCTCGGCTCGTCGCGAGTTGCCCGAAAGCAATGCCACCGACGCCAGCGAGGCACCCAGCGACTGCAATGTTTGCCGGCGATTTATCCGCGACAGCATGCGTCAATCCTTATTCAATCTTAAAGTCGAAGCCCTACCCCATAATTATTAGCCGGAAACTCCTTCGATGCAATTTCAATACAGCCGGAGCCCCCCCTCGCGGTATAATCGGAACGCCCGTTCCGATTTGGAGCCCAAAGGAGCGAATAGGGGTCTCCAGCGTATAATGTGGCGATATAAGGAATTCGCTATGACCGTCACGCTGCCCGCTGACATTGCCTCATTTGTCCATTCCAAGGTGGCGAGTGGCGAATTTAGTTCTCCCGACGAGGTGCTCCGCGCCGCCGTTCGGTTGTACGAAAAAGAAGCCCCCAGGGTACAGCAGGAATACAAATTGAGGCAAATGCTGCAGGCAGCCGCGACACAGATTGAGAATGGTGAGTCACTCGACGTTGATCAAGCCTTCGATGAAGTGGAGATGGAGCTTTTCGGCGAAAAGCTGGCCGACGAATGAGCCGCGTCTTCCTGTCTCGTCTGGCTCAATCCGATTTAATTGACATTGGCCGTTTCATTGGACAACGCAACGAGCAGGCGGCCAGAAAATGGGTTCGCAAGCTTCGCGAAACCTGCAAGAAGACGATTGGAATGTTCCCTGGCTGCGGAACCCAGATGGATCATTTGCTAACTGGCACGCGTTGCTACTCTGTCGGCAGTTACGTCATCTTCTTTCGCGGACGTGACCCTGTCGAGATTCTCCGCGTCGTCAATGGTGCCATGGACTTCGATCAATTGCGGTTCACGGAATAGCGGTTTTTTACCTGACGCGTGTCGGTTCGCGCATTAGCCAATCCGACGCTTGGTTTTTGGCCGCTGTGGTTTCGGCACGTGGCTGGGTTTGGCAGGGTGTGCCTTTTCCGCCTGGCCCATGATCTCGTACAAAAACCGGCTGGGAATAGTGTCGCGGGGTTTGCCCCATTTGAGGCGTGTGAGGGAGAGCGAGAGGGTCAGCCGCTCTTGAGCGCGGGTGACGCCGACATAACAGAGGCGGCGCTCTTCTTCGACATCGCCGGAGTCGATCTTGAGGCTGCGGTGGTGCGGCAGAATCCCTTCCTCCATGCCAACCATATAGACGTGAGGAAACTCCAGACCCTTGGCCGAGTGGAGCGTCATCAGGGCAACGGCATTTTTTGCGAGTTGCTTGTCCTTTTCGTCCCCCATGTCTTGTTGGCCAAGCGTGACC
>JANNTN010000564.1:0-21738 GCA_031394445.1 Anatilimnocola sp.
GATCGAGACCGGTAGCTTTACGGTCCGCGCTATCGAGCAAGCGAGGACCGCCGCTGGCCGTGGAAATTGACCAGAAGACATACAACTGCCCGCGATCATTCTGGTCGAGCGTATGGCCAAGGGGGCTGACGATCTGCCGAATGGGCTCGCCAACGGCCAAATCGATCCGGCCGTCACGGTTAAAGTCACCGGCAGTCGCTTGCAGTGGCGAAGCGACGGAGACTCCCGGCGGGAGCGCGCCGGCGGCCATGCGCCGGATCGAAATATCGCCGGCAAAGGGATCGCCAACTCGGCCCGAGACAATCGGCGTGGTGGGACCGAAATCCAGCGAACCATAGACGATTTCCAGACTCGCCAGTTCGGCGGTTTCGGCCGTGCGGCTGATGCCAACGTCATCGAAGCCATCTCGGTTCAGATCCCCCAGTGGCACCGCGGCAGCACCCAGGCCGAAGTCTTGATAGACCTTATCGACGCGACGCGCGGTGGGATCCGTTGGCAACGGATCGGCTGGATCGGCCAAGATGAACTTGCGTGACGACGGAAGTTTGTCGATCGTCGTGCCGAGCAGCTCATACACGCGGCCATACGGCAGCAGGGGACCTTGTGCGCCATCCAAGTCGGCCAGCACGGGATTGACGAACGCCACATCATCGAGGCCGTCTCCGTTGATGTCACCCACAACACTGGCCGTCACGTGGACGGCGGCCGCTGGCTCGATGGTCCAAGTCCAATGAAAAACCCGCAGGATGTCGTCGTCTTTTTCCTTCTCAACGATGTAACGCTTGTTGCCATCACTGATTCTCCACCGTAGCCCCGACTGAAGAGTCGCCACCGTGGCAGACTGGCTGAGCGTAACGCCGGAGGCAATGAACGTGTTTCTCAGATCGGTGTTAATCGAACTCGCATTGTTGAGGCTGTTAACAATTCCAAACACTTTCAGCTCCACAACCTCGTCGGCAGAACCATCGAGCAGGAACAAAAGCTGCAATTCGAGCGCGTCTTCGGGCAGATTGTGAACATCGGTGGTGTCAGCCAGGACTCGGAAATTCGCACTGGCATTGATGTTGGCTGAGGTCAGCGTGGCTGGCAAAACACCGTCGGCAACTGCCTGGCCGGAGAACAGCCAGGCATGAATCTGTTCGCTGAAATTGAGCGGCTCGGGCCAAACTACCAATAGGTCTTGGGCGTCGTCACCGTCGAAATTCAAGATGTGGACCTTCAACTCGTCGGTAAAGTTAGCGGCGCTGAATTTGAGCTGCCGATCCACACCGGTGCCGAGCAATCGCGAAGCGAAATTCGGGCGGCCATAGACGATGTTGACCTGATGCGCGCCGCTGACATTCGGCCGGACGAAGATCAGATCGCCGAACCCGTCGCCGTTCACATCGCCCATCCTCTCGGCGGGCTTGCCCAGCAGGCTGAAATCGGCAACCAAGGTCGCATGGTCGGCAATGGAATCTTGATCTTGAAGATGGACCGGCCCCAGCAGGACGTAGCCGCGTAAGTCTCCAAAAATTATCACGTCGCCGACGCCGTCGCCGTTGATATCGCCCAGGTTGCGCACCTGCGAGAGCAGCTCTTGCGACTGCGTCCCTTCCAGCCAGTAGGAATTGGCCACGTCGATGGCAGCTTGGCTGCCGAGATCGACGCCAACAGGACCGTACACGCGGCGAGACATCTGCGGCCGGGCCAGGTCAAACTCGAATTCCTCCGGCTGGAGCTGCGTCACGGGCAGGGCCGCAGCCGCAAGCAGTGGCTGGCCAAACAAAACGCTCAGGCCACTGGCCAGGTTGTCGGCCACTGCGATGTCGCCGCGGCCATCACCGTTGAGATCGCCAACACCGGCTAGCGAGAAGGGCCGGATTGCCGCGCTGCCGAAGAGCGCGGTCGCAGCCTGAGTTTCATCGAGGTAGCGCGGCCGCACGGGTTCAACCACCACGCTGGGAACCAAAAACATGCTGGAATCGATTTGCTGCCGCCCTAAATAGACGTGGCCGACGGGATGAAATAGCTGAGTGCCGTTTTCGGCCAAAGTGGGGCTGGATTCGAGTGCAAATCCAATCAGGTCGTCGTACGCATCTCCGTTGATATTGCCCAGCGGCCGCAGCACCTCTGGGATCTGCGGCAGCACGGTCGGCTGCACGGTTCCGCTGCCGAGAATCACGTAACTTTGTTCCACGTCGTCCACGACGCCGGTGATCAACAAATCATCCAGTTCGAGAGCAGGGGAACCAATGCGGAAATCGCCGTTGAGGTTTCCGGCAGCCAACAGAAACACATTGTCGATCTTCGGCGACGGCTGATAGACGAAGGGGAGGGTGATTCGCCAATTCGCGCCGCCAACGGCGACCGCCGCATCGGGATTTACGGCGCTGGGGAGTGGATTGCTGGTCGTGCGGCCGTGCTGGATGTAAACCCTGGCAACGTTGCTGGGACCAACGATGCCGGCCAGCATTGCCAAATCGTCTTGGCCGTCGCCATTCATATCACCCACGCCCACCACCGAGACGCCAAAGTAATCGGTCTGCGGGGATGCGCCGCTGCGCGCAAACGTGACGTCGGCATCTTTGAGCGTCAGAATTGGCTGGACGACGACGTCGTCCACATACCAGCCCTCGTGCTGGTTGAAAGCGTGAGGCGGCGCGGTGGGATTTGGATTCGTGTCGAACTCGAAAATCAGTTGAAATCGCTTGTCGGCAACTGCCGCCATTTGCGTGGTCACATCGACCGAGAAGGTGTGCCAGCCGCCCGACGGATCGAGGAGGCTACTCGAGAAATTGGAAGCCAGCTCAACATCCTGTCCTCCTGCCACGGGATGCAGGATGAGCCGGGCGCGATCATAAATCCGGCTGCCTTCAGCCTCGAGGTAATAATTGAAACTGGCGATGGCCGACGTGTGCCCGTTCAGGTCGATCGCGGGCGAGACAATGCGGCCTTTCGTTTGGCCCACGTTGTAGTCGCCCTGCGTTTCCCGGCCGAAATAGAAACTATCCGGGCTGCTGTGCCCCGCATCCGCGGTGCGGCGCTGCGTGCGATGCCAGAGACCATCGGCATATCCGGGCGTGGCCGTGTTGAGTACCTGGAAATTGTTGTCGCCAGTGGTGGTGCTGAAATTGGCCGCGAGGCTGGGTGCGGGAGCGGTCCAGCCCGACTGACCGTAGAACAGATACACTTCGCCGCGGTCGATCGCATTCTGGCCGAGATTGAGCAAAAACGGCGCGTAACCAATCACTAAATCGTCGATGCCGTCGCCGTTGAAATCGCCGGCACCATCGACGGAGATCTGGCCCGTGGCACGCCCCGTCCGGCCGGATTCGATGACCAGATCCGCCTGCTCCACAACGTCGATGGTTCCCTCCCAAGTGGCACGGCCGAAGAGAATGTAAACTCCTTCTGCCTGCAGAGTGGCCACGTTGTAGGCAGCCGTTGCCGAACTAGGTACGAGTGAAACAGCGATGGCCAAATCCTGAATGCCGTCGCGATTCAGGTCACCAGCCGGTGAGATGAAGGACTGGGTGCCGAACAAGGAGGCATTTTGCAGTGGCGCGGGCAAAGCCAAGGTCACGCTCGTCGAATCGAAAGTGCCATCAGCCGCCGAGGCGGAGCTGAAATGGACGCGGGCCAGAGTTTTTCCAATGCGATCAGCCGGGTGAACGCCGGCTGGCAAGCCGTTCAGAACCTGCGCATCCCCCAACTCTTCATGAATGGCGGCAACGAAGTCCGGGCGGCCGTCGCGATTGATGTCGCCCAGCGGAATGGCGACTGACTGATCGCCCAAGAAACTCGATTGCGTGCGTAGCCCAGCGCCGCCGGTGGCCGGATCTGGCGACAGCGCGGTGCTCGCGCTGAAATCAATCATTCGGCCGAGAACCGGAAGTGCCGGGTTGGGGACTTCGAGGGCTGGCGAGAAACTCAGCGTGTAGGGGCCCATGCCCAGGAGGGGCGGGGCGGTGTTTTGGCCGTCACTGAGGTGCAAATAAGTGTGCGCTTCGCGGTTGGTCGTAACCACTTCGAGCTGAGTGCCGGCCGCGGGTATGAGGACGAGCCGCTGACCTGCTCGGACCGCCTGCGGACGCAGCAGTGGGTTGGAAAAGGCTGAATTCAACCCTGTTTGCGCCGCGCTGACGACGTCGTTCACGCTGCTGTTCGCAGTCGTCGCCGAAGCGAGGACCGTAACGACTTGTTGCTGGGTCGAACCGTCGCTCAACCGCACGCGCAGCGTGAATTGAGGATTGACCGCTGGAGCAGCGGTGGGCAGGGCATCGGGCAAATCGCCGCTGGCAGCCAAGCCAAACATGTGGACGTTTCGCACGTGCAGCAAGTAGTAATCCGGCGTGCCTTCGGGTTGCTCGACCGGCAGCACGTGAATCGGCTGGCCCGCGGGGGCGACGTTGCGGCCCGCGAACAGCGTGATCGGCGATTGTGGCCACGAGGGATCGGAAAAACTGCGGAACAGCGCGTCGGCATCGGGATCGAGGAAGCTGATCCCGATCATCTCAGGCGTCAGCCATGCGGCTTGCGCTGAACCGATGCGTGACAGCGCCTGGGGGGCGGGAATGACATACCAGTCGCCTTGGTCTCCTACGTGCAATGACAGGTCGGTATAAGCGGCTCCGGCCCCTGCCCTATCGAGGAGCGCCGCAAAATTCACATCGTCGTTGGTTCCAGACTCCAAGCCGCGTGAGACCGTTTCGTAGCGGTCGGGACGGAAATCGTGGTCGTCCCCGATCAGCAAATCGCGTCCGCCACCGCCGATCAACGTGTCATCTCCTTCCAAACCGAACAGGAAATCATCCCCCTCACCGCCGTCGATGTAGTCGCTCTCCGAGCCACCATAGAGTTGATCCGCGCCAGGTCCGCCAAAAATATCCAAAGCGGAAATCAGTCCCCGCTGCTCGAAATCACCGCGATCGATGCCCCATTCGTTGGGCACATACGGGAACAGAAATTCGGCCGCCCCGTGGACGATGTCGTTGCCATCCTGCGTGTCGATGACGGTCCGCTCAATGTTGTCGGTTTGGTAGAAAATGTAGGTTTGCTCGAAACGGCGGTTGAGTGAATGGGCCTGCCGGCTGTCAAACAGGTGCAGCTCGCGCTGAGTCACTTCATTGGGATGGATCAGGTCGAGCGAGGATTCCCGCCCGGGCTGAATTCGCAGGAGTCCAATACGATCCCCTTGGCGGATGGCCTCCACACGGCCGGCGAAGAGCGGATTCGCGGCCAGGACGAAATTGATGTCATCCTCCAGGTCCGCCAGCGTCGCGTTGGTCAGCGTCGCCGTTCTGGGCACGACGACGTCGATGATCTGAGCAGCTCCATCGACGATGAGCGAAAACGTAGCGTCGGCGGAGAGCACGGCCGGCGAGGCGGCTGCCGCGAAGAGCACCTTGGGATCGACCACAAACTGCTGATTCTGGATGTCCCAGATCAGGCTCGTGAATTCGTAGCGGTGCAGAATGCGGTTGTAGCGAATGGCAACTTCGTCCGGCACGGGACGGCCGAGCCGATCTAGATCGCCGCCGAGGAACAACACACGGTCATCGCCCGCGCCGCCGTCCATTTCATCGACGAGTGTCAGCACTGCCGTCTCGTTGGTCCCTTTGATGAACGACAGCCGGTCGGGAATGAGTTGGAACGTGTCGTTGCCCGCCTCGCCGAACAGCAGATCGCTTTGCTGCCGGTCGAGGCCGCCGCTGAGCACGTCGTCCCCCTGGCCTCCAAAAATCCAGTCCTCGGACGCGCCGCCGGATAAAATGTCGTCACCCTCGCCGCCGATAATGATGTCGCGGCGCACCAGTTCGTCTCGCGCCGCCATATTCACGCTAGTGGGCTGGCCAGCGCCGACCTGAAACCGCAGGTCATACACAGTCGGAATCTTGTTGGCCGATTCGACGTGCAGGACATAGGTCTTGGCCGGGTCCAGATTGCTGAGCGTCAGCTCGGCCTGGCCTACGCCAGCAAAATCGAGCAGCGTGTTGCCGCCGCCGGCGTTCGTGGGGCGCAGCTCGTACCGCCCGGCTCCGAGCCCTTCGATCTTTAGCCAATACGTGCCGCTAGGCAAACCATCCAGCTCCAGCTCCATGATCTCGCCCGTGTAGGCAGCCGCGTTGGCAATGATGGCCCCGTGGTCGTCACGCAGTGGAACCGGAATAACTTGGCCAGACGCGTCGCGCAGTGAAAATCGGATGCCGCTGGCGGGATCAAGCCGCAGGAGCTTGATTGCCCCCTGCGGCTTGGCGGTCGCCTGGTGCAGTGCCGGATCGACGAGCTTCAGTTGAGTTTCAGCCGAATCGCCCGCTGGAACAGTGACCACGAACGATTGATCGCTCCCCTGCTCGCGCAACGCCAGCGTGAACTTGCTGAGGAATGGCGTCACCACAAACTGCGCATTGAGGCCGGCTGCCGTCAGCGCGTTGTTCAGATCGGCGACTAGATCGTCAATCGATGCATTGGGAGTCGTTTGCGGGTCTGACCCATTTGTCGCGCCGGCACGAACCACCACATTCACCGGCGGGAAGTTGCCAAGCTGCACGGTGAAATGGGCATCGGTTGTGAGCTGCAACTGAGCGGAGCCAAAACTGGTGAGCGCGGCCGGCTCGTCGTAGGTCAGCGAGAACTTGAACCAGTCGTCATCAAAAGCGTCGTGCAGAGACAGGCCTTGAATCACAGCCACATCTTCGATCGCAATCTCGTACGCGTTTGGCTGCACATCATTGCTGGCGTTGTCTTGATCCAGCCGGTCGGGAACGGTCGTGATCGCACTGAGTACGATTCCTTCGCCGCTACTGGGATCTGCCAGACCGGTTTGCGTTAGCTCAAAGAAATCAATCACCAATCCATCGTTCTGTGACAGGCTTTCCAGGGCGATCGTCAGATTCGAAGTTGTGGGCTGGAACTTATAGAAATCCTCGTCATCCGCGTTATCGATTGTCAAGTTTGTGAACGTGACGCTCGCGCCGATGGAAGAGCTGGCGGTGCTGGAAAGCAGAAATGCGTCTGCCGGGCGGTCGTTGCGGCGCGGCGATTCACTTTTGTCCGGCAGAATGGCAACGCCGGAGATAATCTCGATTCGATCGTCGCCTCTGCCGCCATCGACCCAAGTCGAAACCTGCACCGTGGGATTGACGGTCACCTGGTCCTTGCCATCCAAAGCGTCGATGAGCAACACCAAGAAGTCGCCTTCCGGAGGCAACAACGTCTTGAGATCGACTTCTTCCAACGCTGCGGCGCGCTGATTCGGATCTTCGCTTTGGATGGCGTCAAAATCGAACGCCAAATCCGTGGGATCCCAGATCAGCTCGTTGTTTTCGTCGCGGGCACCAAAGTCCAGTCGAATCTGCGCATCAAACGAAAAGTGTCCGTTGTTGTTTGTGAGCCGGGTGATCAAATGGCGGTCGGCGAGCACTCCCGGCTCCGTCACAAAATCAACTGTAATGATGTCGTCTGCATTGGTGCCGCTGTAATACCACACCTTGTCGTTCTGCTTGGCGAATTCCTTCCAGGCGTCATCAATAAGACCGCCGTTGGCATCCTCGAACTTCGTGCCGTCGGTACGGTAGAGCGTGTTGTTGCCGGGCCCGCCATAGAGGAAATCCACGCCGGTGCCCGCGAACAGATGGTCGTCGCCTTCGCCGCCCAACATGCGGTTGAGGCCGCTATCCTCCCACTCGTAGGCGCCGCCGTTGTTCCCATCGTGCAGATTGCCGTTTGGATCGACAAAAATGCCAAACTGCTCTGGCAGCGGATCGGCGGACCAGGCGAGCAGGAAGTCGTTGCCAGCCTCGCCGAGCAGATCGTCGTGTCCGGCACCGGAATAGAGCACGTCGTTGCCTTCGCCACCAAACAGCCGGTCGTCGTCTCCCATGCCGGCGAGAATATCGTTGCCCTCGCTGCCGTCGAGCCGGTCGCGTGCATTTCCGCCGATGAGTTGGTCGTTTCCCGGCCCTCCGTTGAAGACGCCGACCCAGTCATCGCTGCGAGCTGATAGCTCTGAGAAATCTGCATCGCTGCGGAAGGCGAGCACGTCGTCACCACCCAGCCCATTGAGCGTGAATTGTTCGACCAAAGGCTTGCCGCTGCGGTCGCGCCAGACACCCATGAGATCGCAACTCACCTGCGTTTCGGTTCCCAGCGGTTGGCCATTGCAGTTCGTGGTCGATAGGGTCTGATAGTCGATCGTCAGCACGGGGACGCCCACGTCGCCGTTCAAAAAGTGCAACTCATTGGCTGCGACGCCATTGGCGCTCGTGATTTTGAGCGATGCCTTTCGTCCTCGGTCGCGCGTCGTGAGGCTGATCTTGTTGCCGACGCGGCCTGCCGAGACGTAGTCGCCCAGTACACCGACGCCCAGCGGAACGGCATGGAGCGCGGTTGTCAGATCCTGAACAAGGTGATCGATGCCTTGATTGGACGCGTCGCGAGGCACTGTCACCATCGCATTGGATGCGATCACATTGCCGTCGGAATCGGTCAGGCTGATCCCAAATATCGCGGCACCGCTGAGAATGCCGGTGAGCAGTGTTTCTCCGGCTCCAACGATGCTCACATCGCTTTCGCCGATGCGAATGTCGTCGTCATGGTTGCTGCCCTTTACCAAGAGGATGTCCGTGGCGTTGTCTTCTGGCGTATCGCCTTGCGTTCGGTTGCCAAAGTGGCCGTCGAACGCATCGCCACGCTGGCTGTAGAAGTTGAAATCGACGCCGTCATGCAGACCGGCATCCAGCACGAGAATGTCGATCCAGCCGCCACCATAAAGCTGATCGAATCCGTTTTGCCCTTCCAACCAATCGGAATCGGCCCCGCCCCACAACTTGTCATTTCCAGCGCCGCCATAGAGCAAATCTTCGCCGCCGTCGCCAACGAGAATGTCGTCGGCACCCCACAATGCCGGCAGAGGATTCTCGGCATAGTTCGGCCCGGCTTTGCGATCTCCGTAGATGTTGTCGTTGCCACCTTCGCCGACGAGTATGTCCTTTCTCAGATTCCCATACAGTCGGTCGCCGCCCGGTCCGCCAAAAAGTTGATCGCCGTAAAGATCTCGCTGCTGGAGGTAGTTCAGATTGGGCGCGTAAGCGTAGAGTTCATCGACGCCGCCTCCGCCGAAGAGCCGCTGGCCAAGCTGTACGCTCAGCGGATCTTCCTGAATGCCAGAAGCCGGGTTGGGGCCGGCGAATACCTTGTCGTCGCCATGACCGAAAGTGATCGGACTGCCGTCGTCGCCATAGACGTAGTCGATGCCGGTGCCGCCATAGACTTCGTCGTTGTTGCTGCCGCCGAAGACCACATCGTTGTCGGCCCCGCCCGTGACCGCCCCGCCAAAGGCCAAGATTTCGCTGCCGGAACCCGCATCAACGAAGTCGTTACCGGGACCACCGTCCACATCGTCGGGCTCTCCGCCGCCAAAGAGCCAGTCGTCGCCATCGCCGCCACGCAGCCAGTCCTTGCCGTCGTCCGCGGCCCCATCGAGCGATTTGCCATTCAAAACAGCAGGCACGACCTTCGGCGGGACAAACGAGGTCGGATAGAGTTGATCCATCCACGCTTCCACCGGCGGGCCGACAAAATCTCCCGGCTGCTGATTCACAAAGACCGTAAAGGCAATCTCCTCAATGCCTCCCCAAAGCACATCGCGGTCGGGACCACCATCGAGTTGATCAGCGCCTTGCTCGCCAATGAGCACATCAAACCCGAAACCGCCAAACAGTTGGTCGTCGCCATCGCCGCCGAGCAATTGATCGCTGCCGGCATCGCCGTTGAGCACATCATCGCCGCCAGCGCCAACCACAAAGTCATTTCCGTCGCCGGCAAAGATCGTATCGTTGCCCTCCTCGCCGTAGAGGTGATCGTCACCAGCTCCGCCAGTGATGACGTCATTGCCGGGGCCGCCAAAGGCTTCAAAAATCAGGCCGAGTGACGACGGTCCGGCGCTCAGATGATCGGCTCCATCACCACCAAAGACCTGGAAGGTTGCACCGGTTGCGGAGAGCGCGCTGATGGGCATCGTGTCACCACCGCCATTGCCGTGCAATTCGGTGAATACACTGGGGGCGATGCTGGTTACGGCGAGCGTATCGCCGCCCGAACCGAGCTGGACAATCAAGTGTTCCATGGTGGCATAGGTCATGCCGCCCACGTTCATTCCCAGCCCGCTGAGCTTGGTCGCGGTGAGCCCGCCTGAGTTGCCGGCCATTTCACCCGTCTCATCGGCCAAAATGGTGTCGAAGCCTCCTTGGCCGTGAAGGACAAGTGCGGCGCGAATGAAATTGAGATTGCCACCTGTATTCGCGCTTGGCGTGGCATGGCTGCCGATGTAGGCCACGTCGTCACCCAGATCGAGCCAAACGGTCGTGGGAGTGTTCGAAGCGACATTGGTGAGCGCGACGATATCGCCATCGGACAGCCCGCGGATCTCGGCCGCATCGCCTTTGACCAAGCCGGTAATTTGAACGTGGATTGTGGTGCCCACACCCGGATCGGCATTGTCGTGATCGCCGCGAATGAAAATCTCGTCACTGGCCTGTACCAAACCGCCGATCGTGATGTCATCGCCTACGAGCAACGTGACAGTCCCCCCGCCGGCGATGATGCTCTTTCCCACTCCCACCAGCAGATTTTCGCCGCTGCTGGCCGACTCACGCACACTCAACCGCACCAAGCCGGTGAAAGAAATCACATGGTTGACGCTCAAGTCGTCATCGGTCTCGGTGATAAAGATGTCGCCCGTGGCACTGACGGTCAAAAGACCCAGATCGGGGTTGGCGGTATCGACTTCCAAGTCGTCTAGCGATGTGCCGATTGTGCCACCCAGCGCGACGAGCTCAATGCTGCTCGCCCGCACGTCGCTGGCTGCGTCGCTAGCCGCGTCGAGGATCGACGCGGCAGCGACCAGGTGCGGCACGCCTTCGGTCGAGGTGATCGTGCCGATTCGCAAATCGCCGTCGATTTCATCCAGGTCAATATTGCCGTTGGTGAAGACGTCGATCTTGCCGCTGCCGAGCAGATTCGTGTTGGCGTCGATGTGAATCGTGTGGTTGAAGTTGCCCACGATGTTGATGTCGCCGCCGGCCTGCAGCAGGTTGATTGCATAGGTGCTGTCGATGGTGGTCGCGCCAGTGGCAAAGAGTCCTCGCTCCGGAGGCACGGGCGGCGGACCAGAGCCCGGTGGAAAGTGCGTTGTGATGCCAACCGTTTGGCCGAAATACTCTTTGATGACGTCGATATTGAATTCGACGCCCGCTAGCGGCACTTCGGTTTCTTCGATCGCCTTCTGCAGCAGCAGGTCAATGTCGTCGCCAGCGTGAATCTCGTCGCTGTGAACTACGAAGCCGTCGATGGCCGGATCTCGCAGCCGGCCTGTCAGGTCCAGGAAAACGTCGGCGCCGGCCGCGGCAAAAAGCTGCGGCGGATTGTCCTCGTTGTGGACAAGGTGGACGTTCAGCCGATCAGTGCTCGTCCCGATGCTCTCCTGATCCGCGCGGGCTTCCAAAATATTAGTGCGCACGATGCCCGCGGCACCTGTCGAGCGGATCGTTCCGCCGGCGTTGTACAACCGAGTCTCGCCGAGCGGGTTTTCCAGCAGGCCGGTGATCAAGATGTCGCCGTTGCCGAGGCTTTGGATGTCGAACACGCTGGGGCGTACGCTCCGCAGGGCGTCGAATTCCAGCGCAATCACCTCGACAGCAATCTCCACTCGCGGTTTGTTGTCGCTGATCGGATCGAGGTCGTTGAGGACCAAGTCTTTATTCGAATGGTTGACGATGGCCGCCTTTCCAAAGGTCGCGGCAAAGTCAAAGGTTCCCTGATTGCCTTGCACCGTGCCGGGCACGAGTGGAATCAGGTTCACTTCGAATCGAATGACAGCGGCGGCGTTGTCCCAATCGTTCACGATCACCTGACTGGCGGTGACCGTGTAGTCGATGTCTCCGTCGGCCGTGATGGTCCCGTCCGCGGCCACTTCCAACGACGGGCCGCGCGCCAGCGCCACGACATCGGCATTGAAAGTGATTGAGCGGGCCGGCGAGAAGGTGCCGTAGGTGTCTGCACTGCCGAAGTCGATCAGGCCGCCGCTGGCATTGGCATCGTTGTCGTATTCCGTGACCTGCGAAAGAGCTTGGACGAGCAATTGCTGCGTGGTGAGCGTCGCTCCTTCCACGGTTTGCACGATGGCTTGCGTGCTCAGCTCGTTTTCCGAGTCGGCATCGGTGTCGCCGCCGCCGCAATCACAATTGGCATCGGCAATCGCGTCAACGGCGAAGCTCTCGTGGCCGGCACGGAGGGTGATGCTCTCGACCGCCGCCACATTGGCATTGTGCATGACGAGAACGTCGGTCTTGTCAAAAGTCCGCAGCACCGTGTTCGCGTCGGAATTCGCACCGAGCGCGAAGGCATCCGTCTCGGCTTGGGCATCGGCCTGCCACACGGGTACGCTAGCGATGATTTCGAGGGTTTCAGACTGCAGGTGCGAGTTTTCGCCAATTTCAGCGTGAGTCAGGGCTCGATTGCCACTGAATCCCACGATCACTTGGGCATCGGCCTCACTATCGCTACCCAGGCCGCCTGTGTCAGAAGTGGCTCTGGATTTCGCCCGTGTCGATGTTTGCGATGCGACGCGCAGAGAGTCTAGTGCTGTTACGCTGGCATTGTGACCAACGCGCGTCAGCGTCTGAAAGTTGATCCCCAGATGCGCTTCGGCCAGGGCAATCGGAACGAAACCACCGCCGATGGCCTTCGATGCCAATTCGGCATCGTGGGTGGTATCGGCAGTGAGCGAGAAATCGTCGCCAGCCGAGACCTGGGCAAAATTGCCCACGTAAGCGGTACTCAGGCTGCCAATTCCAGCAACCGTCTCCGCCAGACCCGCGGCGACGAACCCGGCCACGCCGTTGTTGGTATTGCCGGCCAAATTGTTCAGCGTCGTGGCGGCGATGGTTACGGATCCGCCCGCCGAGATTTCAATCGCTTGTCCTTGCGCGGCGGCATCCGCCAGGAAGGCACGCACGGTGGGCTGCACGTTCACTTCCGCCGATGTGCCTTTCACACCGACAAACGCCCCAGAAAATCCCTTGGAAGAAGCACTCGCCCGCCCATCGCCCGTTGGCGGCGAGATCAGGCTGAGCGGTACACCACCCGGCCCAAGTAGCCGGTGCGCGCCAGCCGGCTTTGAAGTCAAATCAACTCGTAAAGCATGCCGGCCAGTCGTTGCGGAAACGTCAATCCCTTCCGTCCCAATGCGGTGCGTACCACCGATGCCGGTAGCGTTGAGATCGATGCGCTGCGCGGCCGCAGCCGCGGCCGGAGTTGTCGCTAGTTCAAAGCTATTGGCATCCTTGCGGATGACGTAATAAGTATTGCCATCCACCAGGCCGTCGATGGGCGAATGGCCCGCCAGCCGTAGCGAGTGACCCGAGCCACCGGCAGCCGCGGACGGATTGAGAGCAATCTTGATCCCGCTCGTGGCGTTGCCTGCTGACGAGGCCAGGGCAATCGCCGCATCATCGATCTTGATGACAAAGTAGGTGTTTCCGCTGACCAAGCCGCCGATTGCATCGTTTTCGGCCGAATAGACGATCTGCTGGCCGGTCGTGAAGCTGTGCGAGCCCAGATAGATCGTGTCGGCCGGCTGATCGCCTCGATCAACGGCCGCGGGCGTGAACATGGTTGGACCGGGTGCGCGATACGTGACCGCCTGGCCTGTGGTGAAGCCGTGACTGGCGAGCGTGATCCGATCCGTCGCACTATTTACCGCGCTAGTAGGATTGAAGCCGGCCAGCGTCGCCGTGGCCTGCGCCTCGGAGGTCGCCAGTTTCAGCCGCGAGTCGTCCAGTCGCCGCACATAGTAGGTTTGACCGCTCGCAAGACCGGTAAGATTTGAATTTCCGCTGTTGTCATAGATGACGCGGTCGCCGCTGCGCAGATTGTGAACGCCAGCGAACACAAACGTGTCACTGGCGGAATCCACTTGCGCCGCGTCGAACGACACGCCCAGACGCAACGTATCGTCATCGACCTTCAAGACGTTGTATTCGCGGCCCGGCTCGATCCCACCGATGTTGGCGTTGCCGCCGTTGTCGTAAATCGCCACGCTGCCGTCTGTGAGCCCGTGGCTGTGCAGCGTGATGGTGTCGGCCGTCGTGCTCACGGCTGTCTGAGTATCGAACGATTCATCTGGCGGCACAAAGACCTGGCCGTGGGTCGCTTCGACGGTCACGTTTCTGCCCGCAACAATCGACGAGCCAACACCGACATAGCTCTCGGCACTGGGCACGATTTGTACCAAGGATGTTGAGTCGCCCACGTCGAACAGACCGCCAGTGTCTCCCGTTGAAACCGCATCGCCGTCGGTAATCGACTGGGAGCGGATCAGCACATCGTTGGCAAACTCCGCGTCCACGTTATTGCCCACATAAGCGGAGATCGCAGGCTTCGCAAAGGCCTCGGCGCTGGAGCTATTGAGCGCCACGATGCCGCCACCCGAGGCATCCGTCTTGGACGTGGCTTCGTCAGTGCCCAATCCCTCAATTACCAGCCCACCGGCGTTCATCACAGCGTTATTGCCCAAATACGCCTGGCTAATCGCGCTGGTGTTATCGGCATTGCGGCCAGCCACTGCCAAGGCTCGCACTCCAGCGACCTGAATGCCGCCAATGGCCAGACTTTCGGCCCGGCTGTTGGATTTATTGGCTGACGAAGACCGAATGGAGACGGTCTGCCCGGCATCGATCTGCGAACCATCACCGATGTAAGCTTGAACATTCGCGGCGGCCAGCGTCTTGGCGAATGAGCCAAAACCGGCAAACAGTCCGCCGCCGCCAGCATCCGCGCCCGCTCGCGCTCCGTAGCTTGAAGACGGCTGATGAATCGCTTCGACCTGGACGCCGCCACCGGCACCGATATTCGCGCTGGTGCCGACAAAGGCCGTGACCACTGGCGTAAAGGAAGCTTCCGCGCTGACGTAGCCCACCGCCCCCAGGCCGATGCTCAGGCCGTTAGCGTCCGCGTCAGCAGTTCCACTGGACTGCGAGCGGACGCTCACCGTGCCGCCGACTTGCACATCACTGTTGTTATTGATTCGAGATAAAATCGTCGGTGAAATGGTGACATTCGTAATCGCGCCTTGGCCACTAATGATGCCACCACCGGCGGCGTCAGCCTCTGCGTCGCCGCGATTGGTCGCTTCGGCCAGGATGGTCACGTCCAGGCCGCTGTGAATCGCTCCATCCATCCGTGCGGCGGTCGCACCGTTGACTGTGGCGTCCGCCAGGCTCACACCCAGCGCTCCGGCAGCGATCGACAAAGCGTTGGCATCGGCCACTGCGTTGTTATGAGACCGCGAAACGAGCGTGATGTTGCCGCTGGCGAAGAGGTCTGCCCCGCCGGCTACATACGCGGTAACAGCGGCTGAGGCAATTGCGTCTGGGTCGGCACCAGCGCCGCTGAGTAGAGCGCTGCCGGCCGACGCGTCTGAGCGAGCGATCGCGGCGCGGTCCAGCGTCGAACCACCGGTCGTGTAGTTGTGCAACGCGCGCAACGTAATATGTCGCGCCGTGACGCTCGTCCCTGCTCCTACATAGGAGTCGATTTGCGGTGACACGCCTGCAGTCGAAATGGAAGCTCCCACGGAGATACCGCCGCCAGCGACGCCAATCGCATCCGCGCCGGCCTCTGCATCGGACAACCCCGAAACGGTCAAATCACCCGACAACTGCACCACGATGTTTGGGGACAGATAAGCCGCAATAACGGGGGAGGCCTCCGCGTTGGCCGTTGTACCGCTGCCTGCCGCGATACCACCCGAGGAAGCGACCGTGTCCGCATCGGCGTCGTTCACGGCCTGCGCAACAATCGTGGCGTGGTTGCCGTCTTCAATGTCGCCATCCACATGCGCTTTGATCGAGCCATTCGCCGTGGCATCAGCCAACACGATCGCCGCAGCGGCCAGACCGAGCGATAGACCGTCAGAAACGGCCTTAGCGTCGCTGTGTGCCAGCGAACGAACGGTGATATTGCCGCCGACGTCGAGCGTCGCGCCGCTCGCGACGTACGTGTCGAGTGTGGCCGAAGCGTCGGCCTCGCTGTCGGCCCCTTGCCCAGAGACGATCCCACCGCCGGCAACGCTGGCGACCGCCCTGGCACCCTTGGAGATGGTGTTTCCATCCGTCGTGAAATTGTGGAGCGATTCGATGGTAATGTTTTGCCCTGCGGTCAGGTCCACTCCAGCGCCGACATAGGCCGCCAGGCTCGGTGTCAGGTGGGCATCGGCCAGCGTGGCACCCAGGCCGATTGCCCCGGCTGCAAACCCAGGAGCTTCCGCGAAAGCATCGCCTTCAAACCGGGCGGCAATCATCACACTACCGGAGACGGCCACGTTACTGCTGGGTCCGATACGTGCGACCAGCACCGGCGTGACGATGGCATCCGCATCGGCGCCAGCGCCACCCCCGGCCAATCCACCCGCAGCCGCTTCGCTCAGCACGTCGGCCGTGTTGTTGCCTTGGGCGATGATGCTGAGGTTGTTGCCGTCCGTCACACTGCCGTCGAGACGGGCTTCGGTCGAGCCGTTGGCAGTCGCCTCGGCGACCGTGGCACCAACGCCAATCAATCCGAGCGTCGCGGCAATGCCGTCAGCGATGGCCGCATTGTGCGAGCGAGCGATGATCGAAATGTCGCCGCCGGCGTCGAGCGTGCCTCCCCCGCCAGACACATACGAATCCACGGTTGCCGACGCGATCGCTTCCGAGCTGACGCCATTGCCGGCCAGCGCACCACCGCCGGAAGCATTGCCATAGGCGGTCGCCCCTTTGTTCTGGGGCGCTGCCCCCACATAGTTGTGATACGACTCGACCGCAATGCTCCCGCCGGCGGCGACGTTCACTCGTCCAATGTAGGTATCGATGTCGGGCGTGACTTCCGCTTCGGCCAGCGAAACGCCAATCGCAGCGCCTACGCCTATCGCTACGCCGCTTGACGTCGCGGTCGCGTCGCCCAGTGAGAACGATTGCACGCTGACGCTACCGCCCGCGTCAATCGTGGCAAAGTCAGCGACATAGGCTTCGATATCCGTGTTGAAGAGCGCATCGGCGCTGTTGATCTGGCCGCTGACGACGCCACCGGCCACGGCAACTGTCTCGACATCCGCATCCGCATCCACGTCGGACTTTACAACCACGTCACCATCGGCATTGACCGTCACGTCGTTCAGATGCGTCCAGGCCCGGCCGCCGATTCTCGAATGAGCAATGCTTACCCCTTGTCCAGAAACGCCCCCACCGATGCCTACCGTGTCGGTAGTCACGTCATTGCTCAGGACCGACAACAAACGAACGTCGTCACCAGACGAAATGGTGGCACCGCTGGCGATATAAGTGTTCTGCCGCGACGATCCATCGGCGATCGCTACCGCCCCGGCCGCGCCCGCGGCCAACACACCGATGCCGGCCGCCGTGGCGACAACATCCAGGTTATTGGAATGAGTCGATTCCACGACAACATCACCGTTGGTGGTCGTCACGTCGGCATTGCCGATGAAAGTGGTGATGTCCGGCAGAACATCGATAACCGCGATGCCCGCGCCGATCGCTACGCCCGCAGCGACGTTCACGTTGACTGCATCGGCCTCGAAATCGGCGCTCGACAAAGTCGCCACGCGCACCTGGTTGCTCGCGGTGATTTCCGAACCATTTCCAATCGACGCTTCCATGGTCGGGTCGAACACGCCACGCACGACGGAACCGCTGCTGCCGCCAAATACGCCGCCGACGGCTGCCACCGTGTCCAAATCGAACACTCCGTCCGATTCCGCGACGATTTCCACATTGCCGACAACCTGCCCCGTCTGTCCGATTTCCACGTTGCCCGTGAAAGCCTGCGTCGAACCGCTGACATCCACCACCACGACGGCTGCACCCAGCGCCACCGCGCCGAACTGACCACCCACTGCGGTCACGTCAATGTCACGCTCCGCAGCGGCATGTACCTTCATGGTTCCGCCTGCCCGCAGGATGTCCGCGCCGCTGTCAATGTGTGCCACTTGCTGGCTCTCGTCGTTCACGACAGCCACCTGCGCTCCCAAGGCCACGAAACCGGCTTGTCCCGCGAACGCGAGTACGTCCATTTCTTCTACCATACGGGCTTCGACCAAAATGTCGTCGCCTGAACCACTACCGGCACTCACCGTGGCCGCACCGATGTACGCATCCGTGTCACTCGAAATGGTGACCACGGCGACTGATCCGCCAATGCCAACGAACCCTCCCGACGCGCTGCCCACGATCATCTCGACTTCGATTTGCTCCTTAGCGCGCACGCCGACATCGTCGCCCGCGCTCACGATGGCACCGCTGGCGATATATGACGTGGTTCCAGACGCGCCAGTCGTCTTCAGCGCGGGACTCGGCGACATCTGGCTGATGCGCGACGAGGCCTGCGATGTAATCTGTCCTTGCCGGCTGCTGCTGCCGTAACCACCCAACAGGCCCGTGAATTTGCCCGTGCGCGACCCGGCGTGAGAGGTCGAATCGTTGATATTGGCATTCTGCCCATCGCCCGAATTGTGATCCGTCAGGCCATCGTCGGTCTGGCTCGGCTTGGCGTTGCCATTTTCGTCGCGCTGCTCGACTTCGTAACTGCTGTCGATGTCGCCACCCAAACTCCACACCGAAACCGAGCCGGCCGCCGCCGCAACACCCCCCGCAGCGCTCACCGCAATGGCGAACACCTCTTTATTCGAAAGAGCATTCACATCGATATTGCTGCGAGCCGAAACGCGGCTGTTCGGGCCGATAGAAGCGGTGGTGTCGTTGCGAATCGCCCCCACATCGACACCGCCGCCAATTCCCACAAATCCGCCACTCAGTCCCCCCGCAAAGCTGAACACTTCCGTGCTATTCACGGCCGAGACGCTGACCGATTGCAGCGAATGGGTGCCTGTTGCGTCCTGGTTCACATCCGCGCCATTGCCAATGAACGCGCTCGTGTTGGAGTCGATCATGTTGATCGACACGCCGCCAGCCAGACCGAAATAGAGGCCAAAGGCACCAGCCGCAGCGAGCGTAAACACGTCTTCGCTCGACGACGCTTGGACGGCCACACCACGCAGTCGCGTCAACGTGCCGAAGGGCGCGGAACCGATGCTGCCATCGAAGACGCCGACCAGTCCCGCAGTTGCCCCGCCGTTTCCCTTGCCATCGATTTGTGCGTGGTCGCCGATGAAGGATTGAGTGTTCTTATCGATCGTGATTACGGCCACAGAAGCGCCAATGCCGGCCGCGCCAATGCCCACGCCCAGACTACCGGCGATGGCAAACGTCTCCGTATCGTCGTTTGCAGAGACGAGCACGCTGCCATCGGCGTTCACATCCGCGCCATTGGCGTCCGACGTGGCGTTGTCGCCGATGAAGGCCCGAGTTTCCGTCTCGATGTCCAGCACGGTCACCGCGCCTGCAACTCCAACCAGTCCGCCGCCGGCCCCACTGGCCGCGATCGAAACAATGTCTTCCTTCGCATCGGCCAACACGAGCACGTCGCGGGCCGCATTGACCAGCGTCTCATCGTCGATATAGGCCAACGTCGTCGCATCGACCACGGCCACATGCGCGCCGGGCGTAATCCCCACGCTGCCGCCAACCGAACCCGTGGCGACAACACCCAGGTGATAGTAGTCATTTCCCGCCGCCACCAAGACGCTCTGATCGCTCCCCGCGCCGGCGTTTTGGCCGTTCACCTGTGCATCTTCTTCAACATAGGCTTGCGTATGCGTGGTGATGACGTGAATCACGCCACCGATGTTTACCGCCGCGCTGCCCGCCGCCCCCGCGCTAAAGCCGATCGTTTCGACGTCATCGCGATTCGTGGCCGTCACGACCACGCCCTTCAGCGATTTGGTTACTGCTTGAGAGGTCCGTTGGTGCGTGAGCGACGAATTACTGACTGAATCAGCGTCCGTATCGGGGCTCAAATCGGCTCCGCCAAAGCCGCCAGGTGCGGTGACTTCGAATCCTTGGCTGCGAACCTTCGAGTTGGGGTTCGATCCGCCGCTAATGCTAGGGAACGACTGCGTGCCCACATCAGCCGCCGAGCCAATCGTAAATTCACCCGTTTTTGCTGAGATCGTGGTCGCCCGCAGGCCCCTGCCGGTTACCTTCGCGTTGCGGTCGATGAAGGATTCGACCGTCTTGTTGATCGTCGTTACCGCGGCCGAAGCACCGACACCCACCGATCCGCCAGCGGCCACATTGCCGGCAATCACATCGATCTCGAGCACGTCGTCGGCCTCAACCAGCACGTTTCCTTCGGCCGTAACGACCGCGCCATCCGCAGCTAGCGATCCGCCATCCACATAGGCCCGCGTGGTGATGTCAATGACGTACACCCCCGCCGTTCCCGCGATGCCGACGCTTCCGCCAGCGCCCAGGGCAGCCGCAACCGAAGTAATATCTTCACGCGAGAGGGCCTGCACGCGCACGGCATCGTTGGCCTTGACCAAGGCACCCGGATCGATCGAAGCTCGTGTCGTCTTGCTAATCGTGGCGACATCGGCGCCAGCTCCCACGCCGGCGGTGCCCGCACCGCCCAGCGCGCCTGCCACGCCAATCAATCCGCTGTTATCGCTCGCCAGCACGTTGACGCTCTGGCTCGTCCCCGCTCCCGTGTTGAACTCATTGACGCGTGCATCGTCTCCGATGTAGGCCAGCGTCGTGTCGGTGAGAACATTGACAACCGCTGTCCCCGCGACTCCTACTTCGCCGCTAACCTGTCCCGCAGCGGCGATGGTGACGTAGTCCTCCCAAGAAACAGCCGTGACGGAGACTCCCGTCGCGTTTTGCGTCAACCTGGCCCCACCGCTGTTCTTCTGACCGGTAAAGATCGTCATGTTGCCCCGCGCGCCCAGCGCGGTGACATGCGCCCCCTGATCAATAAAGGCCTTCGTCACGTCTTCGCGAACGACTGTTGAATTCGACGCACCAATCGCCGCGGTGCCGCCATAGCCAATATTGCCGGCAACCGTGCTCACCTGGCTATCGCTGACCGCAGACACCTTGACGTTGCCACCGGCCGTTACCGTCGCGTTCGACCCGATAGAGGCCTGCGTGTCGATATCCAGAGCCAGGGCGCAAACCGACGCAGCAACGCCCACGCTGCCGCCGAACGCCGCTCCGGCGGCAATCGAGTAAATCGAGTCATCAGCCACTGCCTCGACAAACACGCTGTTGGCCGCATTGACGACGGCGTCGTTGTCGATGTACGCCTTGGTCCGCTTCGTGATGTCCTGCACATCGACCGCCGCACCAATTCCCACTTCGCTCGATCCCGCAAAACTGCCCACCACATCGAGAGTGAATGTGGAGTGCTCAGCCCGCACGCGCACCGATTGACCAATATCCGCTCCGGCGTTGCTCGCGTTGATCTGCGCGCCAGCGTCGATGAATGCCTCGACGGTGGTGTCGATCACATTCACCGTTGCCGAAGCCGCAATCGCCGCATCGCCACCGCCCGCCCCACCCGCGGCAAACAGCATCACATGATCCACGGCCCGTGCATCGACCGTGATCCCTTTGCCGCCATACCCGGTGCCGCCTGGGTCCGTCAGACCCGTCCCCAGTCCCTTCGCTGAAACGCTCGCATCACCAATAAACGCCTGGACCGTTCGCGTGATGTTGGTAACGGCCGTCGAAAGGCCAATCCCGGCTGTATCACCCCCCGCTGCCGATCCCGACACCAAGATGACGTTCATTTCGTCGTCGG
>JANNTN010000570.1:0-18005 GCA_031394445.1 Anatilimnocola sp.
GGCGGGGAAGCAGTCGGTGATCAGTCATCTGCAAAAGATCGAACAGGCCATGACGCCGTTTCGCGACGAAGACCCCAACCAACGAATTTGGGAATCGCCGGCGCACCGCACCGCTTGTCAGGTCCGAGCGGAGCAGTGCAATGCCTTGCTCGCGGAGGCGATGCAATTGGAGCAGGTCGCAGAGAAGGAAATGGTCCAGCGCCGCGATGCCTCGCAAGCGGCGCTCACTTCCGTGCAAATGGGAGCCGACGCGCGAGCCGCTTACATGCCACTTGGCCCGGCTGCCACCAGCCTGCGGTACGAAGGATAGGCCCATGATCGACGAACCGATAATTTTGAAATTTCCCACGCCGCCGGGGCAACCCGCGATAGCGGCCGCCGCGCCGCCAGTCGTGAACATGGCCGATCCCGACCTGCAAACGATTTTGCTGGCATGGAACGAAGCGACCGATCGCTTGCAGCAAACACACGAAGCGCTGCGCAGCGAAGTGAGCCGTCTGTCGGATGAGTTGGAAGCCAAAAACCGCGAGCTGGCGCGAAAAAATCGCCTGGCCGACTTGGGCCAGATGGCGTCACACGTCGCCCACGAGGTGCGCAATAGCCTGGTGCCGATGAAACTCTATCTAAGCCTGCTCAGGCGGCGAATCGACGCGGATGAAAGCAGCGCGAGTGTACTCGATAAGGTCATGGCCGGCTTTACGGCACTGGAGGCCACAGTGGGCGACTTGTTGCATTTTTCCAGTCAGCGCGATCCACGCTGCGAGCGCATTCACGTCATGGGATTGCTGCAAGATGTCGTGCAATCGCTGGCACCGCAGCTCGATGCCCAGGGCATTTGGGCCCGTGTCGATTGCGACGAGCGCCTGACGGCGACCGCAGACGCCGACATGCTCAAGCGAGCCATTCTCAATCTGGTGCTGAACGCGCTCGACGTGTTGCCCGATGGCGGAGAGTTGGTCGCCACCGCATGCCACACGGCAGCGGGCCTGGAGATCGAAATTGCCGATAGCGGGCCGGGCGTTCCCGCACCGATTATGGACCGTTTGTTCGAGCCGTTTTTTACCACCAAAGGGAGCGGCACCGGACTGGGGCTGGCCATCGTCGAGCGCATCGCTGCCGTTCATGGCGGGCGGGCGTTGGTGACCAATTGCCCCGAAGGTGGTGCCGCGTTCACGCTCATCATTCCTCAAGCGACGCAAGTCCTGGAGAGAGCCGCATGACAACTTCGATCATCAAAATGCCGCTAGGAGGAACATTTTCGCGCAAAGACGCGAAGCCTGTTTCCCTGCCGATGATTCCCGAACTGGTAGGCCGCGTGCTCGTCGTCGATGACAACGCGCGGGCTCGGCAGTCGATCGTCGATGTGCTCAAGGCGGCCGGCCACGAGGTTTTCTCCACGGCCAGTGCTATCGAAGCCTTAAAAATCGTTGAGAAAAACCCGTTCGACGTCATTGTGACGGACCTGCAAATGCCAGGCATGGACGGCTTAGCGTTCATTCGCACGTTGTCCGAGCGGAAGGTCGAATCGCAGATTGTGATGATCACCGCTTTCGCCTCGGTCACCTCCGCCGTCGAAGCGATGCGGTACGGCGCGTTCGACTACATCGAAAAGCCGTTCGACGTGGAGCAACTCGAAACGCTGATTGGGCGCGCCCTGCGTCACGGCGATAAGGTTGGCCAGCGGTCGAGCGTGCCTGCCGCCGCGCCGATCTGGCAATCGATCATGGTTGGCCAAAGCCGAAAATTGGCCGAATTGCGACAGCGAATCGCGCAAGCCGCACCGACGGACGAGACCATTCTCATTACCGGCGAAAGCGGAACGGGCAAGGAGTTGGTCGCTCGTTGCCTGCACGCCGCCAGTCGCCGCAGTGGCCGGGCCTTGGTGGGTTTGAATTGCCCGGCGCTTTCGCCGCAGCTTATGGAGAGTGAATTATTTGGCCACGAACGGGGTGCCTTCACCAGCGCCGATGCGCCACGGATTGGCCGGTTTGAATTGGCCGAAGGTGGCACCATCCTGCTCGACGAAATCACCGAGATCGACCTCTCGCTGCAAGCCAAGTTGCTCCGCGTCTTGCAGGAACGGTCTTACGAGCGGGTCGGTGCCAGCGAATCGCGCCGGGCGGATGTCCGCGTTGTGGCGACAACCAATCGCGACTTGCAAGCCGAAGTGGTGGCTGGACGCTTTCGCCAAGATTTGTATTTCCGCCTAGCTGTTGTGCCGGTTGCTGTGCCGCCGCTCCGCGAACGGCTGGATGATGTGCCGCTCTTGGTGAATCATTTCGCCAGCGAGGCAGCCAGTCGTCTAGGCAAGGAACCGTGCGAGCTATCCGCCGACGGGCTCGATCTGCTCTGCAACTATCACTGGCCGGGCAATGTGCGCGAACTCGAAAATCTGGTGACGAGGGCCAGTGTGTTAACTGCCCACCAAACCATCACCGCCGACGATCTGCGTTTGTGGCTGATTGATCCCACCGGCAACTGCTGCCCAACGGATGCGACGGCAACTTCTGGCCATTCAACTGAGACCATTGGCGTCGGCACTCGGCTGGAAGATATGGAGCGCCGGCTGATCGAATCGACACTCGAACATTACGACGGACACCGTGCGAAAGCAGCCCAGGCCTTGGGCATCGGCATTCGCACGCTTACCAACAAGCTGCGGCTGTATGGCTACGCGCCCCGCGCGCGTGTTTTTGGCAAGGCAGCCTGAGTTTTTCCCGTTTCCCCCGCGAGATCCCATCCATGCAAAATCGGCTTCAGTTCGGCAGAAATTGCCGATTGCCAGCGGCAGAAACCGCCGGCAACACGGCAGCGAAACCGCGAGCGCCCGAACCGGCGCGGCCCAAGCGAACAAATACGCTGTTTGCCCAATTCCCGCCAGTAGCGCTGTTTAAGGCGATTGGCCGGGCCGGAATGCGAAGCGTACCGCGGCAGCGTGCCGCTAGCGGCACGGCGGTTGCTTGGGGACGGTTAGTCCTGGCAAGCGAGGAAGGCTGAGCCATGTTGGCAAACTTGTTCAACTCGACATCGATTCCCGCCCTTGGCGAAGTGCTCAACTTCGCCCAGGCGCGGCACACGGTGCTCACTGGCAACATCGCCAACGTCAACACTCCCGGCTATCACCTCCGCGATTTGTCGCAAACCGATTTTCAAGACCGATTGAAGGAAGCCATCGCCCAAAGCCAGAAAGCCAATCAGCCGTTGTCGTCTTCCGTGGCGTACAGCCAACAGGGCGATCCCATGCGGCAGGTTCGGGCAACGCTCGAGAACATTGTTTATCACGACGACACGAACATCGACCTGGAAAAACAGGTCGCCGAAATGACCAAAAACCATTTACTCCACAACTTTGCCCTAACCGTGATGACCGACCAGTTCCAGCTTTTGCAAACCGCCATTAGCGAGCGCGTGTAAGGCGAGTCGAACGCAGACGAGGTAACCCATGATTCCAGCAATCGACATCAGCACGAGCGCTCTGGTCGCCCAGCGCGTGCGACTCGACACCGTGTCGAGCAATTTGGCGAATTTGAATTCGATGGAGCGCGACGAGAACGGCCACATGCAGCCCTACCAGGCGCGGTACGTGGTATTTCAGACCGATGAGAAGCTGGAAACCAAAGATGGCGGTGTCGGCGTGAAAGTGTCGTCGGTGGAAACGGAGAGAATCGAACCACTGTATCGTTGGCAGCCGTCGCATCCTTACGCGATCAAAGATGGCCCGAAAAAGGGCTATGTGGCGTATCCGAACGTGAACATGACCGCCGAGATGGTCGATGCCCTCGTCGCCACGCGAGCCTACGAAGCGAACATCGGTGCGATGGAACTGAGCAAGAACATGGCCCAACAATCGTTACGAATTCTGGGATAGGTGAAGGGAGTTTCGCATGACCCCGATTACTGGAATACCGCTGACACCTCCCGCGGCGCCACTGGCTGCTCCGTTAGGCGGCGCTGCTGCCGCTGGTGGCGGAGAGTTTAAGAACATTCTGCTGGAAGCGCTCGGTCAGGTGAACACGATGCAGAGCCAAGCCAACCAGGCCGTTGAGCAACTGGTTACTGGCGGCGACGTGAACCCGGCTGAAGTGCTCACCACGCTGCAGAAGGCTGATATTTCGTTCCGCATGATGCTTCAGATTCGCAACAAGCTCGTTCAGGCATATCAGGAAGTGAATAACATTCGAATTTAGTCGTGGGGCGGGCCTCTGGCCGGCCATGAATTAAATAAACGGCAGGCACGATGCCTGCCCCACCCAGGGTTCCACGGATGGATTTCGTTAATCAAGGTTACGCTCAGTTGGTCGAGCTCGTTCGCTCGATGAGCGCCGGCACGCGCCTCGCAACGGTGCTGCTGTTGGTGATCGTCGTCGTCAGCCTGGGCTATCTGTATCAGTTTCAGGCCACGGGCGGCAACGAATATCTGCTCGGCGGCCGGGGCTTCACGCAAAGCGAACTGACCGCGATTGAGGCGGCGTTTGCCAAGGCGGGATTGCGCAAGAGCGAAATCGTCGGCAGTCAAATTCGCATTCCGCGCGGGCAAAAAGATCAATACCTGGCCGCTTTGGCCGAAGGGAATGCTCTCCCCGCCGACTTCTACAAATATCTCGACGATGCGATTGGAACCGACAATCCGTTCGCGAGCAGCAAATCGATGGACGTCAAACGCTGGAACGCGAAGCAGAAAGAGCTTTCGCTCATTATCGGCCGCATGAAAGGGATCGAATCGGCCACCGTGCAGTTCGACGAAGAGGCCAAACGCGGCCTGTCACAACAAAAGCAAAAAACAGCGATGGTCGCCATTCAAACGCGGGGCGGCGCGCTGGAAGAAGAGCAGGTCAAAGCGATCCGCAACATCGTCGCCTCGGCTTATGTCGGCCTCGACCGCCGCAATATCACGATCACCGATTTGAATGGCGCGACCTACGGCGGCGCTATCAGCCCTGACGGCAGCAGCGAAGACGAAAGCATCTATGCGATGCACAAACGCCGCTTCGAACGCGAATGGCAGGCCAAAATCCAGCAGCAACTGGCTTACATCCAGGGTGTGATTGTCGGCGTCAACGTCGAGCTGAATCCCGAAACGCTGCACACGAAGCATACTTTCACGCCTGACCTCAAACCGGTGCCGATCGACACGCAGGAATCGACCAAAGAATCGATGACGCGCGCTCCGCAAGGCGGCGGCCGCGTCGGAGCGCAAGCCAACGGCGTGGAAACGCCCGGCAACCGCGCCGTCGCAGTCACTGGGGCCGCCAGCGGACCGGAATCGCAAATTACCGAAACGCGCACCGATAGCAAAAGCCTTCCCGGCCACGACACGACGGTTGTCGAAATGGCACGTCTCGTTCCCAAAAAAGTGACCGCGTCAATCGACATCCCCGCCAGCTATTACGTCGAGGTTTGGAAGAAGCGCAACCCGCAGCCGGCGGATAAACCCGCCAAGCAGCCCGAACAAACCGAGCTTTCGCAAGTCGAAGCCGAAATCAAGCAACGGCTGAAAGAAACCGTTCGCAATCTGTTGCCCGATGTCGAGAAGGGGACCAATCCCTATCCGCACATTGTGGTTGAGACGTATGTCGATCTGCCCAAGGCCGCTCTCGTGCCGCCGACTCTGGCCAGCGACGCAACAAGTTGGCTGGCCGATAACTGGCAAACGCTGGCCGTCGTCGGTCTGGGCCTGATTAGCTTGCTCATGATGCGGAGCATGGTTCGCTCTACGGCTTCGCCTAAACCTACTGCGGCAACCGCAGCGACGGGAGCGTCGGACCAGCCCCATCATCTGGCCATTCACGAGCCCTCCACGGACGACGAGGCTGAGCCAACTCGCGCACTTAAAGCACGTTTCACTTCCAGCGGTCCCGATCTGAAGGCCGAGCTTCACGAGATCGTGAAAGAGAATCCCGACGCGGCTGCGTCCATCCTGCGGTCGTGGATTGGCGAAGCGGCATAAGACATTCGTTCCCAGTCAACAAGTTACGACACCATCGCGATCCGACATGTCACAACTTTCCCCTTCACTTCGCAAAGCCGCTGTGCTGATCGCCACGCTCGACGAGCGTGCCGCGGAAGCGCTGCTGCAACAGATGAGCACCGACGATGCCGCCAAGGTCCGCAGCGCCATGGTGGAGCTCGACTCCGTATCGGCCAACGAACGAAATCTGGTGTTGGCCGAGTTTATGCAAGCCAAGCACGGATCGCCGGCAGCTTCGGACGATGACGGCGTCGATCTGATGCTCGATCCCGACGTCGAAGCCGCCGCTGCCACCACGATCGCACCCCCGCCACCGGCGGACCGCTATGAGCCAATTGAAGATCACCCTTCGTCGTTCGACTTTTTGGCGGATGTAGAAACGTCGGCCATCGCCGCTGTTTTGAGCCGCGAATTGCCGCAAACCGTTGCGGTCGTTGTCGCCCATTTGCCGGCGGAGCGAGCAGCCGCACTGCTGCAACAGCTTTCGCCTGCCCTGGCTACCGAGGCGCTCGAACGCATTGCCTGGCTCGATCAACTTTCTCCCGAAGTGCAATCCGATCTGGCTCGCGAGCTGCGCCGACTGCTCGCCCCGCACATTCGTCGGTCGGGCATGAGTTCGGGCCGGCTGCCGCATCTCAATGCCGTGCTAAGGGCAATGGATTTTCGTCAACGTCAACGGCTGGTCATGCAGTTGGGCGAGCGAAATCGCCCGTTGTTGGAGCAACTGGGGTTGTTCCCGGCAGACCCGGCGGCGGCGAGCGATCAACAAGTTACGGCGATGCGGTACCGCATCGATTCGCATCCTTCGCCGGCTCCCGCACGGAAAACGCTTTCAATCACAGCAGACGACGAGCAATCTTGGCTGACGTTCGACGATCTGCTGCAACTTGACGACCGCGCTCTACGCGCAGTGTTTGCCGCCACTGAGACGGAACTGGCCTTGATCTCCCTCACGGGGGCTTCGCCGCGGCTGGTGGCTCGTATCCTGAAGAAGTTGCCCGCTCAAGATGCCGCATTACTGCGCCGCCGTTTGGAACATCCTGGCCCGCTGCGATTGCGCGATGTCGAGCAGGCCCGCTCGGCCGTAGCGGCGGTCGCCAGTCGCTTAGCGCACGAAGGAACCATCGAACTGCCAGCCACCATCCGTTTTGCCACTGCAGTCTAAGAGCAACCACCTCAATGGCCGGAATCATCAAAGCTTCAGGACTGATCGACTCTGACGCGAAGTCGCCGCACAAGGCGTTTCACTTCGACGACGTGGGGCAGTCGTATCTGGGCAACGTCCGAGCCGAGGCCGCGAATATTATCAATCAAGCTCGCCAGGAAGCGGCGAAAATCAAAGCCAAGGCAACGGAGGACGGTCGGCAAGCAGCCATTCAAGTGGCGCAGGCCTCGTTGAAAACGCGTCTCGATCAGCAAATGACGGAGATCGTAACCGCGCTGAAAGCGGCTACAGCACAAATTGAGCAGTCGCGGCACACTTGGCAACAGCACTGGGAACGCCACTCGGTTCACCTGGCATCGGCCATCGCCGAGCGAGTTTGTCGGCGAGAACTGGCCCGCCAGCCTGAGATCTCTCTCGATTGGATTCGCGAATCGCTCTCTCTGGCAGCGGGCAACGCGGAAGTGATCGTGCGGCTGTCGCCAACGGACCACGCGGCGATCGCGTCCCACGTGCAGCGCCTGACCAGCGAACTGACCGGCTTGGGTACGGTCAAAATTGTTGCCGATAACGCGATCACGGCCGGCGGTTGCCGCGTCGATACCGAATTTGGCTCGCTCGATCAACAGCTCGAATCGCAACTGGCCCGCATCACCGAGGAACTGCTGAGTTAGTCAATTTTCATGAACCGATTCACGGCACAACTCGATTCGATCATCCCCACGGCAATGTCTGGTGGCATCGTGCGCACTGAGGGATTGGCCGCAGCCGTGGCTGGCCTGCCTGCGCCGGTTGGCGCGGTCGTCGAGATCGATCGCCTCGCCAATTCCGTCGTGGAAGGCGAAGTCATCGGCTTTCGCGGTAATGAGACGATTGTTTATCCGCTCGGCGAAATGACCGGCGTGCGGAAAGGAAACCGCGTGCGTCTGCGTCAAACGCGCCGCATGCTGCGCGTCGGCCCGGAACTGCTCGGCCGCGTCATCGATTCGCGCGGCCAGGTGATCGACAATCGCCCGCCGCCTGTGCTCGACGAACGCATTTCCATCTCGGCGTTGCCTCCCATCGCCACCAGCCGGCCTCGCATCGACGAGCCACTTACCACGGGTGTGCGCGTCATTGATGGCATGCTTACCTGTGGCATAGGCCAGCGCATTGGCATCTTTTCGGGCTCCGGCGTGGGCAAAAGCGTCACGCTCGGCATGATGGCCCGCTACACCTCTGCCGATGTCGCCGTGATTGCTCTGATCGGTGAACGTGGTCGCGAAGTGAACGACTTTTTGGACCGCGATCTGGGGGAGCAAGGCCGGGCGAAAAGTGTCGTTGTCGTCGCCACCAGCGATCAGCCGGCACTCGTTCGCGTGCAAGCGGCGATGACCGCCACGACGGTTGCCGAGTATTTTCGCGACGCCGGCAAGAACGTTTTGCTCATCATGGACTCGCTCACGCGGTTCGCCCTAGCTCAGCGAGAAATTGGCCTCGCGGCGGGCGAACCACCCACCACGCGCGGGTTTCCTCCTAGCGTGTTCGCGTTGCTTCCCCGATTGGTCGAGCGAGCCGGCCGCAATGAACACGGCAGCATCACTGCTTTTTACTCAGTCCTGGTTGAAGGCGACGACACGAATGAGCCCGTTAGCGATACGGTTCGCGGCTTGTTGGATGGCCACGTTATTCTCTCGCGTCGTCTGGCCTCGCAAGCCCACTGGCCGGCCATCGACGTGCTCGGCAGCATCAGCCGATTGTTCCCCGACATCACTCCACCCGAGCAACGGGCCGCCGCCCAGGTCGTGCGCGAGTTGATGTCTGCCTACCACGATCATGAAGACCTGATATCGATCGGCGCGTATCGAGCCGGCGCGAATCCCACCGTTGATGCCGCCATCGCCATGCGCGACGAAATCAATCGCTTCCTCCGCCAAGCCATCGAAGATCAATCCAGCGTCGATACCGCCCGCACCGACCTGCTGAAACTCGCCCAACGCTGCCAAGCCGCCCGCAAACCAGCAGTAGCACCGGTTCTCGCCAAAGCGGCCACGCCAAGCAGCAAATGACCAATAACGAATGACCAATAACACCCTACTCACTATTCGCCACTCACTACTCCCTATTCTTTAATGTTCCACTTCCGCCTACAAACGCTCCTCCGCCTGCGAATCGCCGAGCGCGATCAACGCCGCGCGGAGCTGGCCAAGGCCCTGCGGGCCGAGGAGGTGTTGCGCGCGGAAGAACAGCGGGTTGCAGACGAGCAGGCCGCTCTTGCCCGGCATGTCCAATCACTCAAATCACCCGGCTCGGCCAATATCGATGGCCTTTTGCAGACGCATCGCTACGACGTGGTGCTGTTGAGCCAGCGCAAGCAAATCGCCTCACAGCTCGCGCAGGTCCAAGCCGAATCGGAACGCCGCCGCCTGGCGCTCGTCGAGGCCGATCGGCAGGTTCGCGTGCTCGAAAAACTTCACGACCGCCAATTCGCCGCCCATCGCAGCCAGGCCGAGCGCTTGGAGGCCAAGCAATTCGATGAGATCGCGCTCCTTGGATACGTCCGCAACCAGGAGGCCGCCACATGAAAGCCGCACTCTCTTGGATCGGTTCGCTCTTCACGGCGCTGGGAATCGGCACGCTCGTATCCGTGGTTGTCATCACCGGCATGTTGTGGTCGAAGGGTGCGCTCAACGATGAACGCATTTACGGCATGCTCGCGGCTTTGCAAGGCATCAAACCGCCGCCGCCCGAAAACACCAGCGTTCTCAACTCGCAAACCGAGACCCCCTCTATCGATCAGATCCGCGGCCTGCGAATGCGGGCCAGCCTGGACCTCGATTTACGCGAAAGCGCGATCGACAAAGCCTTGGGCGACCTCCGCACGATCGAAACCAGCCTGCAAAACGAAACCAAGCGTCTCGATTCTTGGAAACAATCGTTCGACAAACGGCTGTCCGACTTGCAAACCGCCGCGACCGACAGCGCGCTTCGCGAAGTGCAGCAAACACTTGAAGCGATTCAGGCCAAGCAAGCCAAAGAGCAACTCGTCAAGATGCTGGAGGAACCGAAATCTCCAACCGATGATCCTATTGAGGACGTTGTGAGAATCCTCAAGGCGATGCCACTCGACAAGCGCAAGAAGATTCTGGCCGAGTTCAAAACGCCGGAAGAAAACATCACGTTGGCAGAAATTTTGCGAGTTATTCGCCTGGGCGGCTCCGACTCCGAGTTACTCCGCAACACGCGCAGCCAACTGCAACAAGGCACGAGCTTGTAAGCCCATCGCACTAGCCTCAGCAGATCCACACGATACCGGCCAGCCCATCCATGCCATCCACTGCAACCACCAACGTGACGATTGGGACCATCTTGGACCTGCTCGGCCCGCCGCCGTCAGCCGCGTCTCTCGATGGGGATCAATCCGCGTTTGAATCCATCCTCAGTGAGGTGCGATCGCCGACACCTTCCGCAGCACCCACGACGAGCAGCAAATCATGCGATGAGCCCAGTGCTTTCCGCGAGTCTAGCCAACACGAAGCACGTCGCGGGCCTGAAGCACCTGCACACGACGACTCTGACGACCTTTCAACGGAAATGGATCAGACTGACAGCTCTCCAACAGAACCAAATACGAAGGACGGCGCTGTTGAATCGGATCGTACGGAATCGGCGGATTCAGCGGAGCCATCCGATGAGGAACTTGCCGCCCAGGAACTGGTCGCCCAGTCGCTCGCCGGCTTGCCCCAGCCAACCGCTAGTATCAATCCGGCAATAGCGGTGGTGGAGATTTCCGATAGTGCGGCTCTCAGTGATGATTCTGAACTCCAAGAAAACCTTGCCATCACGTCGCTGACAACCAACAAACCAGCAGCTAAGTCAACTCCCCGCTCGCAGCCAAAAGCCAACGGCGTCACTCCGGCCAACACCGCCGATACAAACATTCCCGGCGACCAGACGGTACCACAATCGACTGCGGACAAAGTAGAAAAAAGTGGTGCTCTCGAATCCGCAACCGATTCAAAATCCCACACCAGCGCTGATCAGCTTGGAGCGACCGAAGTAAGCAACTCACAAGCCTCGGAAACATTGCCGGAATCGGCATTACCCGCGACTTCCGAATTGCAGGTTGAAGCCACGTCGGAAACATCGCGAACGTCATTCGGCGACTCCGGTGCTGACGAGCGTCAAGATGGCACTCATCAAGACGAGGCAACCACCACTGATCAAGAAGCAGCCGCAAAGCCCAGTCAAGTAACCGATCCGACGGTCGCATCGGCCAACGCTCTCGATCCAACTGCCATCGCCGTTCCGCCAGTGGCTGCGGCGACTCCCAATCAGTCGCCCAATTCACAGCCCGCAAGCGCCAATTCCTCGCCAGCCGTTGCCGGCGTGTCGGCGAGTCCTCGCCTGCCAGCTCAAGTTCTCGCTTCCGCTGGTGATACGGCCAAGACTCGCGGGCCGGTGGAAATCGATACGGCCCGACTGATGACTCGTGTAGCGCGGGCCTTCTCCGCCGCTCAAGATCGCGATGGAGAGGTACGACTGCGGCTCAGCCCAGCCGAACTGGGGTCGTTACAACTCGAAATTCGCGTCGAGAACGGCGCGCTCACCGCTAAGTTGCACACCGAAACCGATGCGGCGCGCACCGCGATCATCGAAAACCTGCCGGCCCTTCGCGAAAAACTCGCCGAACAAGGCATCCGCATCGAACGCTTCGATGTCGATTTGATGCAGCGCCAACCTGGTGGCATGTCCGACCAGTCGGGAGGACGCCAACCCGAATCGGCAGAAACCCAGCCACGGTTTGCGCCATCACCCCTAACCTCTGTGTCCAATCCATCCGCGCCGAGCGTCATTGCACCCACCCCCGTGGGAACTACCGGCGGGCTCAACGTCATCGTCTAACAAATCAGGATATTCCACATGGCCAGCCCCATCGGAGCCGCCGGAAACACGACAAGTGGTTCCTCCAACTCGTCGAAAAGTGTGCATGACCTGAAGGATCTGGACATTAACCATTTCCTCCAGCTCATGATCGCCGAGCTTACGAATCAAGACCCGCTGAACCCCATGGATAACACGCAGCTCGTGCAACAAATCGGCGAGCTGCGGTCGATTGCTGCTTCCGACCAACTCACCGGCACGTTGCAATCCATGCAGACTCAGCAGAGCCTAACCACCGCCAGCGGCCTCATCGGCAAGGAAGTCACGGCGCTCGATTCCAACAACGAGAACATCACGGGAACGATCTCCAGCGTCTCGGTTGAGGTCGATCCCAATAACAACGCCAAACGCTCTTACAAAGTGAAAATCGGCGACAAAACCGTCGATTTGCAGAATATCCGCCAAGTCGATGGTTAGTCACTAGTCACTAGTCACTAGTCATTGGTCATTGGTCATTAGGCCGATCTCACAAATGACAAGTGACAAATGACATCCCACAAAAGACAACTTCCCCGAGAAGGATTTGATATATGGGCCTAGCATCCGCACTCACCACCGCCCTCACCGGCATGCAGGCGGCCGAAACACAGGTCGATGTCGTCGGCAACAACTTGGCAAACTCGCAAACGGTGGCATTCAAGGCTTCTGAAGCCGTATTTGCCACGCAGTTTTTGCAGACACAGAGCCTCGGCTCTGGTCCCACGGCCACCGACGGCGGCACCAACCCACGGCAAACGGGCCTCGGCACGCGCATCGCCGCGCTGTCGCCCGATTTCACCCAAGGCACCATCGAGATCAGCAGCAGCCCCTCCGATCTTGCCATTCAGGGGGACGGCTTCTTCATCGTGCGAAATAACGACGGCGAACAACTCTTTACGCGCAACGGTCAATTCAAGACCAATGCCAACAACGAACTCGTTTCGCTCGGCGGCGAGCGCGTACTCGGCTACGGCGTCGATACAAACTACGAAATTCAACGCACGACGCTCGTCGGGCTGACCATTCCCCTGGGAACAGCCGCCACTGCCCAGCCCACTCGCAACGTGTTCTTGCAAGGCGCGCTCACTCCCTCGGGTGACCTTGCCGACACGGCGGGCGTGATCCAAAGCAGCGTGCTGGGGGACGGCAGCGTGCCCCGACCCGATTCGTCAGCCGCCACCGCGAGCCCATCACCGATTGCCGATTCGTCTGCCGTCACCGCGCTCAACACCGACACCGGAGGTGCGCTGACTGAAGGCGTGACCTATCGCTATCGCTTCACCTATGTCGATGCCAGCGGTGAGGAAACGCTGCCCGCCGATGAAATTGCCGTTGCCACAACCGGAACGGGAACCGACGACAACACCATCACGCTACAAAACATGCCCGCTCTGCCCACGGGCTATACAGGCATCAATATGTATCGCACCGCGGAGAATGGGACCGACTTTTTCTTTCTCGACACGGCCACTCCTGGCGTTGACTTTGTGGATGATGGCGGCACAGCGCTTTCCACGACGCCACTGGACGATGATGCGCTCAACGGCAACTACAGCTACGTTATCACCTATGTCACGGCTGGCGAACCCGAAAGCCGCCCGTCGGTGGTGATTGGGCCGCAGAACATCGTTAATGGCCGCGTACAACTCGGCAATCTGCCCACCCCGCCGGTTCCCGGCCCCGGCGATAGCTTTCCCGCTTACGATACGATTCGCATTTATCGCAATCTGGCCAGCGATTCAGGCTCGTTCTACCTCGTCGGAGAAATTCCGCCGGGCCAAGATTTCACCGACAGCCGCGCCGATAGCGATATTTCCAATCTGACCACTCCCGGCAATCAAGCGCTCGGCTTCGACGGCCCCACGATCAACAGTAATACGCTGCTGACCAACGTCGTCAAGCGCGACGGCCTGGACTACGAGAATATGTTCGCCGAAGGCACGCTGTCGTTCACTCCGAGCAAGGGAGGCCGCACGCTGGGTACGAAGGAGTTTGAGGTTACTGCGACCTCGACCGTGCAAGACCTACTCGATTTCATGCAGCAAGCGACGGGCATTCAAACGGCCCTCGACGACGCCCAGCACCCCATTGATGGTTCGGCCAACAACATTGCAGGCGAGTCCGGCACGCTGGCACCCGGCTTCACCATCAGCAATGGTCAAATTCGAGCCGTCGGCAATAACGGCGTGAACAACGCCATCGATATTGACCTTGGTGCCTTCGTTCTCCGCACCAACGCCGGCGAAACCCTCACGCCCAACCTGGCCTTCAGCACCATTCAAGACGGTGTCGGTCAAAGTGCCGTGGCCGATTTCATCTCCTACGATACGCTCGGCATTCCCATGAATGTGCGGATCACGGCTGTTCTCGAACAGGTCACCGACTCGTCCACCGTTTATCGTTGGTTCGCCGACTCATCCGACAACAGCCCCAACAGCGGAGCCGACATCTCCGTGGGCACGGGCCTCGTCACTTTTGATGGCCAAGGCAATCTTATCAGCACGACCAACAACACGGTGACCATCGAGCGCCGCAACCTCCCTTCGGCCGATCCGCTTTCCTTCGATCTCGATTTCTCGCAGGTTTCTGGCCTGGCCACCGCGAATAGTTCCCTTTCAGCCGCCCGGCAGGATGGTTCGCCGGCTGGCACGCTGTCGAGCTTCATCATTGGCGAGGACGGCCGCCTCCGCGGCGTATTTACCAGCGGCGTCACCCGCGACCTCGGCCAAATTCGGATGGCGAAATTCGCCAATCCACAAGGGTTGGTGCAGCGCGGCCAAAACCTTTTCTCCCAAGGCGTTAACTCTGGCTTGCCGATCGAAGGCGACCCGGGGCAGCAAGGAATTGGATCGGTCGTCTCTGGTGCCGTCGAACTTTCCAACACCGATATTGGCAAGAATCTCATCGATCTCGTTTTGGCCACGACCCAATATCGAGGCAACGCCCGCGTCATCACCGCAGCCCAGCAAATGCTCGACGAACTGCTAAACCTCCGGCGGTAACGATTCTGACGATTTAACCGATCTGACGATCAAACCGAATCTCGAACAGCCCGACCGGCTTAGCTGTTCGAGTCAACCGAATGAAACGCAAAGGCGCAAAGATACGCAAAGACCGCAAAGGGCTCATCCCACAATTCATTTACTTTGCGCCTTTGCGGCCCTCTGCGCCCCTGCGTTAAAAAGAGTTCAGGGGAGATCAGCGGCAGCGGCTTTTTCGCATCTGTAAACTGGCCCACCGAAAAGCTGGGCCGAATTTTGACCTAGGTTTGCTAGCGGATTCTCTCTCCGCGGGAGCTTACCAATATGGTCAAAACGATCATCGTCGCCGTGCTTGTCTCAGCCGTTATCGCGGTCGAGTGCCTGCTGGCCTATACCATCATCCCCAGCCGCAGCGACCTGGAAAAATGGTCGGCTGAGAAGGCCGCAAAAGAGGCGGAGGCTGGGCACTCTGGGCACGACGAAAAACATGGTCACGGAAGCGGCCATGGGCACGGCCACGAGGGCAAGGCCGAAGCTGAAGTGGACTTGGGCAAATTCAACGTCGTCGTCCACCATCCGGCCTCGAACGTAACGCTCCGCGTGAATTTCCACCTGATTGGCACGGTGCCCGGCGACGAGCACCACGAATTTGAAGAGCTGCTGGCCAAAAACCAGCACCGCCTGCGTGACCAGGCGATTTTCGAGGTCCGCAACTGCCAAATCGACGACCTGACCGACCCCGGATTGGCCTTGCTCAAGCGGCGGATTTTAGCGAAAAGTAACGATCTCTTGGGCAAGCCGCTGCTGCACTCAGTCGTCTTCAGCGACTTTTCCTTTGTTGAACAGTAAACGCGTCGAGCAATAAGCACGACGAACAGTAACGGCGAGCGGGAGGCGTAAGCCTCCTGGTAGTCCTCCACTGAGGATCGAGGGAACGGATTCCCATGCCTGATGAATCGCCGAGCTTGAAGCAAGACGAAATTGAAGACTTGCTGCGCCAAGCCCAATTGGCTTCCGGACTCGTTCCCGATGCGGCCACTGCTCCTGATGCCGCAGCTCGACCGGCTACTGCCGCCGAATCGCAGCCGGTCGCCTCCGCGACTGCCACGGCAACCATGGAGCCGCCGCGAGCATCTTACTCCCCGCGCCGATCAGTCGGGCCGAGCTTGGGCGACGACGTTCAATTTCTCTTGAGCCAGGCCGAGCAGGCCATCGCCTCGGTTGAGCAGCCAGTCAACGCCGGCATCCCCGGTTTGGCCCCTTTCGAGCTCAAAGATCTCTCAGGCGCGCCTGCCTCTGGCGACAAAGCCACGCTGGAATTGCTCCGCGATGTCGATCTCGACCTGCGTATCGAGCTGGGCCGCACACAAATGTATTTGGAAGACGTGCTGAAGCTGAAACGCGGCAGCGTCGTCACGCTCGACAAGCTCGCCGGCGACCCCGTCGATGTCTTCGTCAACGGCCGCCTCGTCGCGCGCGGCGAAGTCCTCGTTCTCAACGATAACTTTTGCGTCCGCGTCACCGAACTCCTCACTGGCGATGACTTCGACTAACCCCGTCGTTCGTCATTGGTCGTTTGTCGTTTGTTGATTTGCAAATGACCAATGACCAATGACCAATGACCAATGACCAATGACCTTGCGCACGGATGCGACCCACCCCAGCAACATTCTGCACTGCCTTTCTGCTTTGTGCGTTCGTTACCTCGTCTGCGCACGCCCAATACCCTAACTCCTTTCCCGCACAACAGATCACTCCGCTGACGGTCGATGAGCCGCGTCCTTTCTCGAATCGTGCGATGCTCGAAGCGCGGCCGCTGAATCAAAGTGCGTATCCCGCTCAATCGCCGGCCGCTTCTCTTCAGCCTCCCCGACAGCCGCCGCTCAATGTCCGTCTGATCTCCAGCGAGCAATCCCTGGCAGCAACTAGCGATAAGCAACCACTCCGCCTCACGCCTCGTAGCGAATCGATCCGCCACGGTTCAGAACGCCCCGCCGCGCCGACACTCACCGGTGCCGGCGTCACCGTCGTCGGCAGTTTGTGCGCAGTTCTCGGTGTGTTTCTCGTCGTTGTGTGGTGCTCGAAGAAATTTTCCCCACCCGGCGCAAGCATCCTCCCCCAGGAAGCCTTTGAATTGCTGGGTCGTGCCCCGCTTTCCGCTCGCCAGCAACTGCAACTCATTCGCGTTGGTCACAAGCTGCTTCTCGTCTCGCTTTCGCCCACCGGAGTCGAGCCGTTGACCGAAATCACCGATGCCACCGAGGTCGAGCACCTCATCTCCCTCTGTCGCCGCGGCAAATCCAACAGCTCCACCACCATCTTCCTGCAAACGCTTTCCGAACTTTCCAACGAGCCCGCCCCCCGCGGCTTCGTCGGCCCCACTCCCGCCCCGTCGCGAGGCAGCCGATGAACAAGCATCGTTACTTGCAGTTCGCCGTTGTTGCGCTCCTATGGTTTGCGGCAATACCTCTAGCCAACGCTCAGACTTCGAATCAGTCGGGCTCGTTGCCAACGACGGCAGCACCACCCGCTCCGCTCCTTCCCGATCCGATTGCCGAAGCCCTCCGCGGCGGCCCCGAATCGTGGGCCAGCCCGCAAAAGCTCAGCTCGACGCTCCAGGTCACGCTGCTGTTGACCGTGCTGAGCCTAGCGCCCGCGATTCTGTTGATGACCACCAGCTTCGTGCGGATCGTCGTCGTTCTCGGCCTGCTCCGCCAGGCGCTGGGAACGCAACAATTGCCGCCCAGCCAAGTGATGACGACGCTCGCGCTCTTCATGACGCTCCTTGTCATGGGCCCCACTTGGTCCGAAATCTATTCCAAAAGCATTCAGCCCTACACGCGCGGCGAAGTCACCGATCCCGAAGCGGCCTGGAACGCCGGTGTTATGCCGCTCAAGCGGTTCATGAGCCGACAGATCGAAGCAGCGGGCAACAGCGACGATGTCTGGCTGTTCTATGAATATCTGCCGCCAAACCAGCGCAGCTCTAAGC